>NZ_JBXWSH010000001.1:0-377887 GCF_059613325.1 Ruegeria sp. BHSA191
CCGGATATCACCTTCAACCCGGCAGATGTCGATCGTGTCGTTCATTCGGTTGAGGCAGCGAAGGAACGTCGACTTGCCGCAGCCCGACGGCCCGATGAAGGCCGTGACCGTTTTGTCCTCGATTTCGACGTTCACGTCCTTGATGGCATGCGTGTCGCCGTAGTGGACATTGACGTCCCGCGCCGAGATCTTGATCGTTTTTTCGCCCACTTCCTGCTCCGCTCGCGCCAGTTTATCCGGTTGCCGCAGGTAAAGACGCACATTGCCGAAAGGGCGTCCCCCGCAACCGGGCCATCGCATGCCGGGCGGTCAAAGGTCAAGCTTTGCCGCTTGTGCGGGGATCGGATCGATCACAGCGGCAGAATGACCGTAAACACCGCGCCCTTGCCCAGATCGCTCTCGACCCGCAGCCGGCCCCGATGCCGGTTGACGATATGTTTCACGATGGCCAGGCCCAGGCCCGTGCCGCCCAGTTGCCGCGACCGGTGGCTGTCGGCGCGATAGAACCGCTCGGTCAGGCGCGGCAGGTGCACCGGGTCGATGCCCGGGCCCTTGTCGATGACCTGAACCCGAACCGCAGCGCCGCGGACCGCCGGATCGCGCTCGGCAACCGCAACCCGCAGTTCGACGCTGCCGCCGCTGCCGCCATACTTGATCGCGTTCTCGACCAGATTCGTGAACACCTGCCGCAACTGGTCGGCGTCTCCGGGCAGGTGCACCGGCGCCTCGGGCGTCGTCAGAGCCAGCGTCACGCCCGCGCTCTCGGCCAGGGGGCGCAGAGTGGCCAAGGTGGACTCCAGCACTTCGGTCAGGTTCAGCCGTTCCGTCGGGCGCACCCTCTCTTCGCTTTCGACCCGGTTCAACGACAGCAAGTCCCCGACCAGCCGGTTCATGCGGCTGGCCTCGTCGGCCATGATCTGCAGGAACCTGTCCCGCGCGGCAGGGTCGTCGCGGGCCGGGCCGCGCAGGGTTTCAATGAACCCCATCAGGGCCGTCAGCGGCGTGCGCAGCTCATGGCTGACATTGGCCACGAAATCCCGGCGCATCTGCCGCGCCTGTTCCAGATGGGTCACGTCCAAGAAACTGGCCAGAACAGCACCGGCCGACACAGCGCCGACACCATCAATGTAACGGCAGTGGACCTGAAAGGTAGTGTCCTGCGCCCCGTCATTGGCCAGGTGCCGCGCGCTGGCCGACCCCTTGGCGCGCAGGCTCTTCTCGATCGCTTCGACGACCGGCGGCTGGCGCAGGATTGTGGCGAAGTGCCGGTTGTCGAGATTGCGCCCCAACAGGGTTCTGGCTTCGGCGTTCGCGGCGATAATCCGCTCGGTCTGGTCGATCACAAGCGCTGGCATCGGCACGGCCGAAACGAATTCGGCAAGGTTGGCGTCGGACATGAATGGCCCCTTGCGTCTAGTCTCCGGCACGCACGGGTTTCAGGCCGTCGCGGAATTTGCGCATGTTGTCCTGATAGTGCAGCGCGCTGAGCGCGATCTGCTGCGCTGCCGCCTCGTCCAGTTCGCGCACCACTTTGCCGGGCGCACCCATGACCAGTGAATTGTCCGGGATTTCCTTGCCTTCGGTGATCAGGGCGCCGGCCCCGATCAGGCAGTTCCGCCCGATCTTAGAGCCGTTCAGCACGATCGCCCCCATCCCGATCAGGCTGTTGTCGCCAATCGTGCAGCCGTGCAGCATGACCTTGTGGCCGATCGTACAATTCTTGCCGATGGTCAGCGGAAACCCGGCATCGATATGCATCACGCAGTTTTCCTGCACGTTGCTGCCCTGCCCCACGCGAATCTCCTCGTGATCGGCGCGGATCGTGCAGCCGAACCAGACCGAGGCGCCCTGTTCCAGCACCACCTTGCCGATCAGGTTGGCATCGGGGGCTACCCAGGTGTCCTCGTGGATTTGCGGGGCGTAATCGCCCAGGGCATAGATCGTCATTTCATGCTCTCGAATTCTTGTTGCAAGGCGCGGACGTGCTCTTGCAGCTTGGGTTGCTGGATCCGCCGCATCCGCTCGGCGCTGACGATGGTTTTCAGCTTGTCCTCGGTCGCATCCAGATCGTCGTTGATCAGCACATAGTCGTAGTAGCCCCAATGGCTGATCTCGTCCCAGCTTTTCATCATGCGCTTGGCGATCACCTCGGGCGCGTCCTGCCCGCGTGTTTCAAGCCTGCGGCGCAGTTCCTTGATCGAGGGCGGCAGGATGAAGATCGACAGCGCGTGCTTGCCCAGTTCCGAGTTGCGGATCTGCACCTCGCCCTGCCAGTCCACGTCGAACAGCACGTCCCGGCCGCTTTGGATCGCTTCGCGAACCGGGTCGGCGGGCGAGCCGTAGAAATTGCCGAAGACATGCGCGTGTTCCAGCATCTGCCCGCTGGCAACCTGCTGACGAAACTCGTCCTCGGACAGAAAGTAGTAGTCCGTCCCGTGAACCTCGCCCGGGCGGGGCTTGCGCGTCGTCGCTGAAACCGAGAACTGAAGATCGGGGTCCCAGTTCATCAGCCGATGGGCCAGCGTCGATTTACCCGCGCCCGAAGGCGACGACAGAATGATGAGAAGGCCCCGGCGATCCGCCATTTGTGATTGTCCTTGTTTATTCAACGTTTTGTACCTGTTCGCGCAACTGGTCTATCACCGCCTTTAACTCCAGGCCAACCGCCGTCAGCTCGGCGTTCTGCGATTTGGAGCATAAAGTGTTGGCCTCGCGGTTGAACTCCTGCGCCAGAAAATCCAGCTTGCGGCCCACCGGGCCGTCCTGCGCCAGCAGCGCCCGTGCCGCGGCGACATGGGCGGTCAGCCGATCGAGCTCTTCGGTGATGTCGGATTTCACGGCGATCAGCGCAAGTTCTTGGGCCACGCGGTCCGCGTCGGCACCCTGGGCGTTGTCCAGAACTCGGGCCAGATTCTGGCGCAGCGCATCGGCCATCGTGTGGGCGCGGGCCTGGGCCAGATCGACGGCTTTCGCGGTCAGCGCCTCGATCCGGTCCAGATGTTCGGCCAGGACCGCAGCAAGGGCCTCGCCTTCGGTACGGCGCATCTCGATGAAATCCGCCAGCAGTTTTCCGAACGCGGCCTTCAGCGCCTCGACTAGTGGCGCGGGGTCATCGTCTTCGGCGCTGGTATCCAGCATCCCTTTCAGCGCTAACAGGTCGCCGGCCCGCGTGGGAGCCAGAGAAACGCCCTGTTGCGCCGCCAGCTCCTCAGCCCGCGCGATCGCCGAAAGCGCCGCGCGCATCGCCGGTTCGTTCAGGCTCAGGTCGGTGGCCGATTCCTGCCGCGTGATGCGCAGGGTCAGCGTTACGTTGCCGCGGCTGATCATGCGCGACAGCTCGGCCCGCAGCGCCGCTTCGAGCCCGGTCAGCCACTCGGGCACCCGCAGCCGCATGTCCAGCCCCTTGCCGTTCACGCTGCGCAGTTCCCAGCTCCAGCCATGCGGCCCGCAGCCCCCCTTGCCCGAAGCAAAACCCGTCATGGATTTGATCATGCCTGCCCTTTCCGACTTTCGCCCTGCGCTGCTGCACCTAATGCCATCGCACCGGTCAGGGCAAGGGTTTGCTGATGGCTGACTTCATCCGGACAAGTTAACCATTCGTTAAAGATTTGCTCCAATTTTAAGTAAACCCGTGTCAATCTGTCAGTCACAAGGACAGGTCGGTTGCAGTTGGCCGCAGCGCCGCAGCAGACCAAAGGACGGCCATTCGACACGAGGTGATGAAATGAAAACCTTCTTCGGGAACGGTTCCGGGCCGAAACTTGGAAAGATCATCGCAATGGACCGCTTTGGCAGTGGGCGCAGTCTGTCGCCGATCCGTCAGGCAGAATCTTACTGGACCGCGCTGCTGGGCGACGACGGGGTTCCCCGGCGGTCGCAGATCGATCCGCGCGGTTTGGAAAACATTCTCGAATACACGTTCATCCTCGAACGCATCGCCCCCGGGCTGGCCCGGTTCCGGCTGGCCGGAAGCCATCTAAGCAAGATCGCCGGCATGGAAGTGCGCGGCATGCCGCTGACCGCGTTTTTAGAGCCCTCGTCGCGCGACCGGATCACCGAGGAGTTGGAGACGGTTTTTTCCGAACCCGCGATCGGAGAGTTCGCCTTGGTTTCGAAAGGCAAGCTGGGTCGGGTCCGGCTCGAGGCGCGGATGATCCTGCTGCCGCTGCGCAGCGACCTGGGCGATGTCAGCCGGATTCTTGGCGTTCTGGTCAGTGATGGCGCAATCGGCGCCACGCCCCGCCGTTTTACGATCGAAGCCAGCCACGTCCGGCCGCTGGTCGCGGTTCGGCGGCGGGCTGAAAAACCCCGGCTCGAGTCCGGGTTTGCCGAGGAACAGACCGAGTTCAAGGGCCCGTCTGGCCATCTGAAGCTTGTCTATTCCCGAGACGATTGATCCCTGCTGGGACGAACGAAAAACGGCGGGCCGAGGCCCGCCGTTCCCGTTTCGGATCAACCGAGATCAGCCTGCTGCGCGATTCTTGCGTTCGCGGCGCAGGTTGGTCAGCTCTTCGGCCACCAAGAACGCCAGCTCGAGCGACTGCGACGCGTTCAGGCGCGGGTCGCAGGCGGTGTGGTAGCGGTCCGACAGGTCCTCTTCGCTGACGGCGCGGACGCCGCCGGTGCATTCGGTCACGTCCAAACCGGTCATCTCGAAATGCACGCCGCCGGGGATCGTGCCCTCGGCCTGATGCACGCCGAAGAAATCCCGCACCTCGCGCAGGACCGATTCGAACGGCCGGGTCTTGTATCCGGTGGCCGACTTGATCGTGTTGCCGTGCATCGGGTCGCAGACCCAGGTCACCTTGGCGCCCTCTTCCTTGACGGCCTTGATCAGACGCGGCAGATGCTCGCCCGCCTTGCCCGCGCCGAAGCGCGCGATCAGGGTCAGACGGCCTTCTTCGTTGTCCGGGTTCAGCTTGGACATCAGAACCTTGAGGTCCTCGGCGGTTGTGGTCGGCCCACATTTCAGACCAATCGGGTTCAGCACGCCGCGGCAGAACTCGACATGCGCGCCGTCGGGCTGACGGGTGCGGTCACCGATCCAGATCATGTGGCCCGAGCCGGCCAGCCACTTGCCCGAGGTCGAGTCCAGTCGCGTCAGCGCTTCTTCGTACTCCAGCAGCAGCCCTTCATGGCTGGTGTAGAATTCGACGGTCGAGAATTCATGGGTGGTGTCGGCGGTGATGCCGGCGGCTTCCATGAAGTCGATCGTGTCCTGAATGCGGTCGGCGATCTCGGAGTATTTCTGCACGTCCTGTTCGTCGGTGAAGCCCAGCGTCCAGGAATGCACGCGGCTCATGTCGGCGAAGCCGCCGGTCGAGAATGCGCGCAGCAGGTTCAGCGTGGCCGCGGCCTGGGTATAGGCCTGCAACATCTTCTCAGGCTTGGGCTCACGCGCCTCGGGCGTGAAGGCCAGCTCGTTAACGATGTCGCCGCGATAGCTGGGCAGCTCGACCCCGTCGATGACTTCGGTCGGGGCGCTGCGGGGCTTGGCGAACTGGCCGGCCATGCGGCCCACCTTGATCACCGGAACTTTGGCGCCATAAGTCAGCACCATCGCCATCTGAAGCATCACCTTGAAGGTGTCGCGGATCGCGTCGGCGCTGAACTGGTCGAAACTTTCGGCGCAATCACCACCCTGCAGCAAAAAGGCCTCGCCGCGACCGGCGGCACCCAAATGTTGCTTGAGGCGCCGCGCCTCGCCTGCAAAGACCAGCGGGGGATACTGCGAAAGCTTGGCCTCGACCTTGGCCAAGGCGGCCTTGTCGGTATAGTCTGGCATCTGAACCCGCGGCTTGCTGCGCCAGTTCGATTTTTGCCACTCGGTCATAGCTTTGATCTCCGCTGATGTATTTCAGGTGGTCTCTATACAAAATCAACGGACCAGAGACCATAACCGATTTGCGCCTCTTGACGTCGGAAACAAGCTTTGAGCATGGTGGCGGTCAAATTCGCCGCAGGCCCCGTGCCTCGGCCCGCCGAATCAAGGACAGTTCGCCATGCAAGAACAACGCCAAGTTGTCACCGTGGACACGGACGCGGCGAAGCCGCGCAATTTCGTTTTTGTTCTGTTGGACAAGTTTTCCTTGCTCTCATTCGCTTCGGCGCTGGACAGTCTGCGCATCGCGAACCGCATGGCGGACCGGCAGATCTATGCCTGGAGCCTCGCCGGCGAAGGCGGCGAGACGGTGCAATGCTCGGCCGGAACCACGTTCCAGCTGGATCGCGATCTGGACGAGTTGCAGCGCGATGACGTTATCATCGTCTGCGGCGGGGTCGATGTGCAGGCCGCCACGACCAAGAAGGTGTTGAACTGGCTGCGCCGCGAGGCCCGTAAGGGGCTGCGGATCGGCGGGCTGTGCACCGCAGCCTATACCCTGGCCAAGGCCGGGTTGCTGGACGGCAAACGCGCCACGATCCACTGGGAAAACGCCGACAGTTTCGCCGAGGAATTCGAAGACGTCGAACTGACCAAATCGGTGTTTGTGCTGGACGGCAACCGGATGACGACGGCGGGCGGTACCTCGTCGATCGATTTGATGCTGAAACTGATCGCCGATGACTTCGGCGAAGAACTGGCCAATGCGGTGGCCGACCAGATGATCTATTCCTCGATCCGCACCGATCAGGACACCCAGCGCTTGTCGACACCCACCCGGATCGGCGTGCGGCACCCCAAGCTGAGCCAGGTCATCTTGATGATGGAAAAGAACATCGAGGAGCCGATCTCGCCCTCGATCCTGGCCAAGGAGGTCGGCATGTCCACCCGCCAGCTCGAGCGGCTGTTCCGGCGGTATCTGAGCCGTTCACCCAAGCGCTATTACATGGAGTTGCGGCTGCACAAGGCGCGCAACCTGCTGATGCAGACCGACATGAGCGTGATCAACGTGGCGCTGGCCTGCGGTTTTGCCAGCCCCAGCCATTTCTCGAAATGCTACCGCGCACATTACAACACCACGCCCTATCGCGAGCGTGGGACGCAGAGCGGACGGCTGTCGGTCTGAGCGCCTAGAACTTGTCCAGAATGAGCTCGTCGGGCGTGTTGATACTGAACTGCAGAACCGTCACGCCGTCGTTGCGTTGATGCAGAAGGGCTTATTGGTAGAGATAGCTGTTCTTGCCGTTCCAATAGATCCGCATTTCCTGCGAAAAACCATTCTCGAGCTCTATCCGCTTGGCCACATCTGCATTCGTCAGGCAATACGGAACAAGGTCACGCAGCTGACCTTGCAGGGTTTGCATCTGCTGCGGCGTGTATGCGTCAGCCCCCCAAATCGGCTGATAACGTTCGAGAATTCGCGGTTTTTTCATCTTGGTGTCGACGAAGGATTCATAATCGGCATAGGTCGCAAAAAAACCTTGTCGGCCGCGGCGGGAAGGGGCGACAGGCAAAAGACTTTGGCTTCGAGAAGGCGGACCATGTCAATCCGCTTTGAAGTGTATCGCTACACCCCTAGGATGATCTCGCTAGCCTGTAAACGGCACCCTGCCCGACCGAGATGAACCAGATCGCCCCGTCTGGGGCCTGCACGATGTCGCGGACCTGTTCGGTTTCGGGGCCTTTGATCTGCTCGACCTCGCGCAGCGGGTTTCCGGTCAGCCGGGCGATATAGTCGAATTTCAGCGAGCCCACGAAAATATCACCGCGCCATTCGGGAAACATGTCGCCCGAATAGACCAACAACCCCGAAGGCGCGATGGACGGATCCCAGTACAGGCGCGGCTGCTCCATGCCGGGTTTGCTGGTGCCCTCGCCGATCTTATTCCCTGAATAATGCGTGCCGTAGGAAATCACCGGCCAGCCGTAGTTGGCGCCGGGTTTGACAAGATTCACCTCGTCTCCACCCTTGGCGCCATGTTCGGAAACCCACAAGCGACCTCGCGCATCGATGTCGGCGCCTTGCGGGTTGCGATGGCCATACGACCAGATCTCGGGGCGTACACCGGCCTGCCCGACGAAGGGGTTGTCGGCCGGGACCGTGCCATCCCGATTGACGCGCACGACCGTCCCCATATGGGTCGCCAGGTCCTGCGCGCTCGGCCGGTCTCCACGGTCGCCCAGTGTCACGAACAAGGTGCCGTCTGGCGATTCGACCACGCGCGATCCGAAATGCCGCCCGCCCGAGCCGCCGGGAACGGCCTCGAAGATCACTCGCAGGTTGGTCAGGCGGCGGCCGTCTTCGGACAGGCGTGCCACGGCAAGCGCGGTTCCGGCCCCGCCAGGTTGCGGTTTGGAAAAGGTCAGAAAGATCTCGCGACTGCTCGCGAAATCACGGGCCACGGTCACGTCCAGCAACCCGCCCTGCCCCCGCGCTGCAACCTTCGGCACGCCCCGCACGCGCTGTGCCTGACCATTGCGGGCCAACAGCAGGTCTCCGTCGCGTTCCGTCACCAGAAAGCTGCCGTCGGGCAGTAGCCCGATGGCCCAGGGCGTGTCCAACCCACCCAGCATCCGGGTTGCAGTCAACGGGCCGAGCGATGTCCGCAAGGTGTCCGCCGCCGCGGCCACAGTCGATGCCATCAGCCAGAGAATCGCGAAAATCCGGATCATGATGAAGCCTCACATGCTGTCTGGGTGGGCGATGGCCCATACCAAGCCCATCAAATCAAATAGTGTTAACGCCACCAAAGGCACATCTTCGTTAGGACTTTTCTTTTTCCGACAGCTTGCCTAGGGTCGGGCCAGAACGACATCGTTCCAAACAGGGAGTAACCTTATGAAAAAGCTGCTTACTGCAACTGCAGCAACCGCATTGCTGGCCGGTGCCGCAATGGCCGACGACGTCAAGCTGGGCATTCTGCTGGGCTTCACCGGACCGATTGAATCGCTGGCCCCGGCCATGGGCGCGGGCGCCGAACTGGCTATCGCCGAAGTGTCCGAATCCGGCAAGCTGCTGGATGGATCCACCGTCACCCCGATGCGCGCCGATACCGGCTGTATCGACAATGGTCTGGCCACCTCGAACGGTGAACGCCTGATTGCGGATGGCGTTGCCGGCATCATCGGCGGCGACTGCTCGGGTGTTACCGGCGCCGTGCTGCAAAACGTCGCCATTCCGAACGGAATGGTCATGATCTCGCCCTCGGCCACCTCGCCGGGCCTGTCGACCATGGAGGACAACGGCCTGTTCTTCCGCACCGCCCCGTCGGATGCACGCGAAGGTCAGGTGATGGCCGACATCCTGAAAGAGCGCGGCATCAACTCCATCGCCCTGACCTATACCAACAACGACTATGGCAAGGGTCTGGCCGACGCGATCCAGTCGTCGTTCGAGGCGGTGGGTGGCGAAGTGACCATCGTCGCCGCGCATGAAGACGGCAAGGCCGACTACTCGGCTGAAGTGGGTGCGCTGGCCTCGGCCGGTGGCGACATCCTGGTGGTTGCCGGGTATCTCGACCAGGGTGGTCTTGGCATCATTCAGTCGGCGCTGGACAGCGGCGCGTTCGACACGTTTGGCCTGCCCGGTGGCATGATCGGTGACTCGCTGCCTGCCAATGTCGGCCCCGACCTGAACGGCTCGTTCGGTCAGATCGCCGGGTCCGGCGGTGAAGGCGCCGAGAAGTATTTCGCCATGGCCGAAGCCGCTGGTTTTGACGGCTCGTCGCCCTACTCGCCCGAAAGCTATGACGCCGCGGCGCTGTTCATGCTGGCAATGCAGGCCGCGGGCTCGACCAATCCGGCCGACTATGCCGGCAAGGTGATGGAGGTTGCCAATGCACCCGGCGAGAAGATCTATCCGGGTGAACTGGCCAAGGGGCTGGAACTGTTGGCCGCCGGTCAGGACATCGACTATGTCGGCGCTTCGGGCGTCGAGCTGATCGGACCGGGCGAAAGCGCCGGCTCGTATCGCGAGATCGAGGTTCAGGACGGCAAGAACGTGACCGTCAAGTTCCGTTGATCGTTCGGTTGACCACATGAGATCAGACAGCCCGGGCCTTGTGTCCGGGCTGTTTCAATGACAAAAAGCGCCACCCTTTCGGGAATGGGGCAACAGGAAGAGCCGCGAAAGCCGCGGACAGGGGAACACATGATCGTCGTCGAGGACGTGCACAAGCATTTCGGCGGTTTCCATGCGGTGGACGGGGCGTCGCTGGAAATCGAAAAAGGCTCGATTACCGGCCTGATCGGCCCGAACGGGGCTGGAAAAACAACTCTTTTCAACGTGATCGCGGGTGTTTTGCCACCGACCAGCGGCAAGGTCTGGATGGATGGCGAGGATATCACCGGTCTGCCCCCGCACGAACTGTTCCACAAAGGCCTGCTGCGCACCTTCCAGATCGCGCACGAGTTCTCTTCGATGACCTGCCGGGAAAACCTGATGATGGTGCCGGGCAACCAGTCGGGGGAATCGCTGTGGAACACCTGGTTCGGCCGCAAGCGGATCGCCGACGAAGAGCGCGCCCTGCGTGCCAAGGCGGACGAGGTGCTGGAATTCCTGACCATCGAACATCTGGCCGATCACAAGGCGGGTCAGGTCTCGGGCGGCCAGAAAAAGCTGCTGGAACTGGGCCGCACGATGATGGTGGACGCCAAGATCGTGTTCCTGGACGAAGTCGGCGCTGGCGTGAACCGCACCCTGCTGATGACCATCGCCGATACGATCCTGCGTCTGAACAAAGAGCGCGGTTATACCTTCGTGGTCATCGAGCATGACATGGATTTCATCGGCAAGATCTGCGATCCGGTGATCTGCATGGCCGAGGGCAAGGTTCTAGCGCAGGGTACGCTGGACGAGATCAAGGCCAACGAGCAAGTCATCGAGGCCTATCTGGGCACCGGCCTGAAGAACAAGGACAAGCTGGAGGCAGGGGCATGAGCGACAACCCCTACCAGGACGACAAGGGCAACAAAGACGCCTCGATCACCAATACCCGCGGCATGGGCACCATGACCCCGGCGCACCGCGTCAGCGGCAAGACTGAATATGTGGGCGGTGGCCCATTCTTGATCGGCGACAGCATGACCGGCGGCTATGGCAAGGGCCCCGACATCCTGCACGATTGCACCATCTCGGTGGACAAGGGCGAGATCGCCGTAATCGTCGGCCCCAACGGCGCCGGCAAATCCACCGCGATGAAGGCAGTGTTCGGGATGCTGGATGTGCGCTCGGGCTCTGTGCGTTTGGATGGCGAGGACATCACCAACCTCAGCCCGCAGGACCGGGTGGTCAAGGGCATGGGCTTCGTGCCGCAGACCTCGAACATCTTCACCTCGATGACGGTTCAGGAGAACCTCGAGATGGGGGCCTTCATCCGCACCGACGACTTCTCGGACACGATGGAGCAGGTTTTCGAGCTGTTCCCGATCCTGCGGGACAAGCGCAACCAACCCGCCGGTGAACTGTCGGGTGGGCAGCGGCAACAGGTGGCCGTGGGCCGGGCACTGATGACAAAGCCCAAGGTGCTGATGTTGGATGAACCCACCGCGGGCGTTTCGCCCATCGTGATGGACGAGTTGTTCGACCGCATCATCGAAGTTTCGCGCACCGGCCTGCCGATCCTGATGGTGGAACAGAACGCCCGCCAGGCACTCGAGATTGCCGACAAGGGCTATGTGCTGGTTCAGGGGCGTAACGCCTATACCGGAACCGGCAAAGAGCTGTTGGCCGACCCCGAGGTGCGCAAATCGTTTTTGGGTGGCTGATCGACCGGACTCGTCTGGGCTGATATCAATGGGCCGAGGCTGGTTGAGCCCGGCCCTTTTTTTGTGGAACTGCAATCTGAAGAAATGATGACCAAAACGGGTCAGCAAACTTGACCTTACTGCGCCTGCAACACAGTGTACTGCGCCATCCACCTGATTCCCTTATTTTTTCCTGACGCCGCGCCCGAGAATGCAAAACGAGCATCTGAATTGAAATGCGTTGCGATTGCTCGATTGACGCCACAGTCGGCAAATATCCATCCCACTGCATTCGCCCGGAAACAGACCGGGCGAGTCCGCTAAACCGAGTTTTCCCCAAGGATGCCAACCGTGAAAACGTTACGAGTTTTCGGCCCGCCCGCTTGTTTTCCGACCGCGCTTCTTGCGCATGATGAAAGCTTCACCTGCAAGTTCATAGCGGGTGGCGCGGAATAAACGTTCAGGCACACTCTGGACCCCGATGAAAGTTCCATTGAAATTGACGGGATATCCACAATGACCAGTTTCCAGACGACCTTCACAACACGACCTATCCGATCGCAAATGACGAGTGGGCCGTCTCGATGATCCTCAACAAGCCCGGCATGACGTTCGGTGTTTCCGAACATCGCCCTGCGATGAGGAAAGATCACGGGCAATGCGCCTTGCTCGGCTCCTGACTCCACCACAACCAGCCCGAAAGAATAACATGAAATCAATATTCGCCTTGGCGACCATCACATTTGCGGCAAGCATGGCTGCCGCGGAAGAACGCCACCTTGTCTGCATTTCCGATCGCGACGGGAGCGAAGTGCGCCTGAACCGCGATCCTATAGGCGACAAGGGAAGCATACAGACAAAGGTCATTGCCGGCGAAGCGATGGTCTTCAAAGGACTCGGAAGCATGACCTTCGTCCATATCGAAGACCAGGACGTCATGACTGTCGTGGTCCATTTCGAGGACATGAGCTATGACCTGAGCGTCAAGGGCCCTCATGCGGAACACGGTCACGGGTCCTGCACGGAAACAAACGCCTGAGTATCCCCTCAGCAGGCAGAGAGACCGCGCCGCCCCCTTCGGCGCGGTCTTTTTCTTTGCGAGGCGCCGAGATACCTGTGCTCGTGCGTTCGAAGTCTATCAAACCGAATGAAAACCTGTACAAAACTTCAAAAATGCCGTTCCGAATTATTGTGTCTTTCGTCGGCGTCGTGCCATAAAGCCGCACCCGGACAGTGAGAAGAAAATAATGGATCTACTGAACGCGTTTGTCGCGCTTGCGAACTTTGTGATCGTGCCCGCGGTTGCCTATGGCAGCCAGTTGGCGCTTGGGGCGCTGGGGGTCACCCTGATCTATGGCATCCTGCGGTTTTCCAACTTCGCCCATGGCGACACGATGGCCTTTGGCGCCATGATCGCCGTGCTGGTCACCTGGGGTTTCCAGGCTGCGGGCATCGGGTTCGGCCCCCTGCCGACTGCGCTGCTGGCCCTACCTTTTGCCATTCTGGGCTGCATCGCGCTGGTGCTGATCACCGACAGGCTGGTCTATCGCTTCTATCGCGATCAAAAGGCCAAACCCGTCATTTTGGTGATCGTATCCATGGGCGTCATGTTCATCATGAATGGCTTGGTGCGGTTCATCATCGGCCCCGATGACCAGCGGTTTTCCGATGGCGCGCGTTTCCTTATCTCCGCGCGGGATTTCAAGGCTCTGACCGGATTGAACGAGGGGCTTGCTATCAAAACCTCGCAAGGCCTTACCGTAATCGTGGCCGTTGTGGCTGTGGCACTGCTGTTCTGGTTCCTGAACAAGACCCGCACGGGCAAGTCGATGCGCGCCTATTCCGACAACGAGGATCTGGCCCTGCTGTCCGGCATCAACCCCGAACGCGTGGTGATGATCACCTGGATCATCGTCGCCGCGCTGGCAACCACGGCGGGCGTGTTGTACGGGCTGGACAAAAGCTTCAAGCCGTTCGTCTATTTCCAACTGCTGCTGCCGATCTTTGCCTCGGCCATCGTCGGCGGGCTGGGAAATCCGATCGGCGCCATCGCCGGTGGATTCATCATCGCCTTTTCCGAGGTGACCATCACCTATGCCTGGAAAAAGGTCCTGACCTATCTTCTGCCCGAAAACCTTGAGCCGTCGGATTTGGTGCAGCTCTTGTCAACGGATTACAAATTCGCGGTCAGCTTCGTCATTCTGCTGATCGTGCTGCTGTTCAAGCCCACGGGCCTGTTCAAGGGGAAAGCGGTATGAGCGAAACGGTCAAGAACACCCTGCTGTTTGCACTGGTCGGCGGGCTGATCCTGCTGACCGGCTTCATGCAAAGCTGGAATACGGCGATCCTGATCGTGAACATGGGCCTGATTTCTGCGATCATGGCGATTGGGGTGAACCTGCAATGGGGCTTTGCCGGCCTGTTCAACGTCGGCATCATGGGCTTTGTCGCTTTGGGCGGGCTGGCGGTGGTTCTGGTCTCGACCCCGCCGACGCCAGGAGCCTGGTCCGCCGGCGGGTACGGGATCGTGCTTGCGCTTCTGCTGGGGGCGGCCACCGTGGTTGCGGCGGTCATGGCGGCCAGAAAACTACCCAAGGGACGCACTCAAATGCTTGCGATCATTGCGATCCTCGTCGTCGGGTTCTTCGTGTATCGCGCCGTGTTCGACCCCAGCGTCGCAGCCGTCGAGGCGATCGACCCCGCAGTGGCCGGCAATATCGGCGGTTTGAACCTTCCGGTGCTTCTGGCCTGGCCCGCCGGTGGCCTTCTGGCCGCCGGAGCCGCATGGCTGATCGGCAAGACGGCCCTTGGGCTGCGGTCGGATTACCTGGCCATTGCCACGCTGGGCATCGCTGAAATCATCATTGCCATTATGAAGAACGAGGACTGGCTGGCGCGCGGCGTCAAGAACGTTTATGGCATCCCGCGCCCCACCCCGTTCGTGGGCTATGAGATCGACCTGCAAAGCGATCCGTCCTTTGTCGAACGTGCCGCGGGTCTAGGCCTGGACCCGGTCACCGCATCGACGCTGTGGGTCAAGACCGGCTATGCCTTCCTGTTCCTCGTCGTGCTGCTGGTCCTGCTGTGGATGGCTCAGATGGCGCTCAAAAGCCCGTGGGGCCGCATGATGCGGGCCATCCGCGACAACGAGGTGGCGGCCGAGGCCATGGGCAAGGATGTCACCCGCCGCCATCTGCAGATCTTCGTGCTGGGCTCGGCCATCTGCGGCATTGCCGGGGCGATGATGACCACGTTGGACGGGCAGTTGACCCCCAGCGCCTATCAGCCGCTGCGGTTCACGTTCCTCGTCTGGGTGATGGTGATCGTCGGTGGATCGGGCAACAATTTCGGCTCGGTCCTTGGGGCGTTTCTGATCTGGTTCCTGTGGGTGCAGGTCGAACCGATCGGTTTGTGGTTGATGGATCTGATCACCGCCGGTATGCCGGACGGCAGCGCGCTCAAGACGCATCTTCTGGACAGTGCGGCCCATATGCGCCTGTTCACGATGGGCCTGATCCTGCTTATTGTTCTCAGATTCAGTCCAAGGGGCCTGATCCCCGAGAAATAGGCGCCAGCGCCTGCAAATTGCACAAGCCGCGCCGGCCTTCTGGCGCGGCTTGTTGATTCCGGGCTTGGAAATGAATAGGAAAATCAGGCGCGTCCGATCGTTCAGCCGCCGCCCGCACCACCAGCGGATACCAACCCAGACCTCTAGAGTATTGGAACACCATGACTTCCACGACCGTCAAATCAACCGTGCTGTTGGCCGGGCTGGCCGTTCTGGCCGGATGCATTCCATCGCCCCGCGACCTCGAAACAACCCCAGTCAAGGTTCAGACACCCAAGGGCGTCGTCACCTGTCAGCTGTACAGGCAGGACCGGGTCGACTGGGATCGTGCGATTGACTTTCCGGCAACCAAGATGAGCGTCCCCGAGGCGGATGCCTATTGCCAGCAGGAAGGCCAGCGCCGTCTGGGGCGCTGACATCACCACCTGGATTCAACGGTTTCGGAACAGGCCGCCCAGAATGCCGCGCACGATGCGGCGGCCTGTGGTTCCCTTCAGCTCCTTGATAACGGCCTCACCCAAGGCACTGGCGAAACTGTCCTGTTTTCGATCCCTTCGCGCGGATGATCGCCCGACACGGCTGCCGCTGTACCGCCGGGCCGAGGCATACTCGCGGTCGGCCGGGCTCTGAGGTTCCACCTCTTCTTCGTCTTCGGCGGCCTCGGCCTCCTTCGCGGCCTGCGCGGCGCGCGCTTTCAGGATCTCGAACGCTGATTTTCGATCCAGCAACGTGTCGTATTTTCCGGCCATGGGCGAGTCCGCCATGACCGCCTGGCGCTCGGCCGGGGTGATCGGCCCCAGCTGCGAACCGGGCGGGCGGATCAGGGTCCGCTGCACCATGCCGGGCACGCCCTTCTTCTCGAGCATCGAGGTCAGCGCCTCGCCCACACCCACTTCGCGGATCGCGGTTTCCGTATCGAACTCCGGGTTCTCGCGATAGGTTTCCGCGGCCAGCCGCAGGTTCTTGCGATCGCGCGCGGTGAAGGCGCGCAGAGCATGCTGAACCCGGTTGCCCAACTGGCCCAGAATGTCCTCGGGGATGTCGGCGGGGTTCTGGGTGATGAAATACACCCCCACGCCCTTGGACCGGATCAGGCGCGCAACCTGCTCGACCTTGTCGATCAACACTTTGGGCGCGTCGTCGAACAGCAGATGCGCCTCGTCAAAGAAGAAGACCAGCTTGGGTTTCTCGGGGTCGCCGACCTCGGGCAGTTCTTCGAACAGTTCGCTCAGCAGCCACAGCAGAAAGGTCGCATACAGGCGTGGCGACCCCATCAGCTTGTCCGAGGCCAGGATGTTGACCATGCCCTGCCCGGTCGCATCGGTCCGCATCAAATCGGCCAGTTCCAGCGCCGGCTCGCCGAACAGGTTCGTGCCGCCCTGGTTCTCCAGCACCAACAACCGGCGCTGGATGGCGCCGATCGAGGCGGTCGACACGTTGCCGTACTGCAAAGACAGCTGCGCGCGGTTTTCCCCGATCCAGACCAGCAGAGCCTGCAGGTCTTTCAGGTCAAGCAGGGGCATCCCCTCTTCGTCGGCGACGCGAAAGGCGATGTTCAGGATGCCCTCCTGCGCCTCGCTCAGTTCCATCAGGCGCGACAGCAGAAGCGGCCCCATCTCGGAAACGGTGGTGCGCACCGGGTGGCCCTGTTCACCGAACAGGTCCCAGAAGGTCACTGGACAGCGGTCATAGGCGTAGTCCGAGAACCCAATCCGCGCCGCACGCTCCATGAAGGCCTGATGCAGCTTGTGATCGGGGCTTCCAGCCTTGGCTAGGCCAGACAGATCGCCCTTGACGTCGGACAAGAACACCGGGACCCCGGCCTTGGAAAAGCCTTCCGCCAGGATCTGAAGGGTCACGGTCTTGCCCGTCCCCGTCGCACCCGCGATCAAGCCGTGCCGGTTGGCATATTTCAGGCGCAGGCCTTGCGGCTGCGTATAGTCCTTGCCACCACCGCCGATGAAAATTTCGTCCGTCATACGTTTCCAAACCCCTGAAACCTACCGATCTGAGGCCACCATACTAACTTAACCTTTGACTGCCATAGTTGATTTGGCATCCCGGATGGGATGCAAACTTCCTCCCTGTCGACTGGCTGTGCCTTCGGGCACAGCCTTTTTTTGTCCGGTGGAGTTTTCTGTCTGATACCACATTAAAAATCTACGATAGCAGTTGACCGCTGCGGCTGCCTCTCGTAACGTTCCCGCATAACTAAGTCGGCCAGTCCGACGGGGAGATACATCGATCGAAGGGAGCCGGACGAGCGGCTCCCTTTTCCTTTGATGACCATACCTGTACCAATCGGCGGAAATCCGTTTGGCGTGCGCCGCTGGGCGAGTTTTCCGCCTGACACCGCCCGTGTTGGATGCTAGACGAAGGCAAACGCTGTTTGAGCACCATGAGGCAGACATGATCAAGAAACTTCTTCCACTGACCCTGTTGGCGGGTGTCGCCCTGACCGGTTCGGCGCTGGCACAGGAAGCATCGAGCGGGTCGGAAACCCCGGCCCCCACCGGCTCGGACCTGGATTTGGGCGAAGCTGGTCCGCGGGTGGGCGAACAGTACATCAAGGAAAAGTCCGGCGATTGGGAGGTGTCCTGCATCAAGACGCAGGAAGGCAATGACCCCTGTGCCATGGTCCAGATCCTGAACGGCCCTCAGGGCGAACCGATTGCCGAGATCACCATCGGCAAGCTGCCCGAAGGCGGTGCCGCAGTCGCCTGGGCGAATGTCATCGTTCCTCTGGAAACCCTTCTGCAGGCGCAATTGGCGATTTCGGTCGATGGCGCGCCGCGCAAACTGTATAATTATCACCACTGCGTTCCGGTCGGCTGCGTGGCGCAGCTGGGGCTGACGCAAGGCGACATCGACGCGATGAAGGCCGGGTCGAAGGCCGTTTTGTCACTGGTTCCGGCCCGCGCGCCGGATCAGATCATCAACATGGACATGTCGCTGTCGGGTTTCACCTCGGGATTCGACGGCCTGCCGATCAACCAGAACTGATCCGGACACGCTTGGATCGGCAAAGCCGCCTTTGGGGCGGCTTTCTCATATCCGTTTGAGGGCCAGCACCGCGTTCAGCCCGCCGAAGGCAAAGGCGTTGCTCAGAACGACGTCGACATTGGCCTCGCGCGCCTCGTTCGGCACCACGTCCAGGGCACATTCGGGGTCGGGCTCTTCATAGCCGATCGTAGGCGCGATGATGCCATCTCGCAGCGCCATGATGCAGGCCAGAAGCTCCACCGCCCCGGTGCCGCCGATCAGGTGCCCGTGCATGGATTTGGTCGACGAAATCATAAGCTCATCGGCATGCGGGCCGAACACATCTGCCACTGCGGCGCATTCGGTCTTGTCATTGGCGGCGGTTCCGGTGCCGTGGGCGTTGATGTAACCGACATCGCTGGCGTTCAGCCCGGCATCCTTCAAGGCACCCGCCATGGCGCGCGCGGCGCCCTGCTTGCTAGGCATCACGATGTCCGAGGCATCCGACGTCATGGCAAAACCCGCGACCTCGCACAGGATTTCGGCGCCACGGGCGCGGGCGTGTTCGTATTCCTCGAACACGAAAACTCCGGCACCTTCGCCCTGAACCATGCCGTTGCGGTTGGCGCTGAACGGGCGGCAGGCGTCCTTGGACATCACCCGCAGCCCTTCCCAGGCCTTGACGCCGCCAAAACACAACATGGATTCCGAGCCGCCGGTAATCATCACCGGCGCCGCGCCGCTGCGCACCATCTGGAAGGCCAGTGCCATCGCATGGTTCGACGACGCACAGGCTGTGGAAACGGTAAAGCTGGGGCCCTTCAGGTTATGTTCCATCGAAACATGGCTTGCGGCCGCGTTGTTCATCAGCTTGGGCACCACGAAGGGATGCACCCGGTTTTTGCCGTCCTCGTAGACCGAGCGATAGTTGTCATCCCAGGTCGAGACGCCGCCCCCGGCCGTTCCCAGCACAACGCCCGACCGCGCCGCCAGGTCGCCATGAAACGTGAGGCCCGCCTGATCGATCGCCTCCTTCGCGGCGGTCAAGGTGAACTGGGTAAAACGATCGTACAGCGACATCTGTTGCCGGTTGAAACGGCCCTCGGCCTCGAACCCGCGCACCTGCCCGCCGATCTTGATCGCCAGGCGTTCGACATCGCGAAATTCAAGCTCGGAAATCCCGCAGCGACCTTCGCGCATGGCCTCGAACGTGTCGGGCACCGAATGGCCCAACGCGTTGATCGTGCCCGCGCCGGTGATGACAACCCGTTTCATGGCCTCGTGTCAGACCTTTTCCGCCACGAGCTTTTCGATGCCAGCAATGATCGCCGCCACGTTCGAGATGTCGAAATCGCTGGCCTCGGGTTCATTGGCGTTGAACGGGATGGAGATGTCGAACTCTTCCTCGATCGCGAAGATGCTTTCAACCAGGCCCAGACTGTCGATCCCCAGATCCTCGAGCGTACTTTCGGGCGTCACGTCCGATGGCTCCAGCACGGCCTGCTCGGCAATGATTGCGATGACGCGGTCGCTGATGCTCATGTCATTCCCCTGATTGTCGCGTTGGCGTTGATTTAGTCGCTCGGCGGCTGTTTGAAAACCGCCTTTTTCAACGCCTCAACGTCACGCGCGATGCGCGGCAGGCGGCGCTGTGCCTTGTAGATATCGGTATGCGTGGACATTTTCACGCCCGGATAGCCCATGATCACACGCCCGGCCGGCACGTTCGACAGGATCTTGGTTCCGCCGCCCGCGATCACCCCGTCTCCGATGAAGATATTGTCGACGACGCCTGTCTGCCCGCCCAGAACCACGTTGTTGCCGATCTCGACCGAGCCGGACACGCCGGTCTGGCCGCACAGCAGGCAGTCGCGCCCGACCCGGGTGTTGTGGCCCACATGCACGAGGTTGTCGAGTTTCGACCCGCTTCCGATCACGGTGTTGCGGATTGTGCCGTTGTCGACGGTGCAGTTGGCGCCGACCTCGACATCGTCGCCGATCTCGACCGCGCCCAGCGAATGGATACGCAGCCAGCTTTGTGCCTTGGCGTCGCCGGCTTCTCCCATCGTCTTACGCACGTTTTCAACGCCCGAGACCTCGGGCGTGACGAAACTGAACCCGTCGCCGCCGATCCGGGCGCCGGGTTGGGCGATGAAGCGGTCTCCGATCACCGCGCGCGCGCCGATGCTGACCATCTCGCGCAGCAGGCAGTTTTCGCCCAGAACCGCATCCATACCCACATGGCATTGCGCACCGATCACGGACCCCGAGCCGATCCGCGCGCGCGGGCCGATGACGCAGAGCGGGCCGATCGAGACGTCCTCGCCGAGCTCGGCGGTCGGATCCACGACGGCCGAGGGATGCACGCCGGGCTCGACACCCTGCCCCCGGTCCAGCATCGTGGTGATGCCCGCCATCGCCATGCGCGGGCGGGTCACGAAGATTGCGCCCTCAAGGCCCATGGCCTTCCAGTCGGCATCTTCCCACACCACGGCACATCGCGCCGCACCCTTTGCCAGAGCCTCGGCATATTTCGGTGCCATCGCCATGGCCAGATCGGTCGGACCGGCGTCGGCCGGTTCGGCCGCCCGCAGGATCGTCAGGCTGGTGTTTCCTTCGGCCGGCGCCCCCAGGGCGTTGGCGATTTGCTGCAAGGTAAACTGCATCGCGGGCTTCCTCGTGACAGGATCTGCCCCGTGATTACCCCTGAACGTCGGGCAGGACCACCCCCGCTTTTTGCAGCGCGTCCCAGATCTTGGCATCCCGGCCATAGACGTCGCGACGATACTGCACATCGCCCTTCGGCGCGATATAAGCAGTGCGGTAGATCAGATGCACCGGAACGGGCTGGTCCAGATCCACCTTTGTTTCCTTGCCGGTATTCAGGATCCGGTGGAAAAACGCCTTGGGGTCCTCTTCCTGCCGCGCCAGCAGCGCATAGGCGAACTCGAACGGTTGAGCCAGACGGATGCATCCGTGGGAAAAGGCCCGGACCTCGCGCGCGAACAGGCTTTTTTGCGGCGTGTCATGCAGGTAGATGTTGTATTTGTTCGGGAACATGAACTTGACCAATCCAAGGGCGTTGCTCTGCCCCGGCGGCTGGCGCATGGCAAAGGGAAAGCTTCTGGCCGAGAACTGGTTGAAATCTACGGCCCCGCGGTCCACCTGTCGCCCCCGCCGGTCGGTGATTTCCAGATGGCGTACGGCATTGGGGTTGGCCCGCAGTTTCGGCAGATACTCCTTGGTGATGATCGACCGTGGCACGTGCCAGCTGGGATTAATCACCATGTGTTCCATCTGATCCGAAAACTCGGGACTGCGGCGATCATGGGTGTTTTTGCCGATTACGGCGCGGGTTTCAAAGGTGACGCGCCCTTCGTCAACGATCTTGGCCGAGAAATCCGCCTGGTTGACCAGAATATGCCGCTCACCGCGATCAGCCGGCAGCCAACGCTCGCGCTCGAGCGCGACGATGACCGATTTCAGGCGGTCGGCGGGGGACCTGTTGATCTCGGCCACCGTGCCCTGCCCGGCGACTCCGTCGGGTTCCAGCCCATGCGCGCGCTGAAAGGCCTGCACCGCCGAAACCATCGCGTCATCGTAGACGGGGCTGGCCGTCGGCTTCATGAAGCCCATCGAAACCAGCCTGTTACGCAGTTTCAAAACCCCGGCCCCGCTTGCGCCGCGTTCGTATTTCCCGTTGGGTACGGTCGGCCCCCAACCTCCATGGCGGATCAACTCCTGCAGAGCCAGCTTCTGCTTCATAAGAGCGCGATATTGGCTGGATCGCGGGGCAAGTTGCGATACGTAAGCTCCTTCGTCATCAGCCAGCATGGCCGACAGGTGCTCGGATGCCGGTCGCACGGCCACGGGACGCACCAAGCCGTCGTCGATCTCGGACGGGCGCAGAACGCCCGATTGCACGTCGCGTGCGTACCGGACAAATGCGAGGCTGAGCGCCGCTTCGACCGCACCAAGTTCGCGAGGCGTCCGCGCGTTTTCCATCAGCGCCAGCAGGCCTTCGACGTCATAGGTTCCGGTTGGCAGGCCGTGTAGAGGCGCCGAGGACAGGGCCTTGATAAGCGCCGTACGCCGCGCGACATACTCGGGCCCGTCACCGACCCAGATCGAAGAAAACCCATTAGACCGATAAAACGCGGCGATTTCGTCCTGGCGAAGCGTGCTTTCCGCAACTGCCATCCGAAATGCGGTCTGTACCGCGTCCTGTGCCGTGGCCGGGGTGTGCCCAACCGCAAGCACGAGACCGGCAACCATCAGCAACCGACGTGTTCTCCCATGGATGAAATTCATTCCGTACCTCAATTCAATCAACAACTTGCGCAACCATTTCCCGAGCCGTCCAAGTATTGGTCAGCGGGTGGCGGATTGTCCATTCACAAAGCCCGGATCGGGCGGATCGGCTTCGGCGTGATGCGCGCTTGCATCTTTGAGGCACCGAAACACGCAAGCGGGTGAATTTTGCATCACGTGCGCAAAAATTTGCCGAAAATTCCCCGTGGCGTACCTGCGACCCAAAGACTTCTTGGCCACCGAATCCCGGTGTGGCATACATTTCGGCATCTGGGATGGAATTAAATTAAGAAAGCGCGCGTAACATCGTGTGCAGGCAGGAACAGTACGGGACGAACACGAAATGACCAAGAGCAGTGCATCGGGAATCACCCGGCGTGCCCTTCTGGGCGCATTTGCGGCAACGGCCGTAACCGCAGCACCGACCTACGCGAATGCAGCAGGATTTCTCCGCGGTGGCGGTGACATCCGTCGCATCCGCATGTATTCCGGGCGCACCGGTGAACGCATCGACATGATCTATTGGGTCGATGGGAAATACATCAAAGACGCCGTGAAAGAGATCAATCATTTCATGCGCGATTGGCGCACAGATCAGTCTACCAACATCGACCTGCGCACCATCGACATCATGGCCGCCGCACACAACCTGTTGGACGTAAATGAGCCTTACATGCTTCTTTCGGGCTATCGGTCGCCGCAGACAAATGCGATGCTGCGCCGCCGCTCGCGTGGTGTCGCGCGCAATTCACTGCATATGAAAGGCCAAGCTGCGGATCTGCGACTGGCATCGCGCTCTGTGTCGCAGATGGCCAAAGCGGCCATGTCCTGCCGTGCCGGCGGTGTTGGTCAGTACTACCGCTCGAATTTCGTGCACATGGATTGTGGTGACGTCCGCACTTGGCGCGGCTGAAGCCACAGCCCGGTGTTCCACCTGCCACCCCGGAGCCCCCGCGCCCGGGGCTTTTTGTTTTGCCCCCCCGCCCATTCGCCATACGAGACGGCAGGGGCACCCCAGCCGCCGCCGGATCGACCGTCATCACTTATGTGAAGTGGCGCACATGAGATGGCTCTCGTGCAAATCCAAGTTCCACGAAATGCCTAATATTGTTGGATAATTTGGCCGCCAGTCGATGCGCAAGTGGAACAAAAGTGGTACCGAAGGTATCAAGGGAAGAAGTGAATACCTGTGGCCAGGTCGTGCAATTCTGAACGCATGGTGAGTAAGATATACACCCAAGGGTTGGGACGAGTTGAATTGCGACAGGTGCAACGTAAGATCGTTGATAAGATGGAAAGGGACAGGTACCTTATTGCCTTTCAGGTAAAACACCTAAATGGTATCATACCATTAATAAAAATATTTTTTTGGTTTATTTCACATGCCGTTCGCAGAGATTGAAAGAGCACTACAACGAACTCATACCGCGCTCGAACAAATGAAATCAGCTCAGAAAAGCGGCGAAGTGCGCGATGCATGGGAGGACTTTCTCGCAGGTTTCTCTCGAACGATGGGAAAAATTATCTCTTTCGGCATGAAGCATCAAGCAACTCGTGCGTGGGCGCATAAGGTTAAGAACGCTTCAAACGGTGACAATGAAGTTTTTTTTCTATCTACGCGAAGCTCGAAATGACGCGGAACACGGACTAGAACCTCAGATAAAAGTCGCTCCCAAAAGGACCTCCCTATTTGGAACTCTCGATTTTGGTGAGAGTTCAGACTTTAGCGTGCACATTGTAGACTGCGATTTTGATGGCTTGAAAGTGAATGACTTGAAAATTGTCGCAAAGGGCGGGCAACTTCGTAGCATTGAGGGAAATGACCCAGTATGGGGGGCTGTAACACCAGCGAAAATTATTCTTCAGCCTATCAAAAACGAACAGAAGAGGCTCACGGTAGATATCCCTCGGGAATTGGGAGACAAGCGCTTTGTATCTCGTTCACCTATAGAGCTTGCCTCTTTCGCACTGGCTGAAGTCCGGCATTTGGCAGAGGAACTGAAGAAAAACCTTGCTGAGTAAGATGCCAAGGTCCAAATCTACAAACTGTAGACCTTTTGATGGGACCGAAAACTGCAAGCTCATGCCCATTTCAGGCGCGGATGAATTGAAGGAGGGCTGCCTTTCGCAAGTGTTACAGAAGCGGCTGTTTTTGCCCAATAGCCCTTAAAAATATGGCGATGGTGGCGCACCTGAGAGGATTCGAACCTCTGGCCTCTGCCTTCGGAGGGCAGCGCTCTATCCAGCTGAGCTACAGGTGCGTTGGCCGTTAGCTAACCTTGTTCCGATCCGGGTGCAACCGGATTTTGCACGGACCGGAATGCAATTTCCGGCCGGATCAGGCGAAAAGATCATGCGCCAGTTCCAGCGCCTCGACCAGAGTGTCGACCTCGTCCTTTGTGTTATATAGGCCAAAGCTGGCGCGGCAGGTTGCGGTGACGCCCAGGTGATCCATCAACGGTCCGGCGCAATGGTGGCCGGCGCGGACGGCGACGCCTTTCTTGTCCAGAATTGTCGACACGTCATGCGCATGACCTGCGCCATCCAGCGTAAAGCTGAAGATCGCCGCCTTGTCCGGCACAGTTCCCTGCACCTGCAGCCAGTTGAGCCCACCCAGCCGCTGCATGGCATAGTCACGCAGGCCCGCCTCATGCGCGGCTATGTTTTCCATGCCCAGATCCATCATGTAGTCCAGCGCGACACCCAAACCGATGGTCTGCACGATACCCGGCGTTCCGGCTTCGAACTTCATCGGCGGATCATTGTAGATCACTGCCTCCTTCGAGACCTCCTTGATCATGTCGCCGCCGCCGATGAAGGGGCGCATTTCCGCCATCCGCTCGGACTTGATGAAAATGGCACCGGATCCAGAAGGCCCATACAGTTTGTGCCCGGTGATGGCGTAGAAATCGCAGCCAATGTCCTGCACGTTCACGGGCATGTGCACCGCGCCCTGGCTGCCGTCGACCAGCACGGGCACGCCTTTGGCATGGGCGCCTTCGGTGATCGCCTTGACGTCGACCACCGTGCCCAGAACGTTCGAGCAATGCGTAACTGCCACCAGTTTGGTCCTGGGCCCGATGGCGTCGATCACGGCCTGCGGATCCAGAGCGCCGTTGGCATCCACATCCACCCATTTCAGAACGACACCTTGGCGTTCGCGCAGGAAGTGCCAGGGTACGATGTTGGCATGATGCTCCATGACGCTCAGAACGATCTCGTCGCCGGCCTGCATCCGCGGCATGGCCCAGCCATAGGCAACCAGATTGATGCCCTCGGTCGTCCCCGAGTTCAGCACGATCTCGTTCTCGTCGGCCACCCCAAGAAACCGCGCGACGGTGCCACGCACGGCTTCGTATTTCTCGGTGGCTAGGTTCGACAGATAGTGCAATCCGCGATGCACGTTCGAATACTCGTGCGCATAGGCGTTGGTGACCGCATCGATCACCACCTGGGGTTTCTGCGCCGACGCCCCATTGTCGAGATAGGTCAGGGGTTTCCCGTTCACCTGCCGCGAAAGAATCGGGAAATCAGCGCGGATTTTCTGGACATCATACATGGACAAGATTCCCTAGACCGGCCCGCTGGGGGTCATCATCAGAACGAACGGAATAGCCAGCAGCCCCGAGATCAGAATCACCACGAAGGATTTGCCCAACGAATGAAACTGATGCGCCTGATTCACGAAATGCAGGCTGATGTACAGGCTGTACAGGCTCATGGCGAGGACCAGCATCAGAAACATCGCGGGCATCACCAGAACCACCACGAAGATGATCAGCTGACCCAAAATCTGTAGAAATTGCAGCCAGATCATCAGAACCATGATCCCATCCAGACTGGCGGTTCCGCCCAACATCCGCCCGACAAACAGAAAGGCGAAAATGCTCAGCGCCAATGCCCCGGCCGAAGTCGCCAACGACTGCACGACCGGTTCAAAAGTCATGCTCAGCGACGGATCCAGCGCCGGGAAGACCAGCGTCGATGCTGACTGCGCCAAGGCGTTCAGAACCACGACCAGCGCCAGTGCGATCCACAGCACTTCGCGTGGAGGAATGGACGCCAGCAGCCGACGCGCGGCCTCAGCCGGATTGGCGAGGGTCAGAATGGCGAGGTTGCCCAGAAAGGCGCTGTTCATGTTGCAGTCCTCGATGCCTGTGCCAGACCCGAAAACCAGAACCACACGAAAACCGCAACCCAAAGCAGGCCGGCCCCCGTCAGTACCGGACCGGGGCCGATGAAGCCGGCAATCAAGCCATTCAGCAGAACCAGTGGCGACGACGCCAGAAGCGCCCAGAACAACGCAACCCGCGCCCTGTAGGATGTGATCGGCGCGCCCAGCAGCCGGGCGATTCCGCCGGATGCCCACGCAAGAGCGTAGAACATTAGCGGCAACATAAATACCGAGCCCAGCAAGGCCCCGCCCATCAGCATGTTCAGATCCAGCCCCTCAAGATGGGCCCGACGCGCCAACCCCGGCAACTGGGCGACAAAGCCGATCACGCAGAAGGCCATGACGAAGACCAACGCACGGTCTTCGCGCGGACCCATCTCCAGAAGACGGCGCACCACGCGGCCGGGGCCGCGATAGGTGGCAACGATATCGGTGGTCACCGGCATCAGCTGTGCCGCGCCAACCAGCCTTCCAGCCGCGAGACGATGTCCTCGGCCAGCGCTTCGTCTTCGATCTCTTCCACGGCTTCGGCCAAAAAGGCCAGCGTCAACATATTCGTTGCGTCCTTGGCCGGAACCCCGCGCGAGCGCAGGTAGAACAGTGCGGTCTCGTCGATCGCGCCCGAGGTCGACCCGTGCGAACAGGCCACGTCGTCGGCATAGATCTCAAGCTCGGGCTTGGCGAGAAACTGACTGTCATCATCCAGCAGCAAAGACTGGCTGATCTGGTAGCCGTCGGTCTTCTGGGCGCCTTCCTTGACGAGGATCTTGCCTTGGAACACGCCGGTCGCGCCGTTGCGCAGAACCTTTTTGAACACCTGGCGGCTTTCGCAGTGCACCGCGTCATGGGTGATGAACACCGTGTCGTCATGGTGGAAGTCGCCATCGCCCACACAGGCGCCGGCCACATGAGCCACCGCATCGTCGCCAGTCAGCTCAACCACCTGTTCATTGCGCGTCAGCACGCCATTCACGGTCAGGGTGAAAGATTTATAGACGGACTCCTTGCCCAGCCGGGTGAACATATGCGTAGCGGCGCGGCGCTGATGATCCCTGCCCTGCGCCCGCACATGGTGTAGCGTGCCGCCGTCGGCAATGTCGATCTCGATGCACTTGTTGAACCGCGAGGCAGCAGGACCATTCTCAAGGATTGTCACCTCGGCACCGCTTTCCACGCGGATCACGTGGTGCAGGATCGCATCCGAGCTTTCGGATTCGTGGCGATAGATCAGGCTGATCGGCTTGGACGGCTTGCCGGTCACGTGGATCGCCACGCCGTCCTGCGCAAAGGCGGTGTTCAGAGCCGCCAGCGGGCGCTGAACCGGGGTCTGGCCCCGCTCTTCGAGCACGCCATACAGCTGCTTGGCCCAATGGATGTCCTTGCAGCATATATCCTCAAGCCGGTCGATGCTCACGCCTTCCAGCGTCAGGTCATCGCTGTCCTCGGGGCTGAACACACCATCGACGAAGACGATCTTCAGGCGGTCGAACCCGTCAAAGACCATCGGCTCGTCGGTGTGGAACACCTCGGCCGCCGGGGCCTCGGGCGAGTTCAGCGTATCGGGACGCGTATATTTCCAATACTCGTCGCGCCGCCCGGGCAGACCCATGGCACGCAGTCGGGCCAAGGCCGCCTCGCGTGCCTCGCGGGTGCAGCCGGCTTCGGGCATGCGCAGCGTGGCCAGCCGCGCCTCGGTCGCGGTTTGTTTCACGTCGGGCAAAGCCATCAGTTCACCTCGGCAAGAATGTCGGCGTAACCGTTGTTTTCAACTTCCAGCGCCAGCTCGGGCCCGCCGGTCTTGACGATCCGGCCGTCGGCCATGATGTGCACCACGTCGGGTTTGATGTGGTCCAGCAGGCGCTGATAGTGCGTGATCACCAGGAACCCGCGGCCTTCGTCGCGCAGCGCGTTCACGCCCTCGGCCACCAGCTTCATCGCATCCACGTCAAGGCCCGAGTCGGTCTCGTCCAAGATGCACATCTTGGGCTCCAGCATCGCCATCTGCAGGATTTCGTTGCGCTTCTTCTCACCACCCGAGAAACCAACGTTCACGGGGCGCTTCAGCATTTCGGCGTCGATTTTCAGCGACTTGGCCTTTTCGCGCACCAACTTGAGGAATTCCGCAGCAGAGAGCTCTTCCTCGCCGCGCGCCTTGCGCTGGGCGTTCACGGCGGTGCGCAGGAAGGTCATGTTGCCCACGCCCGGGATCTCGACCGGGTACTGGAACGCCAGGAACAGACCCGCCGCGGCGCGCTCTTCCGGCTCCATCTCCAGCAGGTCTGCGCCATCCAGCGTGGCCGCACCCTCGGTCACCTCGTACCCGTCACGGCCCGACAGCACATAGCTGAGCGTCGACTTGCCTGAGCCATTCGGCCCCATAATTGCATGTACCTTACCGGCCTCGACCGTCAGATCCACGCCCTTGAGGATCTGTTTTTCCTCTTCCTCAAGCTTGACGTGCAGGTTCTTGATTTCCAGCATTTTTTGTCCTTTTGCGTATCGTAGGGACGCGCCGGCCCCAATCTGTTCCTATCCCGGCACTCTGCGCAGCAACCGCGCCGCGATCCATCCCAGGACCGCCCCGCCGCCGATCGCCCAGACCGGGTTGATGAAATCGGTGTAGTTGACGTTGACATAGGTCGCGCCCAGCAAGCCGCCCAGAACCGGCAGCGCATAAAACGCTGCGGTCAGGACATCACCCCTGCGGTTGCGCGGCGAGCGGGCCATCAGCCGACCGAGCCTTCCAGCGAGATCGCGACAAGCTGCTGGGCCTCCATGGCAAACTCCATCGGCAGCGCCTGCAGCACATCCTTGCAGAACCCGTTGACCACCAGCGCCACGGCCTCTTCCTCGTCCATGCCGCGCTGACGGCAATAGAACAGCTGATCCTCATCGACCTTCGAGGTGGTGGCCTCGTGCTCGACCCGGCTGCTGTTGTTCTTGACCTCGATATACGGAACGGTGTGCGCCCCGCATTTATCGCCGATCAGCAGGCTGTCGCACTGCGTATAGTTCCGGCTGTTCTTGGCCTTGGGGTGCATCGACACCAGCCCGCGATAGGTGTTCTGGGCCTTGCCCGCGCTGATGCCCTTGGACACGATGCGCGACTTGGTGTTCTTGCCCAGATGGATCATCTTGGTGCCGGTATCGGCCTGCTGGTAGTTGTTGGTGATGGCGATCGAGTAGAACTCGCCCTGGCTGTCATCACCCCGCAGGATGCAGGACGGGTATTTCCAGGTCACGGCACTGCCGGTCTCGACCTGGGTCCACATCACCTTGGACCGGTCGCCCCGACAATCGGCGCGCTTGGTCACGAAGTTGTAGATGCCACCTTTGCCGTTCTCATCGCCCGGGAACCAGTTCTGGACCGTCGAATATTTCACCTCGGCGTCTTCTTCTACGATGATCTCGACCACCGCGGCGTGCAGCTGCGCGGTATCACGCTGCGGCGCGGTGCAGCCTTCCAGATAGGACACGTACGAGCCCTTGTCGGCGATGATTAGCGTCCGCTCGAACTGGCCGGTGTTTTCGGCGTTGATGCGGAAATAGGTGCTCAGCTCCATCGGGCAGCGCACGCCGGGCGGCACATAGACGAACGACCCATCCGAGAACACGGCCGAGTTCAGCGTGGCGTAGAAATTGTCCGACACCGGAACCACCGAGCCCAGGTATTTTTTTACCAGTTCGGGGTGTTCTTTGATCGCCTCAGAGATCGAGCAGAAAATGACGCCGGCCTTCTTAAGCTCGGCCTGGAACGTCGTGCCAACCGAAACCGAGTCGAACACCGCATCCACGGCGACCTTGCGGCCCTCGGCCGGGGCATCTTCGGCTCCTTCGACGCCTGCCAGAATCATCTGCTCTTTCAAAGGGATACCTAGCTTTTCGTAAGTGGCCAACAGTTTGGGATCGACCTCGTCCAGCGACTTGGGCTTGGTCTCCATCGATTTGGGCCGCGCATAGTAATACTGGTCCTGGAAGTCTATTTCAGGATAGTGGACCATGGCCCATTTGGGCTCTTCCATCTGGGTCCAGCGCTCGAAGGCCTTCAGACGCCATTCGGTCATCCACTCGGGCTCTTCGTTCTTTTCCGAGATCAGTTTGACGATATCGGGGTTCACGCCCTTGGGCGCATACTCCATCTCGATATCCGTATCCCACCCATATTTATAGGTTCCGACCTCGCGCACCGCGTCAACGGTTTCCTGATCGACACCTTCTTTTACTTGGGTCTGGTCCAAAGCGGCCATGTTCCACCCTCCGTCAGATCACGCGGCCCGCGCGCGATGCTTTTTCTCTTTTTCCAGCCACGTTTCGGCGAAACGCAGCACGTCTTCTTCACTCGTCTCGGGGCCCAGCGAAACGCGTACCGCGCTGGCCGCCGTGGCCTCGTCATATCCCATCGCAGTCAGTACCGCGCTTGCCCTTACCTTACCGCTGGAGCAGGCCGACCCGGCGCTGATCGCAAAGCCCGACAGATCCATCTGCATCACCTGCGTTTCGCCCTTCCAGCCGGGCGTCGCAAAGCACAGGGTGTTGGGCAACCGATCCTGATCTTTCCCGACAAAAATAGTAGATTTAGAACCAGCCTCAAGAGCCTTTTCTAGAATATTTCTAAGTTCTGCAACCTTTTCCCAAACTCCGTTTGCCAGATCCCGCGCCGCCGCTTCAGCCGCAGCGCCGAACCCCGCGATTCCAAGGACATTTTCCGTCCCCGACCGGCGCCCCATTTCCTGGCCACCGCCCTTGATCCGGGCCTCCAAATCGGTGCCGCGTTTCATGACCACGGCACCAACGCCCTTTGGCCCGCCCAGTTTGTGCGCCGAGACCAACGCCATCTGCACATCCAGCCAGTTGAAGGCGATGGGCAGTTTCCCAAACGCCTGCGTTGCATCGGTGACGGCCAGACCCTTGGGCAAGGCCTGAATGATACCGGTTTCGGAATTCGCGAGTTGCAAGGTGGAACGGGCCGGGTCGGCCACGTTGACGGCGCCTTTACTCGACACCGGCAAATCTTCTACGATCCAGGCCCTTACGGCATCATGTTCGATCGCCGCGCCGTGCAGGTCGCGGCCTTCCAAGGCCAGCGCCGCCCCCTCGGTCGACCCAGATGTGAACACGATATCGGCCCCATCAGCCCCAATGGCCGCCGCCACCTGCGCACGCGCCTTTTCGATGATCGCCTTGGCCGCACGCCCCTCGGCATGGACCGAGGACGGGTTCCCGCAGACCTCCATCGCCGCGATCATCGCGTCGCGCGACTCGGGGCGCAGCGGGGTCGTGGCATTGTGATCTAGGTAAACACGTTTCATGGAGTCACCTTTTCCGGCAGGCGTTCAGGTTGCATCGCCTGTCTCATCCGATCAATCATCCACGACAGAAAACAGGCTAGGCACGGCCGGACAAGGCGCCAGTTCGTTCTCGATGACATCCGACAGCCGGGTCTGGTGCAGAAAAACGTAGACATGGGCGCTCAGGCTTTCCCAAAGGCGGTTGGTCAACGACTGCGCCCGGCTGCCGGAAGACGCCCCAGACGCCCCAGCGCCCTTGTGCATGGCGTCCACGGTCTCATCGACGGCCGACAGAATCTCGACTACGCGAATTTCAGATGCTGGCCGCGCCAGACGATAGCCGCCGCCCGGCCCGCGCACCGATGCGACCAGATCGGCGCGGCGCAGTTTGACGAACAACTGTTCCAGATAAGGAAGCGAGATGTCCTGACGCTCGGAAATCTCACCCAGCGTCACCAGGGTGTCGGCGGGCTGAAGCGCGATGTCGGCCAGCGCAACCATCGCATAACGACCTTTGGTAGACAGCTTCATTTCCTCGATCCTTCCGGCGTGAACCGCGTGAAAACATTGACGTCGCCGCAGTCAATGCGTATCTCCGTCGGACAGCGTGTTCACGCTGCGATACTCAATTAGAACCGTTCTAAGGTGCCTGACGATAACCGTCAAGTATATCGCGGCGCCCGCGAGAAAAAGACAGGACAACCGCACACATGCCCGAGGTGATTTTTCCCGGACCTGAAGGCCGCCTGGAAGGCCGCTACCACCCGCAGAAGGAAAAAGACGCACCGATCGCCATCGTGCTGCACCCGCATCCCCAGTTCGGCGGGACCATGAACAACAAGGTCGTCTACAACCTGCATTACGCGTTTTACAACATGGGCTTCACGGTCCTGCGCTTCAATTTCCGGGGCGTCGGCCGCAGCCAGGGCGAATATGATCAGGGCGTGGGCGAGCTCAGCGATGCCGCGGCGGCGCTGGACTATCTGCAGTCGATGAACAACAACTCGAAACACTGCTGGGTCGCAGGCTTTTCCTTTGGGGCCTGGATCGGCATGCAACTGCTGATGCGCCGGCCCGAGATCACCGGCTTCATCAGCGTCTCACCGCCGGCCAACATGTATGATTTTTCTTTCCTCGCGCCCTGTCCCTCGTCGGGCCTGATTATCAACGGCACCGCTGATCGTGTGGCGCCGCCTGCGGATACCACCGCGCTGGTCAACAAGCTACACGAGCAGAAAGGCATCACCATCACCCATACCGAGGTGGAAGGCGCCGACCATTTCTTCCAGGGCGAACACATGGATACGTTGATCACCAACGTCACCGACTATGTGAAACGTCGCCTGACCGAGAACACGCGCTGATGTCGGATACCATCACCACCTTGGCCGCCAAACTGGCCGAGGACACCATGAAGGTCATGGACGAGACAGGCCACGACCGTTTCTATGTCGAGGTTGGCGAAGTGCTGGGCGCGGCCTCGCAATCGCTGGAAGAGGCCTTCCTGACCGAGATCCGCGTGCGCCTGGCCGAGCGCAAGGCCCGTCAGTTCGTCATCCGCAAGCTGTCGGAACATCGCGCCAAATTGAAGGCCATCGAAAAGAAATAAGCCGCAAAAAAAGGAGCCCTCGGGCTCCTTTTTCATGGTCGCATCGCGATCAAATCTCAGTTTTGCTTGACCTCTCAGCCAAATAGGCTGCGTCGGTTTCGACGGACCCCCCGTCAGCAAGCCACCCAGTTGCCGCAATGAGTGCCGAAGCACAAAGGACGAACTTGACAAAAGTCGTCATCTGAAAAACTCGTAACAAAAACACCAATAACTATCACTACGATACATCAACTCACCGTTTGTCATAGTCTGGATTACCTGACCTCTGCGTCAACCCACGTCCCGGCCCTTGCCAGATCCGTTCCGGTTGTGGTCAACCTTCGCAAACTTCGAAACAAGGTGCCGCCTAATGCCCAAAGCCTATCTGATCCTTCTGCTGGCCGTCGTCGCTGAAACCATCGGAACCACGGCCCTACAGGCCAGCCAGCAATTCACGCGGTTTTGGCCTTCGGTTCTGGTCGTGGTCGGCTATGGTGTCGCCTTCTACCTGATGGCTTTGACCTTGAAGGTGATGCCCGTTGGCATCGTTTATGCCATCTGGTCCGGGCTGGGCATCACGTTAATCGCCCTGATCGGATTCCTCGTTTTCGGACAGCGGCTGGATTGGCCTGCGGTGCTGGGGCTGGCGATGATTCTGGGCGGAATCCTCGTCATTCATCTGTTTTCGCACACGGCGGTGCATTGATCTCGCGTTAGGGCTGGTAACTTGTGGCGTCCCGCGTTATGCGCGCGGCAACTTCCCGTTCAAAGGCTGACTTCATGGACCTGCGCAACATCGCAATCATCGCCCACGTGGACCACGGCAAAACGACCCTGGTGGACGAACTTCTCAAACAATCCGGCGCGTTCCGCGAGAACCAGGCCGTGGCCGAACGCGCCATGGACAGCAATGATCTTGAACGCGAACGCGGCATCACCATTCTAGCCAAGGCCACCAGCGTCGAATGGAAGGGCACGCGCATCAACATCGTCGACACCCCCGGCCACGCCGATTTCGGCGGCGAGGTCGAACGCATTCTCAGCATGGTCGATGGCGTCGTGCTGCTGGTCGATGCCGCCGAAGGCCCGATGCCCCAAACCAAGTTCGTGACCTCGAAGGCGCTGGCGCTGGGCCTGCGCCCGATCGTGGTGCTGAACAAGGTCGACAAGCCCGATGCCGAGCCCGACCGCGCGCTGGACGAATGCTTTGACCTGTTCGCCAACCTCGGCGCCGACGATGACCAGCTGGATTTCCCGGCCATGTACGCCTCGGGGCGGTCGGGCTGGGCCGACATGGAACTGGACGGACCGCGCAAGGATCTGTCGGCGCTGTTCGACCTGATCGTCGATCACGTTCCCGCCCCCAAGCAGATCGCGCGCAAGGATGAACCCTTCCGCATGCTGGCAACGACCTTGGGCAGCGACCCGTTCATCGGCCGCATCCTGACCGGCCGCGTCGAAAGCGGCACGCTCAAGGCGGGCGATGCGCTCAAAGCGCTCAGCCGCGACGGCACCTTGATCGAGAATTTTCGCGCCACCAAGATCCTGGCCTTCCGCGGTCTCAGCCAGCAACCGATCGACGTGGCCGAAGCGGGCGACATCGTGACCATCGCGGGCATGAGCAAGGCCACCGTCGCGGATTCGCTGGTGGCCCCGCAGGTGACCGAGGCCCTGCCCGCCCAGCCGATCGATCCGCCAACCATCACCGTCACCTTCGGCATCAACGACTCGCCGCTGGCGGGGCGTGACGGCAAGAAGGTCCAGTCGCGCGTCATCCGCGACCGCCTGATGAAAGAGGCCGAATCCAACGTGGCCATCCGCGTTACCGACACTCCGGGCGGCGAAGCCTTCGAGGTCGCGGGCCGTGGCGAATTGCAGATGGGCGTTCTTATCGAGAACATGCGCCGTGAAGGGTTTGAACTCAGCATATCGCGCCCGCAGGTTCTGTTCCGCGAGGAAAATGGCCAGCGGCTGGAGCCGATCGAGGAAGTCACCATCGACGTGGATGACGAATACTCGGGCGCCGTGATCGAAAAGATCACCGGCGCGCGCAAGGGCGAACTGGTCGAGATGCGCCCCGCCGGTGCCGGCAAGACCCGCATCATCGCGCATGTCCCGTCGCGTGGGCTGATCGGCTATCACGGCGAGTTTCTGACCGACACCCGCGGCACCGGTGTTTTGAACCGCGTGTTCCACGGCTGGGCGCCGCACAAGGGCCCGATCCCCGGCCGCCGGGCCGGCGTTCTGATCTCGATGGAGAATGGCCAAGCCGTCGCCTATGCGCTGTGGAACCTCGAGGAGCGCGGCCGCATGTTCATCGGCCCGCAGGCTGATGTGTATCAAGGCATGATCATCGGTGAGCATTCGCGGGACAACGACCTCGAAGTGAACCCGCTCAAGGGCAAAAAGCTGACCAACGTGCGCGCCAGCGGATCGGACGACGCGGTTCGGCTGACCCCGCATGTCCAGTTCTCGCTGGAGGAGGCCATCGCTTATATCGATGACGATGAACTGGTCGAAGTGACCCCGAACGCGATCCGCCTTCGCAAACGATTCCTCGACCCCCACGAACGGAAGCGGATGGCCAAATCCGCCTGATCCGAACGGCAAACCGACCTTACTCGGAAGCAATGACGTCAGCTTGACGTCATTGTTTCCGCTCTGATTTCGTTGGGAAAAACGAAAAAGACACGCTTTCCCCAGCGGCCATTTGTTTCAACTGTACTTTTTCGGGAACACGGTCTGAATACTCTCCCGTCAGCCTGGCCAGAACCTTGCGATTGTGGCGCATCGGGGGTGTAATCATGGCGTGAATGTGGCGCCGATTCTGTATGCTCTGCCAAGCCGTGGCATCGCAGTTGGCGTGTTTTTTTGAGTAACCAGTGCCGAGGAGCTTGGTCATGGTAGTATTTTCCCGCGTTTTCATTGTTTTTTCACTTTTTTTCACGTCCGGGATTTCGGCCGGAACTGAGGCAAGCGCGGCGTGTACCGTGAAAACAGCTCGTCAATCAGGGGCGTCCGCTCAAGTACTGTGTGAATGCGATCAAGTCACAAGAAGTATGCTGAGATACATCCAGCGCCGCGCGGACTTTGAACAAATTCTGACGAGGCTAGGAGCCGAATGTCCGCAACTTGCCGTGCTCTTAACCGATATACCGACAGCCTCGATCGGCTTTCAACAACAGAAAAGTGGCGACGGACCGTCCGAACCTGAAACTGGCAGCTCTGGCGCGCAGGGGGCAAGCACGACCAATGGCAATGGTGGCATCACCGGCGGTGAAGATGGGGGCAATACCGGCGGCGGCGATGGGGGCAATACCGACGGCGACGGTGGGAGCAATACCGGCGGCGACGGTGGGAGCAATACCGGCGGTGACGATGGGGGCAATACCGGCGGTGAAGATGGGGGCAATACCGACGGTGACGGTGGGGACAATACCGACGGTGACGGTGGGGACAATACCGACGGTGACGGTGGGGACAATACCGACGGTGACGGTGGAGGTTGCACCTGTTCAGGGCCCCCGGACGCCGACGACGACAAGCCTGATCGCGACGGAAAAGGCAAGAAAAGCGGAAAAGGTACAAAGGGCGACAAGGGTGGAAATGGAAAAAATAGTGGAAACAAGTCCGGCGATGGTCGCAAGGGAAGCACGGGCAACAATGGTGGTGGCAATGGGCCCGAGGGAAGCAGCCCAGGCCAAGGCCACAATGCTAATAACGACGAGAGCTGACGGGGCTTGAACTCGGATGCAGGGCTTCAATTTGAGGCCCTGCATTCAACCATTTCGTCAATCGATTCGCGCCAGACGCAAATTCAGCTGCGCCGAAAAACCCCGACCCAACGATGGGGTTGATTGGGATCTTGCATGCGCAGGAATAGGTACCTGGTCGATGCCCACGGCTTGATCTGGTTGGTTTGATTGTCCAGAATCATATCGCCGCGCGGCGACCGATAGACCAAAACCGCATGGCCCCGGCGTCTCGTGTCCAGTACGGTCGCGATAAGAAGCCGCTTGGGATCAACGCCAGCTTCGATCAGGTTTCTCTTTTTCAGCAGAACGAAGTCTTCGCAGTCCCCACCCAACTTTGTCGGCAGCGCCCATTTTTCCTGCAGCCGGTATTGTGACTGGTCAGAAACCTCCCTGGTCGAGGCGTTCACGTGGCGATTGATCTGCTTCACGACCAATAACTCTCGGTGACCATCAATCGTTCGGCTGGATCCTTCCGAGCATGCCCAACTGTATCGTTGGCAGAGTTGAGACGCGCCCGATGGCGGCTGAGCAGGGGTCGCCCCGGTAATGAAAGCGCTGTCAGCCAAGGCTGTGGAACTGAACGCCGCCATGGCAACAGCCGCCAAAATACCCAATGCGCGACACCGACCAGCCGCCACTACAGGTCCGGATCGCAATTTCAGTGCAGAAGATTGGGTCGCCTTCTTCATCTCAACCTCCGGATCCTGACAGCACACTGGTCACCGGATGAAAATCTAGGTGTCTGCAATCAACTAAGTGTCATGCAAATACCCAAACACGGCAACCTTCCGCCAAATTCGGGTCGAAAAACGGCGAAAATCCGTCTGTCAATCAGGCAATTTGGGATCAAGATGATGGCAGAAATGGGCATCAAGAGGCCGGCAGGCCGTTTATCGCTAGGCGCGAAACGCCGGCATTTGCGGGTGGCGCAAAATCCTACTCAGCCCCACAAACCAAGTCAGTTAGCGTCGCAAGACACAAGGTTTGCGTTGTCTGGACGTTTGAAAAGGGCGGCCCGTGCCTCGGGCCACCGGGTCATTCGGTCGTTTCGACCACGATCAACTCGCGTTCACTTGCCCCGCGCGCATGATCCAGCGCCTGCTGGTATTCCGGCGAGTTGTAGCAGGCCACCGCGTCTTCGACAGACGGGAACTTGGCCACGACATTGCGCGGCCGTTCCTTGCCCTCAAGCTGAACGTACCGCCCTGCCCGGGCGATGAAATGCCCGCCATGCTTGGCAATCGCAGGGCCTGCCAGTTCGGCATATTTTCCATATGCTTCGGCATCGGTTACCGTGACATGAGCAATCCAGAGTGCTGGCATTCTAACCTCCCAATACCAGTTCCGCCGCCTTGATGGCCGCGGCTGCATTCGACGGATCGCGTCCGCCGCCCTGAGCCATGTCGGGGCGTCCACCGCCGCCCTTGCCGCCCAGTTCCTGCACGGCCGCCCGAACCAGATCGACCGCCGAGATCTTCTGCGTCAGGTCGTTGGTCACGCCGGCCGCAACCGCGGCTTTTCCACCGCTGTCGGCAATCAACAGAACCGCGCCCGAGCCGAGTCGACTTTTATGTTCGTCGATCAAGGCCGGCAGGTCCTTGCCCGAGACCCCGCTCAGGGCCTGGGCCAGGAACTTGATGCCGTTGACGTCCTTGGCCACGGCACCGTTCGCCTGCCCCGCGCCTCCGGCCATGGCCAGTTCGCGGCGCAGCTGTGCAACCTCGTTCTGCAGGGCCTTGCGTTCGTCCAGCAGGGCCTTGACCCGACTCACCACATCCTCGGGCTGCGCCTTGAGTTCGGACGCGACCTGCACAAGACGGCGATCCTGGGTCGAGAGGTATTCGAGGGCGGCATCCCCCGTCAAAGCCTCGATCCGGCGCACGCCGGCGCTGCTGGCGCTGTCGCCCAGGATGACAAAGGTGCCGATGTCACCCGTGTGGCGCACATGGGTGCCGCCGCACAGTTCGATCGACCAGGTCTCGCCGTCATGACCTTTGCCCGTGGGCGCCTTGCCCATCGAAACCACGCGCACCTCGTCGCCGTATTTCTCGCCGAACAGCGCCTGCGCGCCCAGCTTACGGGCATCGTCCGGCGTCATGATCCGGGTTTCCACGGGCGAGTTCTGACGGATGAAGGCGTTGACCTCACGCTCGACCGTTTCGATTTCCTCTGGCGTCATCGCCTTCGTGTGGCTGAAATCGAAACGCAGACGGTCTGCGGCGTTCAGAGAACCGCGCTGCGCCACATGCGCCCCCAGCGTTTCGCGCAGGGCCTCGTGCAGCAGGTGCGTGGCCGAGTGGTTGGCCCGGATCGCGCTGCGACGGGCATGGTCGACCTCAAGTTCCACCGCCTCGCCCTTGGCAAATGGGCCACTCTCGATTGTAACCTTGTGCGCGATCACCTTGCCGTCGGCGAACTTCTTGGTGTCTTCGACCAGAGCAACCTCGTCGCGGTCCTCCAGGCGCCGAATGACGCCGGTATCGCCGACCTGACCACCGGCTTCGCCATAGAACGGCGTCTGGTTCGTGACGATCCAACCGCTTTCACCCGGCTCCAGCTTCTCCACCAGCGCCCCGTCGCGGATAACGGCCAAGACCTGGCCCTCGGCTTTCTCGGTCTCGTAGCCCAGGAAATCGGTCGCACCGGCGGCGTCCAGAACGTCGAACCACACGGCCTGATCGGCGGCTTCCCCCGATCCCGCCCAGGCGGCCCGAGCCTTGGCCTTCTGTTCGGCCATCGCAGCATCGAACCCTTCGGTGTCCACGGTCCGGCCCTTCTCACGCAGGGCGTCCTGCGTCAAATCCAGCGGGAATCCGTAGGTGTCATACAGTTTGAACGCAGCCTCGCCGGGCAAGGGCGCATCGTCGGGCAGGCCCGCCACTTCGTCATCCAGCAGTTTGAGGCCGCGGTCCAGCGTCTGCTTGAACCGGGTTTCCTCCAACAGCAGCGTTTCCTCGATCAGCGCCTGCGCCCGGCCCAGCTCTGAATATTGCGCGCCCATCAGTTGCACCAGCGTGGGCACCAACCGGTGCATGACCGGATCCTTGGCGCCTAGCAGATGCGCGTGACGCATGGCCCGGCGCATGATCCGGCGCAGCACATAGCCACGCCCGTCATTCGACGGCATCACACCATCCGCAATCAGGAACGAGGTCGACCGCAGGTGGTCGGCGATCACCCGGTGATGCACGTTCTGATCGCCGTAGGGGTCGACATTGGTCACATCCGCCGACGCCTCGATCAGAGTTTTGAACAGATCCGTATCATAGTTGTCGTGGCTGCCCTGCAGCAGCGCACCGATCCGTTCCAAACCCATGCCGGTATCGATCGACTGCATGTCCAGTTCACGCATCGAGCCGTCCTCGAACTGCTCGTTCTGCATGAAGACGATGTTCCAGATCTCGATGAATCGATCGCCGTCCTCCTCGGCCGACCCCGGAGGACCGCCCCAGATGTGATCGCCGTGATCATAGAAGATCTCTGTGCAGGGGCCGCAGGGGCCGGTGGGGCCCATCTGCCAGAAATTGTCGCTGGTGGCGATGCGGATGATCCTGTCCTCGGGAACGCCGACCTTTTTCCAGATTTCGAACGCTTCGTCGTCGGTATGATAGACCGTCGTCAGCAGCCGGTTCTTGTCGATCCCGAACTCCTTGGTGATCAACTCCCAGGCGAAGGGAATCGCCGCTTCCTTGAAGTAATCCCCAAACGAGAAGTTGCCCAGCATCTCGAAGAAAGTATGGTGGCGGGCCGTGTAACCGACATTGTCCAGATCGTTGTGCTTGCCGCCGGCACGCACGCATTTCTGCGCGGTGGTAGCGCGTTTGTAGTCGCGGGTCTCGAGGCCGGTGAACAGGTTCTTGAACTGCACCATGCCCGAGTTGACGAACATCAGGGTCGGGTCGTTGCGCGGCACCAGCGGGCTCGACGCAACCACCTCGTGCCCTTGTTTGGCAAAGTAGTTCAGAAAGGTTGAGCGGATATCGTTCAGCGTGGGCATTGGGCTCTCTCAGCGCGCAGTCATGATCTGTCGCGACGGTTTAGCCCCCCGCCCGCCGATAGTCCACAGGATTGCTGCACCGCAAACGAAACAGGGCGGCCCAAAGGACCACCCTGCCTGTCTTTGACCCGGTCGATCACGCTTCGAGGATGTCGTCCTCGTCCGCCCCGGGCGGCATGTCGAACTCCAGCCCGTGCGCGGCACGGATCTTGTCTTCGATCTCCAGCGCGATCCGACTGTTCTCGCGCAAATACTGCTTGGCGTTTTCCCGCCCCTGCCCGATCCGTTCGTCGCCATAGCTGAACCACGAACCCGATTTCTCGACCACGCCGGCCTTGACGCCCAGGTCCAGCAATTCGCCCATCTTGCTGATGCCTTCGCCATACATGATGTCGAATTCCACCTGCTTGAACGGCGGCGCCACCTTGTTCTTGACCACTTTCACGCGGGTCTGATTGCCGACCACCTCGTCGCGGTCCTTGATCGCGCCGATGCGGCGGATATCCAGGCGGACTGAGCTGTAGAATTTCAGGGCGTTGCCGCCGGTCGTCGTTTCCGGGCTGCCGAACATGACGCCGATCTTCATGCGGATCTGGTTGATGAAGATCACCATGCAGTTGCTGCGGGCGATCGAGCCGGTCAGCTTGCGCATTGCCTGGCTCATCAACCGGGCCTGCACGCCCACATTGCTATCGCCCATGTCGCCTTCCAACTCGGATTTCGGCGTCAGCGCGGCCACCGAGTCCACAACGACCATGTTAACCGCCCCGGACCGCACCAGCGTATCGGTGATTTCCAGCGCCTGTTCACCCGTATCGGGCTGCGAGATCAGAAGCTCGTCCAGATCCACCCCCAGCTTGCGGGCGTATTGCGGGTCCAGCGCATGTTCCGCATCGACGAATGCACACACACCACCGCGTTTCTGCTGTTCTGCGATGCAGTGCAGGGTAAGGGTCGTCTTGCCCGAGCTTTCCGGGCCGTAAATTTCGACGATCCGACCCATCGGCAAGCCGCCGATGCCCAGGGCGATGTCCAACCCCAGAGAGCCGGTCGAACTGGCCTCGATCTCCTGTCGGGCGCCGTCGCCCAGTTTCATGATCGACCCCTTGCCGAACTGCCGCTCGATCTGGGCCAGCGCGCTGTCGAGCGCCTTTTGCTTGTCCGCGTTTTTCTTGTCGCTCATCGTCAGAAGATCCGCCATTGTCCTGTCGCCTTCCCTTTTGTCACACCCGAAACCGGGCGGCAATCGCTGCTTTGTTCGCCTCTTGTTCCTTATGAGATCAAAAAGTGAACATTTCAACCAAAACTTTCAGGATTTACTTTCAACAAAAGATGTTAACGAGACGTTTACTTGAGGCTTGGGTCGCGGCATGATCGCGCAAATCGCTGAAAAATAGCGCTTTTTTCAGCAATTCGCGCTGCGAATCCGGCCGCATCATTGACCTTGCGGACAAGCCCGGCCAAACATTGTCCCATAAACAGGTTTAGCGTCGGGCAGTAGTTTCATGCTGATATTCTTCAAAGAACGACTGGCTTTGCTGTCCGTCCCCAAGACCGGCAGCACCGCGTATTTCAAATCGCTGCGTGATCGGGCCGATATCGTGGTGTCCGGCCCTCCCGATCTTAAACACGCGCCGGTGCGCCGGTTCGACCGGTTCTTTCAGAACATTTTCTTGAAGATGTACGATACCGAAATCGAGGTCATGGCCGTTGTCCGCGAGCCTCTGGATTGGCTGGGCAGTTGGTACAGGTACCGATCGCGGCCTGAATTGCAGGGTCACGAAAAGGCGACACATGACCTCAGCTTCGACGCCTTCGTTCAAGGCTACTTGCGCACACCGCGCCCAGCCTTTGCCGACGTGGGCAGCCAATCCGAATTTTTCAGAACGCGCAGCAATGGCCGCGGTGCGACCCATATTTTTCGCTATGACAACCAGCAAGCAATCCTCGAATTCCTGCAGGACCGTTTGAAAACCGAAATCAACCTGACCCAGGAAAACGTGTCGCCAAAACGCCAGATGGACATCGCGCCGGAGACCGAGCGACGGTTTCGCAAGATCCACGCGGCCGAGTTCGACCTGTACGGTCGGGCCAGATGACTCAGCTCAGATGCTGCTGCACCGATTCGGCCAGTTGCGTCAGCGAAAACGGCTTGGGCAGGAAACTTGCGTTGGGCATTTCCGGACCGGACTCGCCAAAGGCGCCCTCGGTGTATCCCGACATGAACACCACCCGCACGTCCGGCCTGTCGATGCGCGCCTTGGAGACCCAGGTCGGGCCGTCCATACCCGGCATGACCACATCGGTCACAAAGACATCGACATGCAGATCCGGGTCTTCAAGGAGTTTCAGCGCTTCCTCGGCGGAACCGGCTTCGAGCACAGTATAGCCCTTCAGACGCAAGGCGCGGGTCGCAAAGGCCCTGACCGGCGCCTCGTCTTCGACCAGCAGAACCACGCCCTCGCCGGTATGGTTGGCGCCCTGTTCCTCGGCCTTGTGTTCCGGCGGCTTTTCGGTTTCGGCCGTACTGCACACCGGCAGCAGTACGTTGAATTCAGAGCCGCGGCCTTCGACGCTGTCCACGAAGATGAACCCGCCGGTCTGCTTGACGATCCCGTAAACCGTTGACAACCCCAGCCCGGTGCCTTCGCCGGTGCGCTTCGTGGTGAAGAACGGCTCGAACACCTTGTCCAGCTTGTCCCCCGGTATACCGATTCCGCTGTCGATGACCTTGACCGAAACATATTCGCCGGGCGCGACGGTTGCCCGGTCACGTCTGAATTCTTCGGTCAACACGACGACTTCGGTCTCGATGCGGATATCGCCCCCCTCTGGCATAGCGTCACGCGCGTTGACTACGAGGTTCATCAACACCTGTTCCAACTGACGCTTGTCCGCCCGCACGGGCTTCAACACCGGGTCGTGGCTGAGGACCAGCCGGATCTTCTCGCCCACCAGTCGGTTCAGAAGGTGGATCAGGTCGGAAATGGTGTCGCGCAGGTCCAGGACTTCGGGCCGCAACGTCTGTTTGCGGGAAAACGCCAGCAACTGCCCCACAAGGGCGGCCGCGCGGTTGGCGTTCTGGTTGATTTGCACCAGGTCCGCATAGTCAGGATCACTCGCCTCGTGCCGCAGCAGCAGCAGATCGCAGTGACCTGAAATCGCGGTCAGCAGGTTGTTGAAGTCATGCGCGACGCCGCCGGCCAACTGCCCGACGGCCTGCATCTTCTGGCCCTGAACGAACTGTGCTTCCAACGTCTTCAATTCCGTCGCATCATGCAGTACGGCCAGCAGACCGACCTCACCATCATTAACGACCCGGGACAGGGTGACCTGAACATAGATGTCCTTGTCCTTCCGACTCAGCCGCAGAAACTCGGAACATGGGGGGGCCTCGCGCTGAGCCACATCCGTTAACAATGCGGATACCGGGCGGTTCAATCCCTGCATGATCTCACCGATGTTGGTCTGGCCGACAGGAAAGTCACCCAACAGTTTAGCAGCAAGGTGATTGGCCTCGATGACATCTCCGGTCAGCGACAACCGCAACAGCGGCACAGGCAAGTCGTCCACCGCCGGCGCCCATTGGGTCGGTTTGGTGTCGTCGATCTCGATCAACGCAAGGTCTCGGCCCGAGTTCGTCCTCTTCAGTTCGGTGACACAGATGCGGCGCACTGCATCGTTTCCTTCGATGCGAACCATGCCAGCGACCTTCGAAGTCCTGGCTGAAAGGATCTGTTGCAGCGCATCGGGGGCCCGGCTCAGCAGTTCTTGCGCATGCGGATTTGCCGCAAGCACACTGTCCTTGTGCCCCAAAGTGACCACCGGAACCGACACATGCGACCACAGCTGGCGTCCCGATGCCTTGATTCGCCACAAGAACAGGCCGTTGCCGAGATCGACGGTCAGGACCGGAATGCTGGCGCCCTTGCTCACGATGTCTTCGGCCGCCCGGCCATGGGCCACGGCCCGAGAATGCATGCGCAGCAAAATGGGCGACGGGTTGGCGAAGACGGACCGCAGACACCGATCCAGCCGGACGCCAGGACCGGCGTTGAACCGGCTTCGGGCCGCTGAATTGGCGATGACAATGGTCCCGTCGGAATCGGAGATAAAGCCAGGCGCGGGTTCCTTTTCCAGAAAGGCAGCCAGTATCGCCCTGACCTTGCTGTTCGCGCGTTCCTCAAGCAAGCCACGAAGCGACACGAAGAAAAATACCGCCAGAAAGGACCCGCCGACCGCCAGAATGCCGGGCGTCCATTCATCAGGGATTGTCGACAGCATCGGCAGCATGCATACGCCCACGGCCGCCCCCAGCAAAGACAGCATCCGCGACCAACTGGGCAATGATCTGTCGTTCAGCCTGGGTACCGCCCCAACCGTCTGAGTCATAAAATAGCCTGTTTCAATTCGCCCCGTGTGCAGTCGGGCACACGGATGGTAAATATAAAGTTAACGCAAGCCTCGGCGCTAACTTCTACCTTGAGTTGTTTTCAGCCCTTGGCTATCTCGTCAAGTGAGCAGTGAAGAACCCATCGGTTCCGTGTGCAACCTGCCACAATTTTCGGAACCCGCACGTCCAGTCTGGGTGTTCCGCCAGAAACCGGTCGACGCGCCGGTCATTCTCGACATCCAGCAGCGAACAGGTGGCATAGGCCAGCACACCCTGTCCGGTGACCAACGGCGCCACCTGGTTAAGAATACTGTCCTGAATGCTGGACAGCTCGGTCAGCCGGTCCGGTGTCAAGGCCCATTTGCCGGCGGGCGCGCGGCGCCAGGACCCGCTGCCCGAACAAGGCGCGTCCACCAGCACCAGGTCGAAAGGCCCGTGTCGTGCGACCTCATGTGATGCCAGTGGTGTCACGCTTACCCCGGCCCTGCCCGCCCGCACCGGCAAATCCCGCATCCGGGCCGGGTTTGCGTCATGGGCAAAGACCTTTACATCCGTGTGGGCAGCCATCGCCAGGGCCTTGCCGCCGCCGCCTGCACAGAAATCCAGAACCCGCATGCCGGGCTTTGGGTCCAACTCGGCAACCACCGCCTGGCTGGCCGCGTCCTGAAGTTCGACTAGCCCGCGCGCATAGGCCTGGCCGTTCGATACACGACGCGCACCCGAGACGACTTCGAGCGCGGTTGCGCAGGCTGGATGCGGGACCACCTCGACACCATCGGACAGCAGCGTCGAGACGGCGGTTTCCACATCTGCCCGGGCAAGATTCACCCTCAGATGGACCGGCGCCCGCCGCTGCAAGGCGACGGCGGTGGGGCGCGCCAGATCACCGAGGGACCGCTCGAAGATCGGCCACAGCCATTCGGGGATATCATGTTCCTCGGCCACGGTGGCAAAGGCGCGTCCGACCTCGTTGTCCTGCACCGGCGCCGGTGCGTGCCGATCCCCAGAGAAAAAATCGTCCGGCTCTTCGCCCGCGGCGCGCAGCGCACCCAGCATCAACCCACGCCCGGTCATCGCTCCGCCGCGCGCCGCGTAGGACCGCATGCACCGGACTGCATCGAACACGTGGTCGCGGATGGCCGCGCGATCCTTGGACCCGGCGAAGCGGCTGCGCCGCGCCCAGCCGGTCAAAGCCTTTTCGACGGGCGCACCCGATAGGATGTCGTCAAGGATTTCGATGGCGGCCTGAACCCGCGCGGCTGGTGTCATCTGCTGATCCGTTCGGGCAACCCGTTGGCGCCTTTACATGATGCGGTAGTTGGGGCTTTCGCGGGTGATCTGCACGTCATGCACATGGCTTTCCTTCAGGCCCGCGCCGGTGATCTTGACGAACTGACAGTTGCGCCGCATCTCTTCGATCGTGGCACATCCGGTATAGCCCATGGCCGCACGCAGGCCGCCAACCAACTGGTGCACGACGGCGCTGGCCGAGCCTTTGTAGGGCACCTGCCCCTCGATCCCTTCGGGCACCAGCTTGTCATTCGCGGCGTCCTTTTGGAAATAGCGATCAGCCGAGCCGCGCGCCATCGCGCCCAGGCTGCCCATGCCGCGATAGGACTTGAACGAACGGCCCTGATACAGGATCACCTCGCCCGGGCTTTCGTCGGTGCCCGCGATCATCGAGCCCACCATGGCGCATGACGCCCCCGCCGCGATGGCCTTGGCGAAATCGCCCGAGAACTTGATACCACCATCGGCGATGACCGGAACGTCTCCGGCGGCCGCTGCGCAATCCATGATCGCGGTCAGTTGCGGCACGCCGACACCGGCGACCATGCGCGTGGTGCAGATCGAGCCTGGCCCGATCCCGACCTTTACCGCATCGGCACCGGCGTCGATCAGCGCCTTGGTCGCGTCTGCGGTGGCGACGTTGCCTGCGATGATCTGCACTTCGTTCGACAGGGCCTTGATCCGCTTCACCGCGTCCAGCACCCCTTGGGAATGGCCGTGCGCAGTATCGACCACGATGATGTCGACACCCGCATCCACCAACCGCTCGGACCGTTCGAAACCGGCATCTCCAACCGACGTGGCCGCCGCGACGCGCAGCCGGCCCAGATCGTCTTTGCAGGCCGTTGGATTCAGCACCGCTTGCTCGGTATCCTTCAGCGTCAGCAGTCCGGTCAGCTTGCCGTTGGCGTCCACAACCAGCAGCTTTTCGATCCGGCGGGCCTTCATCAGGCTGATGGCTTCTTCCCGGTCGGCCGGTTCTTGCAGCATGGCCAGGTTGTCCGAGGTCATCATCGCGCGGATTGGCTGGTCGTCCGAGGTGGCAAAGCGCATGTCGCGATTGGTTACGATGCCGACGACGCGGCCTTCGTCATCCACCACCGGGAACCCGGTGAAGTTGTAGCGCTCGACCAAGGCCTTGGCATCGGCCAGCGTCTGATTGGCGCGCAGGGTGACGGGATTGTAGACAATGCCGGATTCGAAACGCTTGACCCGGCGCACCTCGCGGGCCTGTTCTTCGACCGTCAAGTTTTTGTGGATCACCCCGATGCCGCCGGCCTGTGCCATCGCGATGGCCATGCGCGCCTCGGTCACAGTGTCCATGGCCGAGCTGAGCAGCGGTATGTTCATGGTGATCGCGCGCGTCACGCGCGTGGACGTGTCTGCCGTTGCCGGCAGCACCGACGAGGCCGCCGGAACCAAAAGAACGTCATCAAAGGTGAGTGCCTCACGAATCTGCATCTGCTAACCCCATGCAAAACCCCGTTTGGCGGTGACCCTATTGCATGGTTTCGACCAAAGGAAAAGCCCCTGCCCCAACTTGTTCGCCCACAAACCGCCGCGATGGCGCGGAAAACGACGCAAGCCGCGCAAAACCTGCCGCGGATTGGCCTTTCCCTTTGCCGCGAAACCCATATCTTGCCGCCATACGCGCGAATATCGAAAAGGCAGGCCATCCATGACCACCGATCCCCTTGTCGTCTTTACCCCTTCGGGCAAACGCGGACATTTTCCCGTTGGCACTCCGATCCTGACGGCGGCCCGGCAGCTAGGGGTCGATCTGGATTCGGTCTGCGGCGGGCGCGGGATCTGCTCGAAATGCCAGATCACACCCAGCTATGGCGAGTTTCCCAAACACGGCGTCACGGTCCGCGAAGACGCGCTGAGCGAATGGAACGCGGTCGAGCAGCGCTATGACGACAAGCGCGGGCTGAAACCGGGCCGGCGGTTGGGATGTCAGGCCACCGTTCAGGGCGACGTGGTGATCGACGTCCCGCCCGAAAGCCAGGTTCACCGCCAGGTGGTGCGCAAGGCCGCCGCCGCGCGCGCCATCACCATGGACCCGGCCACGCGCCTTTATTTCGTGGTGGTCGAAGAACCCGACATGCACTCGCCCACCGGCGATCTGGAACGGCTGGAGCGTGCCCTGCGCGAGCAGTGGCAGATCGACGCCGTCACCGCCGACCTGTCGCTTCTGTCCAAACTGCAGCCGACCCTGCGCAAGGGCAAGTGGGAGGTTACGGTTGCCTTGCACAAGGGGCACAAGGACAGCGTGGCGCGCATCGTCGAAATCTGGCCCGGCCTGCACGAAAACGGGCTGTACGGGCTGGCCATCGACCTCGGCTCGACCACCATCGCCGCGCATCTGACCGATCTGGAAACCGGCGAGGTCAAGGCCTCCTCCGGCCTGATGAACCCGCAAATCCGGTTCGGCGAGGACCTCATGAGCCGCGTCTCTTATGCCATGATGAACCCTGGCGGTGATCAGGAAATGACCCGGGCCGTGCGCGAGGCGATCAACGATCTGGTCACCTCGATCGCCGACGAGGCCGGGATCGACCCGGCCCTGATCGTGGAAACGGTATTCGTCTGCAACCCGGTCATGCACCACCTGCTGCTGGGTCTGGACCCAGTCGAGCTGGGCCAGGCGCCCTTCGCGCTGGCCACATCCGAAAGCGTCTCGCTGCCCGCGCGCGAGATGGATCTGATCACGATGAACCCGCGCGCGCAGGTCTACATCCTGCCCTGCATCGCGGGCCATGTGGGGGCCGACTGCGCCGCCGTAGCGCTGAGCGAAGAGCCGGGCAAGTCGCAGGACCTGGTGTTGATCGTGGACGTCGGCACCAATGCCGAGATCCTGCTAGGCAACACGACCCGCGTGCTGGCATGTTCCTCGCCCACCGGACCGGCGTTCGAGGGCGCGCAGATCAGTTCGGGCCAGCGCGCCGCGCCCGGCGCGATCGAGCGCATTCAGATCGACCCGGTGACCAAGGAACCCCGGTTCCGCGTGATCGGCTCGGACAAGTGGTCGGACGAAGACGGGTTCGAGACGGACATCGCCACCACCGGCATCACCGGCATCTGCGGGTCGGGCATCATCGAGGCGGTGGCCGAAATGCGCTTGGCCGGCCTGCTGGACGAGAGCGGCCTGATCGGCTCGGCCGAACAGACCGGCTCCAGCCGCTGCATCCCCGAGGGCCGCACTCATTCCTATCTGATTCATGATGCCAGCGCCGAAGGTGGCCCACGCATCACCGTGACCCAAGGCGACATCCGCGCGATCCAGCTGGCGAAATCCGCGCTCTATGCCGGGGCGCGGCTGCTGATGGACGAGATGGGCGTGGACAAGGTGGATCGCGTGGTGCTGGCCGGGGCGTTCGGCGCCCATATCTCGACCAAACATGCGATGGTTCTAGGCATGATCCCCGACGCGCCGCTGGACAAGGTCTCGAGCGCGGGCAACGCCGCCGGTACCGGCGCGCGCATCGCGCTGTGCAACATCGCCGCCCGGGCCGAGATCGAGCGCGTGGTGCGCGAGATCACCAAGGTCGAAACCGCGATCGAGCCGAAATTCCAAGAGCATTTCGTCGCCGCCAACGCGATCCCGCACAAGACCGACCCCTTTCCGGAACTGTCAAGGGTCGTCAGCCTGCCCGCCCCATCCTTCAACACCGGGGGCGATGCGGAAAAAACTGGCCGCCGTCGCCGCAGAAAGGCATAGTCGAGCGAAACGCGGAGGGCGTCCTTGCAACTGGCGAATGAAGACCAAGCTGAATACTGGGGAAACTCGGCGTCAGGCACCAAGTGGTTGACCTTCGAGGACAAACTGGACCATATGCTGGCCCCGGTTCTGGACCTGGTTCTGGAGCGCGCAGACCTGACGTCCGGCCTGCGGGTGCTGGACATCGGCTGTGGCACAGGTGCCAGCACGGTCGCGGCTGCGCGCGCAGTCGGGCCCCAGGGGCACGTTCTGGGTGCCGATATCTCGGGCCCGTTTCTTGACCGAGCCGCACTGCGTGCCGACGCGGCCGGCCTGCCCAACACCGCGTTTCAACTGGCCGATGCCCAAGTCGCACCGTTCGAGCCGGAATCCCGCGACGTGGCTATTTCGCGTTTTGGGGTGATGTTCTTCGACGATCCTGTCGCCGCTTTTGCCAATATCGCAAGGGCACTGGTTCCGGGTGGACGGATGATCTTTGCCGCCTGGGGGCCGCTGTCCGACAACCCATGGTTTCGGGTGCCGCATGTGGCCGCCACGGCGCATTTGGGCCACCCACCCAAATACGGACGCCACGCGCCCGGCCCGCTGGCCTTTCAGGACATCGACCGCGTCACCCGCCTGATGACCCAGGCCGGACTGCGCGATGTTTCCGGCGAACCTGTGACCCTGCGCCTGCCCGGCCTGAACAGCGTCGAGGAAACGGCCAGCCTGTGTACCCGCGTGGGGCCTGCCACGCGAGTCATCGCGCATTTCGACGGGTCCGAGGACGACGCCCGCATCATCCAGCGCGCAGTTAAAAGCGAATTTGAACGCTTCGTCGTCGATGGTAATCCCGGGCTGCCCGCGGTCATCAACCTGTTTCAGGCCCGCCGCGCCGCCTAAGGCGGCCCCTGGCCGTTGCACCCATTGCGGCCAATGCCGCATCCTGGGCGACCTTTTCCGACCAAGGTCCGTGGCAAAGGGCGATCGGCCGGGCAATAGTGGGGGCAGCATGAAACTACCAAAGCCCGATCTCAGTTCAGGAAATTGGTCCCTGTCCCGCGCCTATCTTGCGGCCAGCGTCGTGGTTATGGGGACCGGCGCTATCGTAATCGGCGGCTGGGTCACGGGCCGGATCGAAGATGCGGTCGTACAGAACTCTGCCAATTCCGCAGCCCTCTACATGGAAAGCATCCTGTCGCCGCTCAGCCAGGAACTAGCCCACGGCGACAACCTTTCGGACCCGGCAGCGCGGGCCGTGTCCGAGCTGTTCGATCAGCAATCGATGCAAGAGCGGATCGTCTCGTACAAGATCTGGAAAAATGACGGGCTGATCGCCCATGCGTCAGACCCCGACATCATCGGACGCACGTTTCCCCCCACCGACGATCTGAAACGCGCCTGGTCGGGGCAGATCTCGGGTTCGTTCGAGGAACTGGACCGCGCCGAGAACCAGGCCGAAGCCGCGATGGGCATTCCGTTGCTGGAAGTCTACAGCCCCATCCGCGAGATCTGGTCCGGCGACATCATCGCCGTCGGCGAGTTCTATCAGCGCGCGGATCAGTTGCAGACCGACCTGATGCAGGCCAGACGCACCAGTTGGCTGGTGGTGGCCACGACCTTCGGGCTGAGCACGCTGATCCTATACCTGATCGTGGCGGTCGGCGACCGGACGATCCGCACCCAGTCCGACCTGTTGAAGACCCGTCTGGCCGACAGCCTGAAAATGTCGCAACAAAACGCCGACCTGCGCGCGCAGGTGATCGAGGCATCGGAGAGGTCCACCGCCCAAACCGACCGCTTTCTGCGCAAACTGGGCGCCGAACTGCATGACGGCCCGGCCCAGTATCTGGCGCTTGCGGCGTTGCGATTGGATTCAGCCTTCCCCCAGGACGGGTCCGGCAACAAGGTCGCCCACGAGGTTCACCAATCGATACAACGCGCGCTGACCGAGATCCGCGCCCTGTCCCGCGGGCTGGCGGCCCCCGACATCGAGGCGCTGGACCTTGAGGACGTGATCGTGCGCGCCGCCAGCGACCGGTCGGTTCCCGACGCGCCCGCCCCCGAGTTGTCGATCAGCGGCGACGTGATGCCCGCGTTGTCCTACGCCGAAAAGCTGTGCGTTTTCCGGTTCGTGCAGGAGGCCCTGTCGAATGCCGCCCGTCACGCACAAGGGGCGAAATGCACCGTTACCTGCGCTTCAAGCCCCGACGAGCTGTCGGTGGCGGTCGCGGATGATGGTCCGGGGTTCGATCCGTCAGATGCCATCAAGCTGGGTACCGAGGGCGGTCAGGGCCTGATGGGGCTGCGCGACCGGGTGGAAAGCATCGGAGGGCGTTTCGAGCTCAAAACCGCCCCCGGTGCGGGAACAACGATCAAAATGACTCTGTTTCACAGGCAAGCGAGGCCGAGATGACCACGACAATCGTATTGGCGGACGATCACCCGATTTTTCGGGACGGATTGCGCCGGACATTGGAAGATTCGGGTGAATTCAAGGTGCTGGCGGCCGGCGAGAGCGCCAATGAGGCCGTGCAACTGACCCGAGACCACAAGCCCGACCTCGTCATCCTGGACCTGTCCATGCCGGGCGGCGGAATCGCCGCCACGCGGCAGATCGCGGCCATGGAGGATCCACCGCGCATTGCCATTCTGACCGTCTCCGAGGACAGCAACGACGTCGCCGACGCGCTGGAGGCCGGGGCGACGGGTTACATCCTAAAGGGCGTCACGGCCAGCGCCTTGACCGGATCGCTGCGCAGCATCGCCGCCGGCGAAGGGGTCGTGTCCCCCGGGCTGGCCGCGCGGGTCCTGTTCTCGATCGGAAAGAGCAAGACCAAGGTCGCCGAACCTGACGGGCTGAGCGACCTGACGCATCGCGAAGAGGAAATCTTGCGTCGCGTGGCCAAAGGGCTGAGCAATCGCGAAATCGCCGAAGATCTGACGCTTCAAGAAAAGACCGTAAAGCATTATATGACAAGCATTCTGTCCAAGCTGCATGCCCGAAATCGGGTCGAGGCGGCACTGATCGCCCACGACGCCTGGAAAACCTGACGCCCAACTGAAAACGGCCCCCGGAAATTCCGGAGGCCGTACTTGGTTTGATCGACGGCTTGCTCAGTTCGTGATCGCGTTCAACCGCTGCATATCGGCCGAGGTTGCCGGGCGTTCGACCACTGTCCGGTTGTATGGATCCTTCAACTCGTACCGGCCGGCCTCGATTTCCTCTTTCCAGCCATTGGTATAGCGCACCTCGATATTGCTGCCCTGGCGTTCCACCTTGGCTGGCCGGCCACCGGCACTGTTGCCACCAGACGGCACGCTGTTGATGGTCACGCTGTCGGCCAGTGAACGCAGTCGTGTCAAGTCAGAGCCGGTCGCCGGTCGCTCCTCAACCGTACGGTTCTGCGCGTTCTTGCGTTCATAGCGCCCGTTCTCGATTTCTTCCTTGGTGCCGTCTGAATAGCGAATCTCGACGCCGCTGGCGCTGGTTTCAATCTTGGTCACGCGCACCGGGCCATTGCCCGATCCCGACGCGGCAGCGGATCCGCCGCGCTTGCTTTTGCCGCTGCGGGACTTGTCGTCGTCGTCATCATCGTCGTCGTCCCGGTCATCGTCGCGGTCATCATCCCGATCGTCGTCTCGGTCATCGTCGCGGTCATCATCCCGATCGTCGTCCCGGTCATCGTCGCGGTCGTCGTCACCATCCTTGCCTTTGCCGCTTTTTGCAAAAGCATAGGAGGGATCCACATGGAAACCGGAGTCAAAGTCAAAACTCAGCGAATAGGGGCTGGCGGCGAAGGCTGACGCCAGGGCTGCGGTGCTCAACAACCTTGCGATTTTCGTTTTCACTCTCATCTCGATATCCTTTCCTGTCAAAACGCCCTTCCTGACGCTATTGGGAAAAGGCTAACAGGCTGGGGACACGGCAACATCGGCCCATGGTCGGGCGAATTTTCGGCCCTTGGGACCCTGCCCCACAGGTCTTTCATCCGATCAGGATGCACACGTACCGGCTTGACGCCGAGACAACGCGATTTCGATGTCAATCAATCGCGCGATTGGGGGATGGCCTTGAGATAGCTGGCAATGGCCAGACGATCTGCGTCGCTCAGCTTCGCGGTATTCAGCACCACCTCGGCCATCTCGCCCCCGGCGCTGTCATAGTCCGGCGTGAACCCGGACCTCAGATACTCGGCAATATCCGCTTCGGACCAGTCCAGCTGATCGGGGTCCAGCCCCGGGATGCGCCCCTTTCCGCTGGGATTCGGGGCGCCCTGCAGCCATTTCGACAGGATCAACCCGCCCAGGGCATTGCGCGGGGTATGACATTCTCCGCAATGGCCCAGAGCCTCGACAAGGTAGCGGCCGCGCTGCTGCTGGCCGGACAGATCTCCGTCCATGATCCAGCCAGACCGCAGAAACAGCAGCTTCCACCCTCCCAAGGCCAGCCGCAGATTGAACGGAAAACCTACCTCGTGGGGTGCATTGGGCGTGGCGTCGGCTGGAAGGCTCATCAGGAAGGCATGCAACGAGACGACATCCTGCGGCGCCATCCTGACGTAGGACGCATAGGGGAAGGCTGGGTAATAATGCTGTCGGTCCGGGCTGCTGCCATGCCATAGCGCGCTTGCCAGATCGACGGGCGTCCAATCGCCGATCCCGTGAACCGGATCACTGGATATGTTGGGCGCGACGAAGGTACCGAACGGCGTCGAAAACCTGCGCCCACCGGACAAAACCAGGCGGGTATCGCCCTCGGCCCCGGGTGCCGAATGGCAGGCCGCGCAGCCGGCGGCATGAAACGCCTGTTCACCCTGCGAAATGTCGGGAGCCAGACCGCTCAACCTCGCCGGATCAGCCAAACGCGGGCGGGTCACGAATAGTCCCGCGCCCACGATCACGGCCGCGCAGGCGGCGGCCGTGAATCCCCATTTTCGCATTCCACCGTTACTCCTTGGGGGCGCGATAGGCCTTGTGGCACGCCGAACACGCCCCGCCCAGAGGCCCCATCGCGGCCTTCAGGGCATCAAGATCCTGCCCGGCGGCCGACTGCATGGCAACAGCGGCTTCGGCCAGGGCCTGCCCCTTGGCGCTGACATCAGGAAAATTCTGCCAGATCGCCGGCAAAGCACGCGAAGACGGATCGCCCGCATTGTCGGTTCCGGCCGGCCACATCGCCGACTGATCGACTTGGGTCAGCGTGGCCAGATTGTTCGCCGCAGCCGCCGCGAGCTTGGCATCGTATTCCGCCTCACCCTTGGCCATGGCGCCCAACTGACCGATGTTGAACGCATAAAGCGACATCAGAGACTGCCGCGCCTTAACTGCGGGGTTCTTCGCCTCTTGCGCCATGCTGGTACCTACGATCGCAACCGACAGAAGACCGGCCGCCGCAAAAGAAAGATATTTGGTCATAATTCTGCTCCCTTGTTGAACACACAAAGACTAGCTTGAATAATTTTTCTTGTAATTGTTTGATATTTTGCTGAGCCTGTTCATTTATGAACAAGACAAATTGGGATGACATCCGCTTCGTGCTGGCCGTCCGTCGCCATGGTTCATTGAACGCTGCCGCGACGGCCCTGAACGTTACGCATGCCACGGTCCTGCGCCGGGTCGCTGCGTTCGAGCAGCGCCACGGTTGCCATCTGTTCGGCAAAGCCACGTCCGGCTATGTACCCCGCCCCGAGGCACAGCAGATCTTCGCCGCAATGGAGGATGTCGAAAACGCGGTTCTGGCGCTGGATCGTACAATTGCAGGGGCCGACCGGTCCCCGGTCGGAAAAGTGCGGATCGCTTCGACGGACAGCCTGTGCCAGATCGTGCTGCCATGTATCTTGCGCCGAATCTCGGAACGGTTTCCGGGGCTTGAATTCACTTTGCTCAGCAACAATACGCATCACGACCTGACCCGCCTGACGGCGGACATTGTGGTGCGCCCGTCCCCCGGATTGGATGGCGGCCTGACCGGCCAGATGGCCGGTACACTGCGCTTTGCCGTCTATCACGATGGCACGCCCAGCCAGAAATGGCTGGCCCTGCAAGGCGCGCTGGGCAAGTCGATGCCCGCGCAGTGGATGGCGGACAACATCGCGCCCGCGGCCATCATCAGCGGTGCCGACAGCTTCTTGGTCCTGCGGCAGATGGCTGCCGAAGGAGCGGGCAGGACGTTCCTGCCGACCTTCGTCGGAGACGCTGACCCCAGACTAAAGCGCGACCCCGAAGTGCCCCCCGGGATGGCCGTGCCCCTTTGGGTCGCCATGCTGGAAGAGATTGCCCACACTCCCCGGTTCGCGCTGGTGCGTGACCAACTGCTGGCACGGCTTAGACCGCTGTTTGCAGCAGAGGACGCCTGACGCTCAAACGAGCGCAACACATTGCCAAAGCGGGAAAAATCTGGAGCGGGTAGCGGGAATCGAACCCGCGCGTTCAGCTTGGGAAGCTGACAGGCTACCATTACATCATACCCGCCGCAGGAGCTGAAATAGCACCGGATGCGCACCGGGATCAAGCGGCGATCTGCTGGAAAGACGCGTTATTGCCACAGAAAAAGGCCGGGCTGAACACCCGGCCCCGGAACAGCGTCAAACCCACATCAGGCCCGGCGGCGGCGGCCGCCACCCCGACGGCCACGCGCGCCCTCGCTTTCGGCGCCTGCGGCATCGGCCGGCTTGTTGAACTTGATCCATTCGCCGCCATGCGGGTCGTTGTTGGTCAGCAGGTTGGCGGCGCGGATGGCCTCCATTTCCTTGCCGGCGCGCGGCTTGGTCGAGCCCAGACCGAACATCTGAACGAAGGTTTCGTCGTCCATGCCCTCGGGCAGGATGATGCCCGCCGCCGCAACCTCGGCCCTTTTCTCAGCAATCTTCTTCTGCGTCACCGGCAGCGCCACCGGGTTCATGATGGCCGAGGTCATGCCCGCGCCCATCGCCATCGGCAGGAAGGCGTTGTTGATGCCGTGACGGTTCGGCAGACCGAACGAGATGTTGGACGCACCGCAGGTGGTGTTCACGCCCAGCTCTTCGCGCAGGCGGCGCACCAGGGCAAAGACCTGAAGCCCCGCAGTTGCCATCGCACCGATCGGCATCACCAGCGGGTCCACAACGATGTCGTGGGCCGGAATGCCATAGTCGGCGGCGCGCTGGACGATCTTCTTGGCAACCTCAAAGCGCACGTCGGGGTCTTCGGAAATGCCCGTATCGTCGTTCGAGATCGCAACGACCGGCACGTTGTATTTCTTGACCAGCGGCAGCACCAGTTCCAGGCGATCCTCTTCACCGGTGACCGAGTTCAGCAACGGGCGGCCTTCGGCAGCCTCGAGCCCGGCCTCCAACGCGCCCGGAACCGAACTGTCGATGCACAGCGGCACATCGACCAGACCCTGCACCAGTTCGACGATCTGTCTCATCAGCGGCGGTTCGGTCTCGTTCGGGTTGGGGTTCGAGTTGTAGACCACACCCGCGTTGATATCGAGCACGGTCGCCCCGGCCGCCACCTGCGCCAGCGCGTCCTGCTCGACGGTCGAGAAATCGCCCGCTTCCAGCTCGGCCGCCAGCTTCTTGCGGCCGGTGGGGTTGATCCGCTCGCCGATCACGCAGAACGGCTGATCGAAGCCGATGATCGCGGTTTTGGTCTTTGATTCTACGACTGTACGGGTCATGTCCGGTCCTTAAGCGTTTGCAGGCTTCGTCGAGGCGCCGCCGTTTTCGATGGCCCAGTTGGCATTGGTCTTGATGCCGCCAAGCGGGAAGAAGTGCACGTTGGTGATGTTGAAGTCGGGGTTGGCCGCCTTGTGTTCGGCCAGCGCGGTGATCACGTCGGTCGGCTCGTAGGGCAGCAGCAGCTTGGACACGTCCATGGCGCGCTTCTGCAGCACCTTCAGCGACGGGCCCACGCCGCAGGCGATCGCGAACTTGATCAGGGTCTGCAGCTTGGCCGGACCGGCGATGCCGATGTGGATCGGCAGGTCGATCCCGGCCGCCTTCAGGCCGTCGGCCCATGCGATGATCGGCTTGGCGTCAAAGGCAAACTGGGTGGCCAGCGCCATTTCGGCGTCGGTGGTTTCGCTGAATTTCTGCTTCCAGCGCAACGCCTCGTCCACGTTTTTGGTCGAGCCGTCCGGGTCGATATCCTTGTTGCCCTCGGGGTGACCTGCGACGTGCAGACGCTTGAAGCCCGCCTTGTCGAACAGTCCCGTCTCAAGCAACTGCATCGAGCTGTCGAACTCGCCATGCGGCTTGTCCACGCCCCCGGCCAGCAGCAGCGCCTGATCGACGCCGGCCTCGCCCTGATACATGGCGATCCAGTTCTCCAGCGTCGCCGCGTCCTTGATAATGCGGGCCGGGAAATGCGGCATGACCGGATAGCCCTCGGCCGAGATCCGCTTGGCGGTCTTGACCATGTCCTCGATCGGCGTGCCCTCGATATGGGCGATGTAGACGCGCGTGCCTTCGGGCAACAGATCGCGAAAATCTTCGACCTTCTCGGCGGTGCGCGGCATCACCTCGATCGAATACCCTTTCAGAAAGGCTTCGACGGCAGGGTTCACCGGGGCCTTTTCGGCCGCATCACGTTTTTTGAAGTTCAGCAAAGCCATCGCGGCCTCCCATAAAGATCTGGGGCTCATGCCCAACCGTCATTTCCGATCAGGGCCTTGAGGCGATCCTGATCGTATTCCGTTTCCAGGCGCAGCGCCTGGGCCTCGGCGATCTCGGCCGGGTCGCCCTCAACCTCGAACGGCTCGGCCTTGCGCCACTCGGCCAGGTAGGCGTCGCTGTCCTTGGCGTTCACCTTCATGGCGGCGCGGTCGATGGCCTGTTCGAACCGTTCCGACAATTGCCGCTTGGCCCCGCGCCGGCCCTTGCCGACGATGACCTGAGCGGGAATGTCGCGCCAGTATACGATGGTGACGTCAGGCATTGATCGTGATTCCTCCTAACCAGATGGTCCGGTTCTAAACGGCAATGTGGGGCCGGGTCGGTCGGATTTCGACACCCGGCGCTGTTCCAGCGACCTTTTCGCCCCCTTGGGATACAGCGCCTCGGGTCGTCTCTCCAGTGCCGAGGGGCATCAAAATCCTCATGACCTTAATGAGCATCTTGCACGTCGGACGCCCGCAACCTAATGTCGGGGTAACTCGTAAATCGGAGGGCGTGACGATGGCGCCCAAGCGTCCCAAAGGTGCGGGCGCGTTCCCGAAAGTGGTCGAAAGCCCCGCGCCGGCAAGACCCGATCCAGATGCGCTGTATGCGGCGCTGGATCTGGGAACAAATAGCTGCCGCATGTTGATCGCCCAGCCCAAGGGCAGCGGGTTCCATGTGGTGGACAGCTTCTCGAAGTCCGTGCAACTGGGCTCGGGGCTTGAACGGACCGGACGTCTGTCGCGGTCCTCTATGGCGCGCACCATTCAAGCCTTGCGCATCTGCCAGCAGAAGCTGAAGCGCAACAAGGTCAAGCGCATGCGGCTGGTGGCGACCGAAGCCTGCCGTCGCGCCCGAAACGCGCGCGACTTCATCCGGCAGGTGAAACGCGAAACCGGCCTGACCTTGGAGATCATCCAACCCGAGGAAGAGGCGCGCCTGGCCGTGATTTCATGCGCGCCGCTGGTCAGCACCAAGACCGAGCAGCTGCTGGTGGTCGATATCGGCGGCGGCTCGACCGAGCTGGTCTGGATCGACCTGTCCTCGGTGCCGCGGCGCGACCGGCCATCGGCGATCATGCGGTTGCACAACGGGTTCCACACCGCCGACAGCCCCTTTCCTGCGGCCAAGGTGGTGGACTGGATCAGCGTGCCGCTGGGCGTGGCCACCCTGCGCGACCAATTCCACGATGTCGAGGACGACGCCGCCCGGTTCGCGCTGATGAGCTGGTTCTTCGAAGAAAACCTGGCCGATTTCGCCCCCTACAAGGATGAACAGGCCCGCGAGGGGTTCCAGATCGTCGGCACCAGCGGCACAGTCACGACTGTAGCGGCCTCGCATCTGGGGTTGAAGCGTTATGACCGCACCAAGGTGGACGGGCTGCGCATGACCAGTGATCAGATTGACAAGGTGATACGCGGCTATCTAGAACTCGGCCCTCAGGGTCGGCGCCGCGATCCGCGCATCGGCGAGGACCGGCAGGCCCTGATCATGTCCGGCTCGGCCATTTTGCAGGCGCTGCTGCGCTGCTGGCCCACCGACCGCCTTTCGGTTGCGGATCGGGGGCTGCGCGAGGGTCTGCTCTATGCCCAGATGAGCGCGGACGGGGTATTGGAAGACGGACCGTTCTGATGGCGAAGACACCAACCGGCAAAAACACCTCGGGGCGCGGGCAGCGTGACCTGAAGGTCAAGGTCAAGACCGCACGCGGGCGCAAGCTCAGCTCGACCCGTTGGTTGCAGCGGCAGCTGAACGACCCCTATGTGAAACGGGCGCAGGCCGAGGGGTATCGCGGGCGCGCGGCCTACAAGATCATGGAGCTAGACGACAAATACCGGTTCCTGGTGCCGGGCGCGCGGGTCGTCGATCTGGGCTGTGCGCCGGGGGGCTGGTGCCAGGTCGCGGTCAAACGCGTGAACGCGCTGGGCGAGAAATCGGGCAAGCGGATCGGCACCGTTCTGGGCATCGACCTGCAAGAGGTCGAACCCATCGCCGGTGCCGAGATCCATCAGTTGGACTTCATGGAAGACGACGCTGACGAGAAGGTCAAAGCCTGGCTGGGCGGCAAGGCCGACGTGGTCATGTCGGACATGGCCGCTGCGTCGTCGGGGCACAAGCAAACCGACCACCTGCGCATTATCGCCCTGTGTGAAACCGCCGCCTATTTCGCCTTCGACGTTCTGGAACAGGGCGGCACCTTTGTCGCCAAGGTTCTGGCAGGCGGGGCCGAGGGCGACCTGCAGAAACTGCTGAAACAGAAGTTCGAGAAGGTCGCGAACGTCAAGCCGCCGGCGTCTCGGTCGGACAGTTCCGAGAAATTCGTGGTCGCCACCGGGTTCCGGGGCTGAGCTTAAATGTCTTCCGCGGTTTTTGCGCCCGCGAACTGCTGTTCCCGCAGGGATGCGGTAGCCAACCCCAGCAGCATCAACGCGTCGCCATGTCCGAGATAGACGACGGGACGGCTGCGCAGGGATTCGATCCGTTGAACCAGCGCCGGGTCGCGTGGCATCGCGGCTTTCTCGGACCTCGTGGGCGGGAATGTCGAATGCAGCATGGTACACCCATCACCAAACGGGCCTTTTGCCCTCGGCGAAGGGATAGGTCGGAAATCTGCCGTCAAGATGGCAGGATCGGGGAAGTTCGGTGCCGGGTCAGCGGCCCAGTTGATCGGCCAGCGCCCCAAGCGCCGCGCTGTCGGGCAGAACCTTCAGCCCCTCGCGCAGAACGGCGCGCGCGGCCTCGACGCCGCGATTGATCTGCGCCAGTTGGACCAGCATCGGCCAGGCCTCTTCGCGCTGGGGATCCAGGGTCACCACCTGACGAAAGGCCTGTTCGGCCGCCGGCGCGTTGCGCAGCGTCAGCGCCATGCCACCCAGGACCAGATGCGTTTCGGGGAAGTCCAGCCGGTTCGACAAAGTGCGCCGCCAATCAGCCATGGATTCGCGCGCGTTGGTGCGCTGCAACGGGGTCAGCGCCTGCCCGGGTACGGTCAGGAATTCCTTGGCGGCCGACAGCCGGACGGACCGGACCGAGTCGGACAGCAACGGGGACAGCCGGTCGATCCGGTCTGGCAGGTCGGCGGACCGTTGCAGCGGAACCGCATTGGCCCGCACCAGCGGGTCGGCATCCGCCAGCAGACCGGCAGTGGTCGCCGCCAGATCCGCAGACCCATGCTGTTGCAGCAGATAGGCCGCGGTGGCCCGCACGATGCCCGGCTGATCCACGTCCAGCGCGATCGCCATCAGAGCTTTGGGGTCGGCGCCCTGACCGGAAAAGGCCGGCGCGAAGACCGTGCCGAAATGCGGCCGGCGGTGGGCCGGGTCCGGGTACCACGCGTCGATCGTGGCCGCGGCCCAAGGTTGATCCCGATCGCTGTGGCAATCGGTACAGGCGTCCGCGCCCAGGCCCAGATCGGGGCGCGGCACACGGAAACTGTGGTCGCGCCTGCCATCGACACCCATGTAGACCCGCTCGATCATGTGGCAGCTTTTGCATTGCGCCCCCTCGCCCCCAGGCGTGTGGCGATGGTGCGCGGGATCGTCGTACAGCGCCTTGCGCAGGGTCGGAAAATCGGGATTGCCCACCGGGGAATGGCACTGCGTGCAGACGGCGTTGCCCTCGGCCTTCAAGGTTGCGCCGTGCGCCTCGTGGCAATTCAGACAGCCAACGCCCTTCGCGTACATCTTTGATTGCAGAAACGAGCCGTAGACATAGACCTCGTCCATGATCTGGCCATCGGGCTGGTAAAGACCGGGACGCAGAAGGGCCAGATTGTAGGCATCGTGGAACGGTATGCCCGGCAGCGGATTTCCATCCGCGAACGCCTCGCGGCGGGAATGGCAGGAGGCGCATTGCTGAATCTCGGCCTCGGTGTCCCCCCTGCCCCAGCGCATCGAAAACCCGAACGCGTCCAGCCCAGCAGGCATGGTCTGGCCACGGGCCCACTCCAGATGGGCCGAGCCCGGACCGTGGCAGGCCTCGCACCCCACGCCGATCTCGGACTGAGTCGAGGCATAGCTCTGCGTCTGCACGTCAAAGTTCTTCTTGAACTCGGTCGCGTGACATTCAGCGCAGCGGGCGTTCCAGGTCTTGTAGGAGCCCGTCCAGTGCAACCCGTCGTCCGGGGGCAGATCCTGATCCGGGTAGAGGTGGTACCAGCGTTTTTCCACCGTGTCCCAGACCACGTCGAAGCTCTGCAAACGGCCGGGTTCGGTTTCGAACAGATATTGCTGCAACGGCTCGATGCCCACGACGGAGTGGACCCTGTATGTCCGCGTTTGGCCGTCCTGCTCGGTCACGTCTGCGATGTAGACGCCATCTTCCTGTCGGAACTCGACTGCCATGCCGTTGTCCGCGAATGTCGTGCCGTCGAAATCGGCCACCACGTTTTCAGGCGTGGGCGCGGTCCAGGCCTTGGCGTGATGGGACCCGATCCACGCTCGCACTTGTTCGTCATGGCAATCCCGGCAGGCTTCCGAGCCGACATAGTCCTGCGCCACCGTTGGCCCGGCAAGCAGGATGCTTGCCAAGGAGATTGCGGATGCCCATGCGGCGTGCGGCCAAATCGTCATACGTTTCCGACCTCGTCCTGATTGTCGATATCCATCAGCGCACCGTTGAATTCGGCGCCAAAGATCATGATGGCCGCGCTCAGATACAGAAAGATCAATGCGGCCATGGCGCCGGCCAGCCCCGCATAGGTGGCGCTGTAGCTTGCGAACTGACCGATATAGAGCGAGAACGCCAGCCCGCCGGCCAGCCACAAACCCAGCGTCAACAGCACGCCAGGAAGGATCTGGCGCAGCGAATGCCGGCCGACCGGCAGAACCAGATGGGCCAGCAGCACCGTCAGTGCCGGGACCGCCACGGCGAAGGTCCACCGCAGGCGTTCGACCGACAACCAGTCAGCGACATTCACTGACGTCTTCTCGGACATCAGGCGGGAATAGATCGGCAACAGCAGTTCAACCGCCGCAACGATCAAAATCGCGGCGCCACCGAGAATGACCAGCCCCAGACAGAACAGGCGCGTTTTCCAGAACGGCCAGCTGTCGGTGTCGTGATAGGCCTGATTGATGGCCGCCCGAACGGCTACTACTCCGTTCGACGCGAAATAGACGGCAAGCACTGCACCCAAGGTGATCGTTCCCGACCCTGCCCCGTTCAAAACCGCGCGAAGTTCGGCCACGATCGGCTCGGCCACGTCCTTGGGCCAGACGCCGAAAATCAGGCCGATCATCTCGTCGGTGACATAGTCCTGCGACAGCAGGCCGGCCAGAGACACGGTGAACAGGGCAAAGGGAAACAGCGCCAGCATCAGAGACATGGCGACATGGCTGCTCATGACGAACCCGTTCTTGTCGTCGAAGCGCCGGACGGCCAGCCAAAGCGCCCGAACGAAACGGCCCAAAACGGGAATCAGGACATGTGTCATTTGGAAACCCTAGCCTGCAACTCACGACGAAAGAACCGGCCAATGCGTCAATTGCACGAGAATTTTCCGAATAACTGTCTGGCCCGATTGCACAAAGCCTGCCGTCCGTGCAGGATCGCCATTGGACAATACCGTTGCACCCAGCTCGCGCTGGAACAGCCGAGGCCCGAATGACGAAATCCGCTCCGCCGACCCGCACACCGCTGAGGTTGAGTGTCGTTCGCGACGTCACCATCGTGCTGACCCTAGTGGTGCTGGGGCTTTACGCAGGTGCAAGTTTTCTGGTTCCGCTGACCATGGCACTGTTGATCAACGTGCTGATCATAGCGCTCAGCGACCGTGTGATCGCTCTGACCCGCGCGCCGGTGTGGCTGGCAAATCTGGCTGCCGTCACGGTGGTTCTGGCCGGCCTGTTCATGATCACCTACATCCTGGGCAGTCAGGCCACGCAGTTCGCACGGACCGCGGGCGACTACGAAAACCAGCTCGACGGCGTTATCAACCGCGTGACCGGCCTGGTCGGGAACGATGTGACCGCCTTTGTGCGCGACAATCTGATCAGCATGGACATGGCCTCGGTCGCGCGGGTTCTGCTGGGCAGCGCCACCTCGATGCTGAACCAGTTTTTCCTGATCAGCCTGTATGTCGCCTTCCTGATGGCCGAGCGGCTGGCCTTCCGCAAAAAGCTGAAGATCGCGGCCGGAAATCCCGTCACCGGGGGCGACCTTTCCACGGTTCTGGATGCGATAACCTTCAGTCTGCAGCGCTATGTCGGGGTCAAGACCTTCATCAGCCTTGTCACGGCCGGGATCAGCTATGCCATCTTTCGGGCTCTGGGGCTGGAATACGCGGAAACCTGGGCCGTTCTGACCTTTGCGCTGAACTTCATCCCGTCGATCGGCTCGATCATCGCGGTTGTCTTTCCGGCGATGATCGCCCTGGTTCAGTTCGAAACGCTCGGCCCCTTCCTGGTGATCGTGTTCGGGTGCGGCACGATCCAATTCCTGATCGGCAACTTCCTGGATCCGGCCCTGCTGGGCCGTTCGCTGAACATGTCAACCTTTTTGGTGATTCTGGCGCTGACCTTCTGGACCACGGTCTGGGGGCTGATCGGCGCGTTTCTCAGCGTTCCGTTGACTGTGTGCATTCTGATCATCTTCAGCCACATACCGGCCCTGCGCCCCGTAGCCGTTTTGATGTCGCTGGATGGACGTCTGGCCGACGACGTCAATGATCACGGCTGAACGCCCTGAAATCGGGGGTGGATCGGCCATCAATGCGCTGTTAGCGTTCAAATATTGCAATGGCTTGGCCGAATGATCCACCGGGTCCGGCGCAAACGCATGATTGACCGTTTCTGACGATTGGACCGCCATGACACCGCTTGACCAAATCAACGATCTGAAAGCCCGGATGGCCCGATCGATCATCGGACAGACACAGGTCATCGACCGCCTTCTGATCGGCCTGCTGGCCAACGGGAACCTGCTGATCGAAGGTTTGCCCGGCCTCGCTAAAACTCGTGCAGTAAAGGCGATGGCCCGCAATCTTGATGCCGAATTCAGCCGCATCCAGTTCACGCCCGACCTGTTGCCGTCCGACGTCACAGGGACCGAGGTCTATACCCAGACCGAAGCAGGCGGCACCTTCCGGTTCGAGCCCGGCCCGATCTTCGCCAATATCGTCCTGGCGGACGAGATCAACCGCGCTCCGGCCAAGGTTCAGGCCGCGCTGCTTGAGGCGATGGAGGAACGGCAGGTCACCGTGTCCGGCACCACCCACAAGATGGAGCCGCTGTTCATCGTGATGGCCACCCAGAACCCGATCGAACAGGAAGGAACCTATCCGCTGCCCGAGGCGCAGATGGACCGGTTCCTGATGCATGTAAAGATCACCTACCCCCCGGTCGAGGACGAGGTGCTGGTGATCCGTCTGGTCCGCGGCGAGGACACCGCCGCCAATTCCGGGACCACTGCCGAGAAACCGTCACCAATCCCGCAAGATGCCGTTTTTGCCGCCCGGCAGCAGATCGGGCAAATCCATGTCTCGGATGCGATGGATCGGTACATGGCCGATCTTGTTCAGGCGACCCGGACGCCGTCCGCGCTCAGCGATGACTTCGCCGCGTGGATCGAGATCGGCGCCAGTCCGCGGGCATCGCTGGCGCTGGACAAGTGCGGCCGGGCCCATGCCTGGATGAACGGGCGCGATTATGTCGACCCGGCCGACATCCGTGCCATTGCCCATGACGTGTTCCGCCACCGTATCACGCTGAGTTTCGAAGCGCAGGGCGACGCCAAGACCGCCGATGACGTGATCGACGAGATCCTGAAGCTCGTCGCCCTGCCCTGATCGTAACAAAGGAGAGCCGCGTGTCCCCGACCGCAGCGACATCCCGCGACCCACGCATCCACGTCGATGCCCGCCACCTGCTGAGCCTCGGCGGGCGCACCGGCGCGCTCAGCCTTCTGCCCCGGCAGCCGGCCCGTTCGGTGCTGAACGGCCGCCATGCCTCACGCCTGCGCGGGCGCGGCCTGAATTTCGAGGAACTGCGCACCTATCTGCCCGGAGACGACATCCGCACGATCGACTGGAAAGTGACGGCCCGAACGGGCGAGCCACATGTGCGCGTCTACACCGAAGAGCGTGACCGCCCGGCGCTGCTGCTAGTGGATCAGCGGGTTTCGATGTTCTTCGGCGCAAAAGTCTACATGAAATCGGTGGTGGCGGCCGAGGCCGCGGCCATCGCCGCCCATCGGGTTTTGGCACAGGGCGATCGCGTCGGCGGTATCGTGTTCGGTGATACCGACCTGGCCGAACATCGACCGCAGCGCCGCCCGGCGGCTTTGCGGCGGTTTCTGTCCTCGCTCGGCGCACTCAATTGCAGCCTGAATGCCGGGCTGCGCCCACAGACCACGGTCTCGCTGAACCAGGTGCTGCAACAGGCTGCGCGCATCGCACAAACCAATGCCTTGGTCTGTGTGTTCTCGGACTTTGACGGCCTGACCGATGGGTCCGAACGGCTGCTGCGCCGCCTGGCCCATTCCAATGATCTGATCCTGTTCGACATTTCCGACCCGATCTCGCGCCACATGCCGCCCGAGCTGCGGCTGACGGTCTCGGACGGCGACCAGCAGATCGAACTGGACGCGTCTGACAGACAAATGTCGGACCGCGTGACAAGGGCGATGGAGCAGAGGTTGGCACAGCTGCAATCCTGGTCGCGCCGATACGGGTTTCCGATCGTCCCGCTGACCACGGCCGAGCCCGCATTGGCCCAGATACTCCGGCTGTTCGGCCACCAAGGGGGGCGGTCATGACCCCGGACACCGAAGGCAAATCGCTGGTCGAACTGCTGGACATGCTGAAACCGGCGCCCGAGCCGGCTCCGATTTCTATGGTGCCGCAGACCTGGGGCTGGGTTGTTCTGGCGGTGGCGCTGTTGCTCGTGGTTGGTCTGATCCTCGTGACGATCTGGCGGCACCGGCGGGCAAATGCCTATCGGCGGCTTGCGCTAAAGGAATTGGACCGGTGTCAGAATGACCCGGCCAAAGCCGCCGAGATCGTTCGCCGTGCCGCCCTTGCCGCCTTTCCCCGGTCTCAGGTCGCCGGTTTGACCGGTGAAAACTGGATGAATTTTCTGGGCCAAACCGCTGACCTGTCGGGGTTTTCAGCCTCTGCCCTCGGCAACCTGGCAGCCGCCCCCTACCGCAAGGGGATCTCAGAGCCGGATGCCGCTGAACTGGCGCGGCACTGGATCAAGTCGCATCGGTCCAAGGGGGCGGCGTGATGTTCAGTTTCGCCGCGCCTTGGGTGTTTCTTCTGCTGCCACTGCCGGCACTGGTCTATTTCCTTGCTCCGCCGCACCGGCAACGGGTCGATGCCATTCGCATCCCGTTCTTTCGCCACGTCGCCCAGGCTGCCGGGGCCGAGCCGCAGTCTGGCTCGGTAACCCTGAGACGCACGCGGATGCAATCCGGGCTGGTGATCCTGATATGGGTGCTGCTGGTTCTGGCAATGGCCCGGCCCGAACGGTTGGGCGACCCGATCGTCGTCGAGAAATCCGCCCGTGACGTGGTGCTGGCGGTGGACATCTCGGGTTCGATGGACCAGCGCGATTTCAAGGCAGAAGACGGCACGCCCAAGCAGCGGCTGGAGGCCGTAAAGGACGTTCTGCGTGCCTTCATCGCCGGGCGCAACGGCGACCGGATGGCGCTGATTATCTTCGGCACCCGCGCTTTCGTTCAGGCTCCGTTCACCGAGGATTTGCAAAGCCTCAACGGTTTTCTGGACCAGACCGCCGTCGGCATGGCGGGTCCGAACACGGCGCTGGGCGATGCGATCGGGCTGGGCATCCGCACCTTCGAGTCGAGCGAGGTGGACCAACGCCTGATGATCGTGCTGTCGGACGGTGCCGACACCTCAAGCCGCATGACGCCGGTCAATGCCTCGTCGATTGCGGCGGACAAGGGTGTCGTGATCTATACGATCGGCGTCGGCGACCCGGCTGCCACGGGCGAAGACCGGGTCGATCTGGACGCGCTGAAGGACATCGCCAACAAAACCCAAGGCCAGTATTTCTTTGCTGATGATGAGGCCGCCCTGACAGAGGTCTACCAGCAGATCGACGCCCAGAACCCCCGCGTGGTGGAAACCCAAAGCTACCGCCCGAGGATCAGCCTTGCACATTATCCGCTGGCGGCAGCGCTCCTCCTCATCCTCGCCAGCACCCTGGGCTTTCGCCTTTCACAGGGTCGGAGGCGCGCGGCATGATCGACGCTCTGGCCCAGTTTCATTTCCTGCGCCCCTACTGGCTGTTGCTGTTGCTGCCTATTGCCGCTGTCTGGTGGCTGACCCGGCCGCGCAGATCCGGCAGTTCGGAACTGCCTGCGGGCATCGCGCCCCACTTGGCGAAGGCACTACGTCTGGGGGCCGAGGATCAACGTCGGGTCGGTCCGCTGGACCTCGCAATGCTCGCCGCCAGTCTTCTGACCCTTGCCGTAGCAGGGCCGACATGGTCACGGGCGCCGAACCCTCTGATTGCGGACACCGCGCCGCTGGTGATCGCGCTCAAAGTCACCGACAGCATGGAGTCGGCCGACCTCGCGCCGTCAAGGCTGGACCGTGCCAAGTTGAAGATTACCGATCTGATCAACACCCGCGCAGGTGCGCCCACCGCCCTGATCGCCTATGCCGGATCCGCACACCGGGTCGCGCCGCTGACCGAAGACGCCAACATCCTGCGCCCCTTGCTCGAAGGGTTAACCCCGGCGGTCATGCCGGTCGCGGGCGATGCCGCCGGTGACGCGCTGACGCTGGCGCAGGACATTCTGGGCGATCAGATGGGCACAAGTGCGGTTCTCTTTGTACTCGACGATGTCGATCCGCAGCAGGTTTCCGCATTGGGACAATCTGATATCCCATTGTTTTTCCTGACGATGCTTCCGAATGGTCGCCAGATTCCGCAACTGGACGGCCTGCGCAATGCCACGATCGTTCCGTTCTCGGGAGATGACCGCGACATCACCCGGCTGAACCGCGGTATCACCCGCAGTTTTTCCGCGGCCCTGGGCGAGGACGATCGCGTTGACTGGCAGGACCGTGCTTGGATTTTAGCCTGGCCCGTCGCCTTGATCACACTGCTGTGGTTCAGACGTGGCTGGGTCATTCGCTGGGGATTTGTGGCATTGCTGTTTCTGCCGCCGACCGGCGCGCGCGCAGACGGTTGGCGGGACTGGTTCCTGACCCCGGACCAGCAGGGCCAGATCGCCATGAACCGGAAGAACTACGCCACCGCCAGCATGCTGTTTCAGGGTCCGTATCACCGAGGCTACGCCCAGTTGAAAGCCGGGCAATATGCGGAAGCGTCTGAGACCTTTACCCAGCTTTCCACGCCCGAAGCGGCGTTTGCCGAAGGCATGGCCCGCATCCGAAATCGACAGTATCGTCCGGCCATCGCGGCCTTTGAAACCACGCTGGAGCGCCGCCCGGATTGGCCAGAGGCCGCGTACAACCTGGCCGTCGCCAAAGCCATTCTGGCCGAGGTCGAATCCACCCGTGAGCAATCCGACACCGGCGAAGCGTCGGGCATCGGGGCTGACGACATAGTGTTCGACAACGAAGCCGGTCTGGGCGCAGACACCACGCAACCGGCCGAGACCGGGGACGCCGCGACCCTGTCGGCCGACCAGTGGATCAGTGCCATCGACACCGACATGCAGGACTTCCTGCGCAGCCGGTTTGTTCTAGAAATTCAGGAGCGTTCCCAATGAAGTACCTCGCGTTCTTGATGCTTCTTCTGTGCCCCGCCCAGGCTTTGGCGCAAGCAACAGACATCCAGCCCCGCGTCACGATCGAAGTGCCTCCGGATCCGACAATCGTCGGCCAACCCGCCATCGTTCGCCTGAAGGTGCTGGTGCCGACCTACATGCCAAATCCACCGGTCTTTCCATCGCTTGAACAGGAAAATCTTCTGGTGCGCTTGCCCGATCGCGCTTCGGGGCCGGTCAGCGAGAGCGTTGAGGGCGAGACATGGTCTGGGGTTCAGCGCAGCTATCGGCTGTATCCGTTGGTCTCCGGTACGTATGAATTTGCAGCGGCCGCGGTTCAGGTGACCTATGCCGATCCCGAAACCAACGATCCCGTTCAGGTCTCAGTTCCCCTGCCCGCCGTTCGCCTGACAGTCGAGGTTCCTGACGCAGCCCGAGGACTGGATCCCCTGATAATCGCTGACGGGTTCGAACTGTCTCAGGAGATTGAGGGCGATACCAGCCTTCAAACCGGAGACGCACTGACCCGCACCATCACGGCCAAAATCACCGGAACGACCCCGATCATGATCCCGCCTTTGTTACCCGAGATCGAGGACCCGTTGTTGCGAGCCTATCCCAATGAACCCCGATTGTCGGAAACCGAAGACCGGGGCGTCCTGTCCGGCCAACGTACCGACCGCGTGACCTATGTGGCCCAGGACGGCGGACAGACCCAATTGCCGGCTGTCGAGATCGATTGGTTCAACCTCAAGACCAACAAGATCGAAACTGCGCGCGCCGATCCCGTCGACCTCGTTCTTGCGCCGCCGCCGTGGCAACCTCCGGACCGGGAAACGGTGATACGTCTGATCGGCTATTTCACCATTGGGGCCGCAATATTATGGCTTGTTTTCCGCAAACTATATCCGGTTTTCAATGTACATTTGGAAGCCGCCAGACAAAGCAGGCTGGCCTCAGCCGCGCATGCATTTTCGGAACTCAAAAAAGCTGTGCGCCAACAAGACATCGCCCGCGTTTATCAGACGTTGGAAGACTGGAAACGGCGGCTGGCCGACCCACCAGACACTGCTGAATTCGAGGCGTCTCTGGCCGAAATCGGAGCGTCCAGATATGGAAGAGGTAATCTCCAACCGGAAAACTGGCGCAAGGTCCGCGATTGTCTTGACCGTATCGCCCGCCCGCGGCGTCACTCTCAATCCGGCTTGCCTCAGCTCAATCCCTGACGCGGTTGCCACCCTCTTACCCTACGTCAACCTTATTGGAGCCGAAACCTTGGGAACTATCTTCTAACATAAGTATTTTTGGATTGGTCTTTGTGATAGTTTTCAATTGCCTAGAGGGGCTTGTCTTGATTCCCCTTTTTGCCGAACCGCCTGACCTGGAAAGGGCGTGTTGAATGATTGACGGATCGGGGGGCGTATTTTCCCCCTTTTGACTTTCCTGCAAGGCCGTTTTTGCCTGACCACATAAGGAGAAAAAGATGTCATCACAAGGAAATTTAACGCATTTATGGCGCAGAGGGTTGCGGCGACTGGCCGTGGCCACGGTGTCCCTCGCGCTGGCCGCACCGGCTTGGGCACAGGATCAGAAACCGAACATTCTGGTCATCTGGGGCGACGACATCGGTCAGTCGAACATCTCGGCCTATACCATGGGTATGATGGGGTATCGCACGCCGAATATTGACCGGGTTGCGAATGAAGGCATGATCTTCACTGATTATTATGGCGAGCAATCCTGTACCGCAGGCCGGTCGTCCTACATCATGGGTCAGTCAGTGTTCCGCACAGGGCTGTCGAAGGTCGGCCTGCCGGGTGCGGATCTTGGTATGCAGGTCGAAGATCCGACCATTGCTGGTCTGTTGAAGGACCACGGCTATGCCACCGGTCAATTCGGCAAGAACCACTTGGGCGACAAAGATGAACATCTTCCGACAAACCACGGATTTGACGAATTTTTCGGCAACCTGTACCACCTGAACGCGGAAGAGGAACCCGAGAACGAGGACTATCCGGGCGATGCGGTTCTACCCGATGGCCGGACCTTCCGCGAAGCCTTTGGCCCGCGTGGCGTCATAAAGTCCAAGGCCGACGGAACCATCGAAGATACCGGACCGCTGACCAAGAAGCGGATGGAAACCGTGGATGACGAAACCGTGGCTGCGGCGATCGACTTCATCAAGCGTGCCCACGAACAGGGCCAGCCCTTCTATGTCTGGTGGAACGGAACGCGCATGCACTTCCGCACTCACGTCAAAGACGAGATGCGCCAGCAGGCCAATGACATGACCGGTCGTGTGATGGACGAATACTCGGCCGGCATGATCGAACATGACATTCATGTGGGCCAGCTGCTCGACCTGCTTGACGAGTTGGGCATCGCAGACAACACGATCGTCCACTACTCGACGGACAACGGACCGCACTACAACACCTGGCCTGATGCCGCGTCCACGCCCTTCTGGGGTGAAAAGAACACCAACTGGGAAGGCGGCTGGCGCGTACCCTCGATGGTGCGTTGGCCCGGCAAGATCGAACCCGGCTCGGTCACCAACGAGATCGTGCATCACATGGACTGGCTGCCCACCTACCTGGCGGCGGCCGGAGATCCCGAGATCAAGGAAAAACTGAAGCAGGGCTACAGTTCGCCGGCCATGGGTCGCGACTATAAGGTACATCTGGACGGCTACAACATCCTGCCGCTGTTGACCGGTGAAACCACCGAAAGCCCGCGCAAGGAAATCTTCTATTTCTCGGATGACGGCGACCTGACCGCCCTGCGCTACGGCGACTGGAAGTTGATCTTTCTGGAGCAGAAGGCCTGGGCCACCCTGCGCGCCTGGATGGAACCCTGGACCGAACTGCGGGTGCCGATCATCGTGAACCTGCGGCGCGATCCCTATGAGCGCGGATACCGGACCTCGAACACCTATTACGACTGGATGATCGACCGCGTGTATCTGCTGGTGCCGGCTCAGCAATATGTGGCGAATTTCCTGGCGACCTTCCGGGAATTCCCGCCGCGGCAGGAAGCAGCTAGCTTCAGCTTGGACCAGGTGATCGAGACGATGCTGACGCCGACCAACAACTGATAAAGGTCGGTTCTACTCTCGAGGGTCGCCGGCCTGAGCGGCGACCCTCATTATTTTGCAATAAAAGGATATTTCGTGTTTCGACAGCTTGTTTCAGTCGCCCTTCTTGCGCTGCCGGCAGGGCTTGCGGCCGACCCCTTGCTCAGTTGGACCGATAGCCCCAGCAAAGAGCGGATCATCGCCTTCGTCGATACGGTGACTACGCCGGGCACCAAGTAATACGTCATCCCCGCCGACCGTGTGGCCGTGTTAGACAATGACGGTACGCTGTGGGCGGAACAGCCCGTCTATTTCCAGTTAATCTATGTCATGGATAAACTGGCTGAAAAGGCGCACGACGACCCGTCGATTCTGAGCACGCCGACGTTGGAAGCCGCCGCCAGGGGCGACGCCGAGACCGCATTGAGGGGCGGAGAGGACGCCCTGATCGAAGTCGTCAGCGCCACGCATTCGCGCCTGAGCGTCGAGGCGTTCCAGCCAGCCGTCGCCGAATGGTTCCAGACCGTGCGCCATCCCCAAACGGGGCTGGCTTATGACCAGATGACCTATCAGCCCATGGTCGAGCTGCTCAGAGACCTGCGCGACGAAGGGTTCACGACCTATATCGTCTCGGGTGGCGGGGTACATTTCATGCGCGTCTTTACCCAGGATGCCTACGGGATACCCCCCAACCAGGTTCTGGGAACTTATGCCTAACGCGTTTACGAACTGGTGGATGGCGCGCCCACGATCATGAAGACGCCCGCGCTGGCGTTCATCGACGACAACGAGGGCAAGCCCATCAACACCGAGCGCACGATTGGCAAACGCCCCATCATGGCTGTCGGAAACTCGTAAGGTGATTTCGCAATGCTCGAATGGACCACCGCCGGCGACGGGCCGCGGATGGGGGTTCTGATCCACCACACCGACGCCGAACGGGAATGGGCATATGACCGCGACAGCCACATCGGGCGCCTTGTCGACGGTCTGGACAAAGGCCCGGAAATGGGCTGAGTTATCGTGGACATGGCCAAGGACTGGTCCCGGGTTTTCACCGGATCGAACTGAAGCGCGGAAGGGTTGCCCCCAATGTGGACATTCATCGCCTCGCTATCGGTCTTTGCCGTCTATTGCGTCGCGGTGTTTTTCTCGGTGCGGGCGGCGCAGACGGCGCGCACGCCGCAAGGGGCCGTCGGGTGGGCGGTGTTTCTGCTTTCGGCGCCCTTTCTGGCGGTTCCGCTGTACCTGTTTCTCGGCCATCACCGGTTTCGCGGTTATCACATCGCACGCAAGGAAAGCGAACGCGTGGTCGAAGGCATTCGCGCCTTTTCCGACGCCGCCAAACCCGACCCCACCGGCCTTTCGATCAACCCCAGGCCGTTCGAGGCCCTAGCCCACCTGCCCGTCTGCCGTGGCAACAGCATGGACCTGCTGGTAGATGGCCAGGCGACGTTTGAGGCGATCTTCGCCGCGATCGATCGGGCGCAAAAATACGTTCTGATCCAGTTCTATATCGTGCGCGACGATGCGCTTGGGATCGAACTTCAGGAAAAGCTGATCGACGCGGCCAGCCGTGGCGTGCATGTACGCTTCATGACCGACGCGGTCGGCAGCTATGGCCTGCCATCGGCCTATCTGGAAGAGCTGCGCCGGGCCGGGGTGGACGTAGCCGACCCACGGGACCAGCGCGGACCGAATTTCAGGTTCCAACTGAATTACCGCAACCACCGCAAGACCGTGATCGTCGATGGCGAGATCGGATTCATCGGCGGCCACAATGTCGGCATCGAATACCTTGGCCAGGATCCCGAATTCGGCCGCTGGCGCGACACCCACATCCGGATGACTGGCCATATCGTGCGCCAGTTGCAGTTGATCTTCACCGAGGACTGGCACTGGGCCCGCGGCGAAGACCTGATCGATCTGCTGGACTGGGCCGGCAGCGAATCCGACCGGAACATGAACGCGCTGCTGGTGGCGACCGGTCCCGGCGACGACACGGAAACCGGGGCGATGATGTTCTTCGCCGCGATTGCCGCGGCGACCGACCGCGTGTGGATTGCCTCGCCCTATTTCGTGCCCGACATCGACATCATGTCCGCGCTGAAGAATGCCGCCCTGCGGGGCGTGGACGTGCGCATCCTGTTGCCCGACGCGATCGACCATCGTCTGCCCTGGCTGGCGGCCTTCGCCTATTTCGACGAGATTCGCGACTGCGGCGTGCGCGTCCTGCGCTATACCGACGGGTTCATGCATCAAAAGGCCTTCGTGGTCGATGACACGCTGGCGGCCGTCGGTACCACAAATCTCGACAACCGCTCGTTCCGGCTGAACTTCGAGGCGATGGCCCTGTTCTTCGACAAACGCGCGGCCGAGGCAGTGGCCGACATGCTGCGCACCGATTTCGAGAACAGCTATGAGTTGACGCGCCGGCTGATCCAACAGCCGCCGCATATCCGCCATGGGGCCCCGCTGGCCCGCCTGTTCGCCCCTATCCTCTAGGGGTTCACGTGTTCTTCGAACATCCGGGTCATCAACGCGACCAGAAAGGCCGTGGACAGGCCAAAGGCCAGCAGCCCGGTCACGGATGCAAAAGCGCCGAAGATGCGTAACCCTTCCCCCAGAACGATGTCGCCGTAGCCCAGCGTGGTGAAGGTCACCAACGAAAAATACAGCGCCGAGTTCCAGTCGGGCAACACGTCACCCAGAACCCAGACCACCGCCCAGATCCAGACCTGAACCGTGTGCGCCGCGACGATCACACCGAGGGAAAAGGCGATGGGTCCGGCGGTACGCAGGATGCGGCTGCGGCTCTGCCAGTTCTGGTCCAGCCGGCGCAGTACCAAAACGCACCAGGTCAGCAACCCGAGCTCGATCAGGAAACACAGCCCCAGATAGAAGCTGCCCCAAAGGATCTGTTGCAGCAATGTCATGTCTCACTCCGGCAATTGTCCAACCCCGAACTCGAAGAATGACGGCATCAAGAGCCCGGCACAAGGGACGTCCACGTGCGGCGAAATGAACGCGTGGAGTTCGGGCACTGGACACCGGCGCCGCGTGCCGCACATTCTGGGGTGGAGTATGACAGGCCCTGACATGTTGCTGGAGTTTCACGATATCCACAAAACCTATCCCGGCGGGCGCCCGGTTCTGAACGGTGTTTCGCTGTCTCTGGATCAGGGGCAGACCCTCGCCCTGACCGGCGAAAGCGGCAGCGGCAAGAGCACGCTGCTGAACCTCGCGGCCACCCTAGACCGGTTCGACAGCGGTGAAATCCTTCTGGATGGCACCGCCTTGTCACGGCTCGGCGACGCCGACCGCGCGGCGCTGCGCCGGACGCATGTGGCGCTGGTGTTCCAGCAGTTCAACCTGATCCCGTCGCTGACAGTCGCGCAGAACCTGTCGTTCCATGCGCGGCTGGCAGCCCGGCACGATCCCGAGTGGGAGGCGCATCTGATCCGGCGGTTGGGGCTGTCCGATCTGACCGAGCGTTATCCTGAAGGCCTCTCGGGCGGACAGCAGCAACGGGTGGCCATCGGGCGCGCCCTGGCGGTTCGGCCTCGGCTGCTGCTGGCTGATGAGCCCACCGGCAACCTGGACGAAACCGCCAGCGCCGCGGTGCTGGATCTGATGCTGGCGCTGGTTGCGGAAACCGGCGCCGCGTTGCTGCTCGTCACGCATTCCCAGGCCATCGCGGCTCGCTTGGACAGGCAGGCCCATCTGACCAACGGCCGGATCGCATGATCGGCACCGCCCTACAGGCGCTGTGGTCGCATTGGCGCTGGCACCGGGTGCAATTGGCCACCCTGCTGACCGGAATCGCCCTGGCGACCGGGTTGTGGTCGGCCGTTCAGGCCATAAACGCCGAGGCGCGCGCCAGCTATGACCGGGCCAATACGCAACTAGGGCTGGGGCAACTGGACGAGTTGATCCATCCCTCGGGGCGCATCCCGTTGGAAACCTACGTCGCGCTGCGCCGTTCGGGCTGGCAGGTCGCCGCGGTTCTGGACGGCCGGATCGACACAGGCGGACGATCCGTGCGCCTGATGGGGGTCGACATGGTCTCCTACCCGGCCCTGCCTGCACTGGCTGATCCGCAGGGGAACCCACCCGCCCCCGAAACCGTACTGACCGCGCCCGGTCGGCTGTTTGCCACACCCGATCTGGCTGCGCAGCTTTCTGAGCGGCCGGATCTGCCTCCGATCCTGACCAGCACGTCGCTGCCGCCGGATCTGGTACTGACGGATATCGGCACCGCCGAAACCCTTCTGGGTCAGTCGGGCATTCTGACGCGCCTGGTGGTGCTGCCCGACCAGCCCCGTGCGCGATCGCCGCTGGATCAGGTTGCGCCCAACCTGCGCCGCCGGGGCCCGGACAGCCGAGTCGACACGGCGCGCCTGACCGACAGTTTTCACCTGAACCTCTCGGCCTTCGGGCTGTTGTCCTTTGCGGTGGGGCTGTTCATCGTTCATGGCACGGTCGGGCTGGCCTTCGCGCAGCGGCGCGGCATGGTTCGGACCCTGCGCGCGCTTGGGGTGCCGCTGGCTACACTGTCGCGGCTGATGCTGGCCGAACTGGTCGTCATCGCCCTGATCGGCGGAACGCTGGGTCTGATTCTGGGGCATCTGCTGGCTGGCGCGTTGTTGCCCGACGTTGCCGCCACCCTGCGCGGTCTGTACGGCGCACCGGTCCAGGGGCAGTTGCACCTGCGGCCGGAATGGGCCGCCGCCGGGCTGGCGATGGCCGTGGGCGGCACGATTCTGGCCAGCGGACAGGCGTTGTGGCGGCTGGCCAAGCTGCCTCTGCTGGCCGCGCCCGGCGTACAGGCGTGGCGCGGCGGAACCGGCCACCGCGCCAGCGCCTTGACCGGGCTGATTGTCTGTGTGGCAGGAATTGCCGCGTATTCCCTGTTCGACGGGCTGGTGGCGGGCTTTGTCCTGTTGGGCGGCATCCTGACCGGCAGCGCGCTGCTGCTGCCGATACTTGTGTCGACCGCCCTGCGCGTCTTTGGCAGGCGCGCAAGAAAGCCGGTGGCGCAATGGGTCTGGGCGGACATGCAGACGCAGTTACCGGGGCTGTCTCTGGCGTTGATGGCGTTGCTACTGGCGCTGGCGGCGAGTATCGGCGTGGGCACGATGGTATCCAGCTTTCGGCTGACCTTTCTTGGCTGGCTCGATCAGCGGTTGGTGTCGGAACTGTACGTGACGGCCGAGGACTCGGATCAAGGCCGGCAGATCCAAGCCTGGCTTGAGCCGCGCGCCGAGGCGGTTCTGCCGATCCGCAACGTCGAGCTGTCCCACGAAACTGGGCCGTTGTTCCTGTATGGCATCGTCGATCACCCGACCTATCGCGAACACTGGCCGCTGGTCGCCGGCGACCCCGATGTCTGGGACACGCTGTTTCAAGGCGGGGGTATTCTGATCAACGAACAACTGGCCCGCCGCGCCGATCTGTGGCCCGGCAACCGCTTGCCCCTTGCGCCCGGCAAGACATTGACGATTACGGGGGTCTATTCCGACTATGGCAATCCGACTGGGCAGGCCATTGTGGCCATGGACCTGTTCGATCAGATCGCGCCCGAGGCCGAAAACCGCCGGTTCGGCGTACGGATCGACCCGACTCAGGCTGCCCCTCTGGCCGATGCCTTGCGCGCGCGGTTCGACCTGGGCCCGGGTGCCGTGGTGCCGCAAGCGACCGTCAAGGCGCAGTCGCGTGCGATCTTCGAAAAGACGTTCGTCGTGACCTCGGCGTTGAACGTGCTGACGCTGGGCGTCGCCGGATTCGCCATATTCACCAGCCTGCTGACACTGTGGACACAGCGTTTGCCGCAGATCGCTCCGGTCTGGGCGCTTGGGCTGACCCGGCCTCGGCTGGCTGCATTGGAACTGTTGCGCAGCGTGCTGCTGGCCGCCCTGACCGCCTGCCTTGCCTTGCCCTTGGGGCTGGTGCTTGCCTGGATCCTGCTGTCGGTCATCAACGTTCAGGCGTTTGGCTGGCGTCTGCCCATGTTCCTGTTTCCCTGGGCCTGGGTGCAGCTTTTCGTACTGACGGCCATCGCCGCCCTGCTGGCCGCCGCCCTGCCCGCGTGGCGATTGCGCCGCGTTCCACCCGCCGACCTGCTGAGGGTTTTTGCCAATGAACGTTAAGGCGCTTGTCTTTCTGCTGCTGGCCCCTTTTGCGGCATCTGCCCAAGGCTTTGCCGGTCTGGGCAGCAGCGCCGAAGGCTTTGAAATCCCGCAGCCGGGCTATCGCTTCGACTTCCCGGCCGATCACGGCCCGCACCCGACCTTCCGCATCGAATGGTGGTACCTGACCGCCAACCTGACCGGCGCGGACGGGCAGGAGTATGGCATCCAGTGGACCCTGTTCCGCTCGGCGCTGCGGCCATTCGAGGAGAGCGGCTGGCAGAGTCCACAGCTGTGGATGGGTCATGCCGGCCTGACGACACCGGACACCCACTTCTTTGCCGAACGCCTGGCGCGTGGCGGCATCGGGCAGGCCGGGGTCACAGCCAACCCGTTCGAGGCCTGGATCGACGAATGGCACATGCGCGGCGACACCATCGACGCGCTGACACTGCGCGCCAACGGGGCCAATTTCGGCTATGACCTGACCCTAGCGGCGGAAGGCCCCCTGGTGTTCCATGGCGACGGTGGGTATTCGGTCAAATCCGGTGAGGGGCAAGCCAGCTATTACTATTCGCAACCCAGATACGCGGTTTCAGGGATACTGCACCTGCCCGACCGCGATGTGCAAGTCACCGGCGAAGGCTGGCTGGATCGCGAGTGGTCCTCGCAACCGCTGGCTGCTGATCAGTCCGGGTGGGACTGGTTCTCGCTGACATTCGACACGGGCGACAAGATGATGGCCTTTCGGCTGCGCGGCGGTCGGGGCGATTTCACGGCCGCGACCTGGATCGATGCCGAAGGCACCAGCCAGTCCCTGCCCGATGGTCAGATCCGATTCACGCCCGTGCAGACCAGTTTGGTGGACGGGCGCGACATCCCGACCGAATGGGCGATAGCGCTGCCGGCCAAGGGGGTCGATATTCGCGTCAATGCCCTGAACTCCGGCGCCTGGATGGGCACCCGATTTGCCTATTGGGAGGGGCCGGTCACCGTGTCAGGCAGCCACGTCGGGCGCGGCTACCTTGAAATGACGGGGTATGGATCGCCGCCCTAGCGTACGACGTAGACCGAAACATCCGAATGCCGCACGACCCGCGCGGCGTTCGGCCCCAGCAGGTAGTCCTTGAAATCCGGCTTGTGCGCACCGATCACGATCAAATCGCTGCCGGCGCTTTCGGCGGTTTTTAGAATCTCTTGATAGGCCGTGCCGGTGGCCACCACATGCCGGATCGAGGCATTGCGCTCGGCGCCCAGCACATCCTCGCACAGGGCGACCAACTGGTCATGGGCCTCTTGCGTGGCTTTTTCGTGGAAATCCGGCTTGAAGAATCCTGACACCCAGCTTTCACCGAAATCCGGTAATACGGTCACCACGTCCAGTTGCGCTCCGTCCAGATCGGCAAGTTTGACCGCTTCTTTCAGGACCGGGGCGTCGATCTTGCCGTTGCTGATGTCTACGGCGCACAGAACCGATTTGCTCATGCGGGTACCTCTTGTCTGGCGGCACGGCCGCGTTGCAGGAAGGCGATCAACCCCAGCAGCAACATGGCCGGGATGTAGATCAGCTGTTTCGGCGGCTGGCTGACCGGCAGATCGGCGGATGCGATGCGCACCGGCTCGTCGCCGTAATAGTCGAAATTGGCCAGACTGTCGGCGATGGGCGCGCCGAACATCGGTTCGTCCATCTTAACCAGTCCGTCCTCTTCGATCAGCAGAAAGCCCATGGCCTCGACCCGCGCCGCGCCATCGGCTTCGGACCCGACGGTGACGACGACCGTGGTCTCGGTCGAGTTGCCGGTGTCGAAATCCGGCCCGCTGACCACCACCCGCACCTCCGTGCCGGGCTCCGCCTCGCCCACGGCCTGCACGAACCCGGCCGGCTCGACCTCGAGATGCGAGGGCGAGATTCGATCCATGAAGAAATCCGGGCGGAACAGCGCGAAGGCGATCGCGATCAGGGCGACGCTTTCATAAATGCGATTGTGGGTCAGGAAATATCCCATCGTGCCAGCTGTGAACACGAGGATGGCAATCGTGGCGAATACGGCCACTATGATCCCTTCGACCCAGGTGACGTCGATCAGCAGCAGGTCGGTGTTGAAGATGAACACGAAAGGCAGCGCAACGGTGCGCAGGCTGTAAAAGAAGGCGATGAACCCGGTCCTGATCGCGTCGCCCCCCGACACGGCTGCCGCGGCAAAGCTGGCCAAGCCCACGGGCGGCGTTACGTCGGCCATGATACCGAAGTAGAACACGAACAGATGCACGGCGATCAACGGCACGATTAGGCCGCTTTGCGCGCCCAGTTCCACCACAACGCCCGCCATCAGCGAGCTGACGACGATATAGTTCGCGGTGGTCGGCAGCCCCATGCCCAAGATCAGGCTCAGCAGCCCGACCATGACCAACATCAGGATCAGGTTGCCGCCGGACAGGAACTCGACCAAATCGGCCATCACCTGCCCCACGCCAGTCAGGGTCACGGTGCCGACGATCACGCCCGCGGTGGCCGTGGCCAGCGCGATGCCGATCATGTTGCGCGCACCGTCGATCAGGCCTTGCCACAGATCGGCGACCCCATCGACAAAGGCATTCGCCAGATCGCTTTGCCCGCGGAAAATCGCCTTGAGCGGTTTCTGTGTCAGCAGGATCACGAACAGCAGCGCCGTCGCCCAGAAGGCCGACAGACCCGGCGATTTCTGTTCGATCATCAGGAAATACACCAGAACGACGATCGGCAGGAGGTAATGCAGGCCGGCCTTGTAGATCTCGGAGATCACCGGCAGCTTCACTTCGGTCGCGTTCGGGTCGTCGGGCTCAAGGTCAGGCACCTGCGCGGCCAGATAGACCAAGGCCACATAGATCGCGCATACGATTAGGCTGAGGATCAGCCCCGCGCTGGACGGCGCCCAAGCGGTGACCGCTTCGACCGGGTATTGCGAGCCATAACACAGCCCCGCAAACACTAGGAAGAACATCAGCATCCCCACGACCGTGCGCGCCAGATGTACGTCGCGGTCGCCCAGGGTGGGCATGTTTCGCTTCACGGCCTCGAGATGCACGATATAGACCAGCGCTATGTAGGAAATCGCCGCCGGCAGGAAGGCGTGAGTGATCACCTCGACATACGAGATGCCCACGTATTCCACCATCAGGAAGGCGGCCGCCCCCATGACGGGCGGCATGATCTGGCCGTTGACCGAACTGGCAACCTCGACCGAGCCGGCCTGTTCGCTCGAAAACCCCACGCGTTTCATCAGCGGGATGGTAAAGGTGCCAGTGGTGACGACGTTGGCGATGGACGAGCCTGAAATCAGGCCGGTTGCGGCCGAGCCGACGACGGCGGCCTTGGCCGGCCCTCCGCGCAGGTGGCCCAACGCGCCAAACGCCATCTTAATGAAGTAGTTCCCCGCCCCGGCTTTGTCCAGCAGCGCGCCGAACAGAACGAACAGGAACACGAATTTGGTCGAAACACCCAAGGCGATGCCGAACACGCCTTCGGACGTGATCCACATGTGGCTCATGGCTTTTTTCAGGCTGGCACCTTTCCAGCGGATCACTTCGGGAACCCATTCGGACGAGCCGAAGAACACATAGGCCAAGAATATCGTCGCGATGATCGCCATTGCCGGGCCGAGCGCACGTCGCGCGGCCTCGAACAGCAGCAGCAGACCACCCAGGGCGACCCATTTGTCCACGTCGTCAGCCAGGCCGCCGGCATTCACGATCTTGTCGTAGAAGAAATATCCATAAAGCGCCACGCCAGCGCCAAGAACGCCCATGATCCAGTCCTGGATCGGAATGTAGTTGCGCGGGCTGGATTTCAGCGCGGGATAGGCCGCAAAGGCCAGAAACAACGCGAAAGCCAGGTGGAACTGACGCGCGTTATTGACGATGCTGCCGGGCAGGATGACGTTCGACAGGGGCGAGGCCAGAATGACCTGGAAAATCGACCAGATCGCCGCGACGATGGCCAAGAACAGCCCGACGTTGCCCGCTGGATCACGCGCACCCGCATCTGAGGATGCGACCAGTTCCTGCAGTTCTTCTTCGGATAGCGGACGATTGCCCTGAGGGTCAGCGCTCATTTAAAATCTCCCGTCCCGCGGCCGGTTCTTGGCCTGCTTTGTTTTTTGTCCGGCCTCCCGCCGGCGGAAACGAGGCGCCGTTGGGCGCCTCGCGGTCTTGGGTCAAAGCCGGATTACTGGATCCAGCCCTTTTCGCGATAGTATTTCTCGGCACCCGGGTGCAGCGGAGCAGACAGGCCGTCCTTGATCATTTCCTCAGGCTTGAGGTTGGCGAAGGCCGGGTGCAGCTTTTTGAAGTCTTCGAAGTTCTCGAAGACCGAGCTGACGACGGCATAGACCGCATCTTCCGACACATCGGCCGAGGTCACGAAGGTCGCGCCCACGCCAAAGGTCTGCACGTCCTCGTCGGTGCCGCGATACATGCCGCCGGGGATGGAGGCCTTGCGGTAGAACGAGTTGTCCTCGACCAGCTTGTCGACCGCCGGGCCGGTCACGTTGACCAGAACGGAGTCACATGCGGTGGTCGCTTCCTGGATCGAACCCGAGGGGTGGCCGACGGTATAGACCATCGCGTCGATCTGGTTGTCGCACAGGGCGGCCGACTGTTCGGCGGCTTTCAGCTCGGTGGCCAGTTCGAAATCATCCGTCGTCCAGCCCACCGCTTCCATCAGCACTTCCATGGTGCCGCGCTGACCGGAACCGGGGTTGCCGATGTTGACGCGCTTACCCTTCAGGTCTTCGAAGTTCTTGATGCCGGAATCGGCGCGGGCCACTACTGTGAACGGTTCAGGGTGCACCGAGAACACGGCGCGCAGGCCCTCGAACGGGCCGGCTTCTTCGAATTTCGAAGTGCCGTTATAGGCATGGTACTGCCAGTCCGACTGGGCCACACCGAACTCCAGCTCGCCTTCGCGGATGGTGTTGATGTTGTAGACCGACCCACCCGTCGATTCGACCGAGCAGCGCACGCCATGTTCCTTGCGGCCCTTGTTCACCAGACGGCAGATCGCGCCACCGGTCGGGTAGTACACGCCGGTCACGCCGCCGGTGCCGATGGTGATGAATTCTTCGGCATAGGCCGCGGGGGCCATCAGCGCGGCAGTGACGACCGCACCCAGGCTCAGCTTGCTTTTCTTGATCATTTGAGGACTCCCAAGATTTTTTGCTTTCTGACGGAAGACGGGTCAAGAACCCGGTCCGGGGATCGAGCGGATAGGGCAATCCGACGCGTCATGCAACGGATGCAACCATCTGTATTCCCAATTTCTCCCAACAGGTTCGAGGTTTGTGTCACCTTGGCGCTTTGTCAAGCCTTCTGACCTTGGGGCACCCTACCCGCCGCAGATGTGACGATGGGCCGGAATAATTCCCCCCTGCCACACGACTCGGCACGCCGGCCTTTCGCGGCAAGTGGGCGCAGCAACCGCCTGTTAACCCTGCCGACCCGGCGCACCGCTATGTCACGGCCGTTCGTACCATGCCCGTCGCCACAACTGTCGTTGCAAGGAACGGCGGGCCGAACGCCGCTCTGGGCAACGCATTTTCGTGTTTTCGTGAAAATTCAGCGTGGTGCCCAAGGTGAGACTCGAACTCACACGGTATTGCTACCGGGGGATTTTGAATCCCCTGCGTCTACCATTCCGCCACTTGGGCCACGCGAATTGAATTACCGCCCAAGCGTGCGAAGGTCCAGAGGCAAAAATCACCAAAGACAAGGAAGCGCGATAGCGCAAGAGGTTGACGCTGGGGCGTGCACATGATTTGCCTCGTCAGACTTGAACAGTGGAATTTGGTGCAAATGCTGCGATCGCTGTATGACTGGACCATCCGTCTGGCCGATCACCCGCATGCCCTGTGGGCGCTGGCCGTCGTGGCATTCATCGAAAGCTCGTTCTTTCCGATCCCGCCCGATGTTCTGATGATCCCGATGATTCTTGCGCGCCCGTCGCGCGCCTGGCTGATCGCCACCGTGGCCCTGGTTGCCTCGGTGCTGGGTGGGATGCTCGGCTATGCCATCGGGGCCTTCTTCTACGAAAGCGTGGGCCAGCCTATCCTCGAGGCCATGGGCAAGGCCCACGCCATGGAAGAATTCAACCAGCGGTTCAACGATTTCGGGTTCTGGGCAGTTCTGACCGCCGGCGTCACGCCCTTCCCCTACAAGGTCATCACGATCATGTCCGGCTGGACGGGCATGCCGCTGGGCACCTTCATCGCGACATCCATTTTGGCGCGTGCGCTGCGGTTCTTCATGGTTGCCGGGCTGCTTTGGGGCTTTGGGGAACCGATCCGCGATTTCATCGAAAAACGTCTGGGGTTAATGTTCACCCTTTTCATCTTTCTGCTGATCGGCGGATTTTTGGTGGTGAAATACGTATGACGCGCAAACGCACACTCATTCTTCTGGCCGCCACCGGATCCCTGGGATTGCTGCTGGGGGCCTGGGCCTTTCAATACATCGGCGGAATGGCACCTTGCAAAATGTGCTTCTGGCAACGCTATCCACATGGCGCGGCGATCGCGATCGGCGCCTTGGCCTTCGCCCTGCCGGGCGTACGCCTCCTGCCGCTTCTCGGCGCGGCAGCCGCCGCTACCACCTCGGGCATCGGCATCTATCACGCCGGGGTCGAGCGCGGGCTATGGGAAGGCCCGTCCAGCTGCACCTCGGGCAGCATCAGCGGCCTGTCGGCGGAAGAATTGATGGAACAGATCATGGCCGCCCCGCTGGTGCGCTGCGACGAAATCCCGTGGGAGATGTTCGGCCTGTCCATGGCCGGTTGGAATGCACTGCTGTCCGCAGGTTTGGCTCTGGTCTGGCTGGCCGCCTGGCGCGCGCGCTGACCCTACTGGGCGTCCAGTTCCGCATCCCAATACAGAAAGTCGATCCAGCTTTCGTGCAGGTGGTTGGGCGGAAACTTCCGCCCGATGTTCTGCAGCATCTCGGCATCGGGCTGGCGCGGCGGCTTGCGCAGGCTCATCCCGGCTTGGCGCAACGATTTCGACCCCTTGCGCAGATTACACGGGCTGCAGGCGGCGACCACGTTCTGCCAACTGGTGACGCCTCCGGCCGCGCGCGGCACCACATGGTCAAAAGTCAACTCGCCCCGGCTGCCGCAATACTGACAGCGGAACTCATCCCTCAGAAACAAATTAAAGCGCGTGAAGGCCACGCGCTTTCTGGGTTTCACGTAGTCTTTCAGGACAACCACCGACGGTATTCGGATCACCGTGCTGGGGCTGCGGACCACCTCGTCATATTCGGCGATGATATCGACCCGATCCAGCCAGGCGGCCTTTATCGCCTCCTGCCAGGGCCACAGCGACAGCGGATAGTAGGACAGCGGGCGGTAATCGGCGTTCAAAACCAAGGCCGGATGGTGCTTCAGCGCACCCGGCTCCCTGACAAATTCGGTCCTGAAATCTCCGTCCATCGCAGAATCGCTCCTCGCTCTCGGCTGCCTGTATGGGACACCAGAGCGGGGAGCACCCGCCCCGGTCTTGATTCAACTATATATCGTGGCAAAGCTCTGGCAAGCCCTGAGTTTCCACAATATCTCGAGAGCATGATAGGCAGCGGCCGTAACAAGCGCGTGACAGTTATCCACAGCTTGCGCTGGCGATGAACCGCGGGTATGCGAGCCCCATGTCCTGGTTCATCCGTTTCAACAAGCCGTTCGACGTGCTGCCGCAATTCACCGACCGGCAAAACGCCGACTCGCCGCGCCGCACCCTGTCGGATTTCATAGACCTGCCAGGTGTATATCCGGCCGGGCGGCTGGACCGCGACAGCGAGGGGCTGATGCTGCTGACCGACAATGGGCGGCTGCAATCCCATATCGCGGACCCCAAGCACAAGATTCCCAAAACCTATTGGGTCCAGGTCGAGGGCATCCCGGATGCGGCGGCCATTCGGGCCCTGCGCGACGGGGTGGAGTTGAATGACGGCATGACCCGCCCAGCCAAGGCGCGGCTGATCGACGAACCCCAAGGCCTGTGGCCGCGCACCCCACCGATCCGCGACCGCAAGACGGTACCGGATTGCTGGCTGGAACTGACCCTGCGCGAAGGGCGCAACCGTCAGGTGCGTCGCATGACGGCCGCCGTAGGCCATCCCACCCTGCGCCTGATCCGCGCCAAGATCGGGGACTGGACCCTGGACGACCTCGCCCCCGGCAGCTGGGACAGTCTGCCGATGCCCGTTCTGGAAACCGCCCCCCAACGCAAGCGGGACAGGCGTCCGCGGCGGTGACTTTTTCGGCGATGTCCGATATCATGTCGCCATGAAAGTGGCAGCCGGAATCCCGTCGCCTTCGGGCATTCTCGAGGCCGCGCTGTATGTCGATGATCTGGATGCCGCCGAACGGTTCTATGGCGAGGTTCTGGGCTTGGAACGCATTCAGCGCGTGGAGGGCCGGCACGTGTTCTTCCGGGTCGGCGCCTCGGTGTTGCTTTTGTTCAACGCTGACCAGACAGAACGGCCTCCGACCAACCCGGACCTGCCGGTGCCGCCGCATGGCGCTCGCGGTTCGGGGCATGTGTGCCTTATCCTGACGCGCGACCAGATCGCGTCGATGCGCAAGCATTTGTTGGACTGGAACGTCCCTGTCGAGGCCGAATTCGACTGGCCGAACGGGGCCCGGTCGCTCTATGTGCGCGACCCGGCCGGAAATTCGGTGGAATTTGCCGAGGGTCACCTGTGGGGGTGACTCTACCCAGTCACAGGCTCAGCTTGTCGCGCATGAAGGCCAGCGCGACGCCCAGCCCGTCGGGTGCGATTCCATGGCCGGTGCCCTTCATGATGTGGGCATAGACCTCCTTGAAGCCCGCGCGCTGCAGGGCCTCGGCGGCCTCGGGTAGCGATTGCGGCGGCACCATGTCATCGGCATCGCCATGCACCAGCAGCACGGGCATCCGGCTGACCACCTCGTCGGCCAGCAGGTCAGGCTCCAACAGGCGGCCGGAAAACGCGATCACGCCAGCCACCGGGTCTTCGCGGCGCGGGGCCACGTGCAGGCTCATCATCGTGCCTTGGGAAAAGCCGAACAGCACCACCTGCTCGGGCAGCACGTCCTCGTCCACCATCAGGGCGTCGAGAAAGGCGTTGAAATCCTCGACCGCCATTTCCATGCCGCGCCGGGCCTCCTCCTCGGACGAACCGTCGATCCACGGGATCGGAAACCACTGGAAGCCGTTGGGCATGCTGGGGATCTGCTCGGGTGCGTCGGGGGCCACGAACAGCGTGTCGGGCAGGTGTTCGCCCAGAACATCCGCAAGCCCCAGCAGATCGGCCCCGTTGGCGCCATAGCCATGCACGAACACCACGACCGAGCGCGTGTCGCCCGAAACCGGCTCTTTGCGGAGCGCGTTCAAAACCCTTGTCATCTGATCCCTTCCCTATCCTTGGCCACGCGGTAATAGGCCCACAGAACCCGGGCTGCAACCGACCGCCACGGCGACCACGCCTCGGCCATCTGCCGCAGCGCCTTGTCGGTCGGCCGATCTGGCAGGTCGTACAGCATCCGCGCAGCCTCCTGCAGGGCCAGATCACCCGGCGCGATCACATCCGCCCGCCCCAGCGAGAACATGGCATAAATCTCGGCCGTCCAGACCCCGATGCCCGGCACTTGGGTCAGCGTCGCAATGACCACGTTATCGGGCACCTCGCGCAGGGCTTTGTAGTCGATCCGCGCCTCGGCCAGCGCACGGGCATAGCGGATCTTCTGACGGCTCAGCCCGACTGCGCGCAGGTCATCATCGGTGGCCCACTTGATCTTGCGCGGCCCGGTCAGGCCGGCCTGCTGCATCCGCCCCCAAATCGCGTTGGCCGAGGCCACGCTGACCTGCTGGCTGACGATGGCGCTGAGCAGTTGCGCGAAACCGTCGGGCCGGCGGCGCAGGGGCAACGGGCGGGTCAGTTCGATCGCGTGCGCCATGCGCGGACAGGTGTCAGACAGCCACTCGGCCCCTTCCGCAACGCATTCTGGTGTCTCGATAATTCGACCAACGGTCATGGCGGCTCCGGGTGGCGGTTCAGGGCGCAGGTTAGGCTGCTTTGTCGCATATGCAACCCGCTTGTATGTCCGCCGGTTCGCCGATACCCATTTGCGCATGTCGATGACCAGCACAGCCCCCGACGATACCCGCGCCAAGCGCAACGTTGCCGTTCTGGTGGCGGCGCAGGCGATTCTGGGCGCACAGATGCCGATGATCTTCATCGTTGGCGGATTGGCGGGCCAGTCGCTGGCCAGCAACGCCTGCCTGGCCACGCTGCCGATTTCGCTGATCGTTCTGGGCTCGATGCTGGCGGCAACGCCGGTCTCGGCCATCATGCAGCGCTGGGGCCGCCGCGCCGGATTTCTGGTCGGTGCCACCGCCGGAGCGGTGGGCGGCGGCGTAGGAGCCTATGGCCTGTACCTGGGGTCGTTCCCTGTCTTTCTTGTCGGCAGCCTGCTGACCGGCATCTACATGAGCGCACATGGCTTCTATCGCTTTGCCGCCGCTGATACTGCTTCAGACGCATTCCGGCCCAAGGCGATCTCTTATGTCATGGCCGGCGGTCTGGCTGCCGCCATCATCGGGCCGCAGATCGTCAAGCTGACCTCGCAGGCCTATGTCATTCCGTTCCTGGGCACCTATTTCGCAGTGATCGCAGTGAACGTCATAGGGTCGGTCCTATTCCTGTTTCTGGACATTCCGACCCCCGACCGTCCGTCACAGTATGCGCCCAAAGGCCGGTCGCGGCTGGAGTTGCTGAAAACCCCACGTATTGCCGTGGCCATCATCTGTGCCATGGTCTCGTACGCGCTGATGAACCTTGTGATGACCTCAACGCCGCTGGCCGTCGTCGGCTGTGGCTTCTCCGAAGGTGATGCGGCGGATGTGGTCACCAGCCACGTTCTGGCGATGTATGTTCCCAGTTTCTTCACCGGCCACCTGATCGCCCGGTTCGGGGCCGAGAAAATGGTCGCGATCGGTTTGGCGATTTTGGGCGGCGCGGGCGTTGTGGCCCTACAAGGCGTTGAGATCGGGAACTTCTTTCTGGCCCTCGTTCTGCTTGGCATTGGCTGGAACTTCGGTTTCATCGGTGCCACCAGCATGCTGGCGGCCCAGCACGATGTGCATGAACGCGGCCGCGTGCAGGGACTGAATGACCTGCTGGTGTTTGGAGGCGTGACGATTGCGTCGCTGGCCTCGGGCGGATTGATGAACTGTTCGGGCGGCTCCCCGGTCGAGGGATGGACGGCCGTCAACCTGGCGATGGTACCATTGCTGACCTTGGCGGGCGGCGCGCTGCTGTGGCTGGTGCTGAAACCCGATGCCACGGATACGGCCTGATCACCACCGACCTGTGGTCGCGGTCCAGATCAGGGATGCCCGCCGACGAAACTCGCTTTGTTTCAAAGCGCCCGTGCTGACCGCTGTCGGGTCAGCGACCACGCGGCGCAACACCCATTCGGCCTGCCAACCGGCCACAAGCGCCGGGCGCGCCTGAGCGGAAACATCGACGCGCCGTGCTCGGGCCGCGGCCATCCGTTGCAGCGCCCGCTCGGCCAATTGACGCACCCCGTCCGGCGTTCCGTCCAACAGGGGAATGCGCCCGCGGGCTTCAAGCTCGGGGATGGCGCGGAACCAGTTCGCCACACCGACCGCGTAGCCAAAATCGCGCAGAACCGTTTCGTCAGCGGCACCCAGGGCTTGCGCCGAAGCGACCATCAGCGACCCGGCGCTGTGCGTCAGATAGGCCTCGAAGTGTTCCTCATCCTCGAACGGATCCCTGTAGATATCCCAACGCCTTACGGCCACGAATTCATCCAGCATCGCCGCCAGATGCGGGGACAGGACACGCGACAGGGGCGTGACCACCTCGTGCCGCCGCACGGAGGGCCCTTCGGCGATCTCCTGCAGCGCGTCGCGCCACCATTGCAGGCGCATTTCCGCGATCATCGGCTCTTGGGTGACCCACGGCGCGCGAGCGACCTCGATATTCATCGCATAGATCGGAAACAGCACGGCCCGCGCCTGAACCGGCGCCGCCATCGCGGCCATGAACCGGTCCGGGTCGGCCCGGTGGACCAGCGCCGCGCAGGCCTTGACGTCTTCGTCGAAGGGCACGCTCACTCGGCCACCACCGATTGCGGGCTGCAATCGCGCACCAGCTTCCACTGGATCGCCTCCAGCAGCGCCTCGAACGAGGCGTCGACGATGTTCGCGCTGACCCCCACCGTGGACCAGCGCCGCCCCTGCCCGTCTTCGCTGTCGATGATGACGCGGGTCACCGCCTCGGTCCCGCCCTGGGTGATGCGCACCTTGAAGTCCACCAGATGCATATCGTCCAGGATGGGCGAGTACTGCCCCAGATCCTTGGCCAAAGCTTTGGCCAGCGCGTTCACCGGGCCACGGTCGCTGCCGTTTTCGTCCATCGACTCGCTGACCGAAAGCTTCTTCTCACCATCCACCTTCACCACGACGACCGCCTCGGACAGGCTGACCATCTGGTTGTACTTGTTCTTGCGCCGCTCGACCGTGACCTTGTAGCGCTTGACCTCGAAGAACTGCGGCAGCTGGCCCAGTTCATCGCGGGCCAGCAGCTCGAAACTGGCCTGCGCGGTGTCATAGGAATAGCCTTCGGCTTCGCGTGCCTTGATCCGTTCCAGGATGCGCCCCAGCGCCGGGTCGCCCGGCTCGACCTGCAATCCGGCCTCGGTCAGGCGTTTGCGCAAGTTCGACTGGCCCGCCTGGTTCGACATCGGAATGATCCGCGCATTGCCCACGGTCGCCGGATCGACATGTTCATAGGTCGAAGGGTCCTTGAGAATCGCGCTGGCATGCAGCCCTGCCTTGTGCGCAAAGGCCGAGGCGCCGACATAGGCCGCCTGTTTGCTGGGCACCCGGTTCAGAACGTCGTCGAGCATTCGGCTAATGCGGGTTAGACCGGTCAGCGCGTCGCGACTGACGCCGATCTCGAAGGCCGAGGCATAGGGCTCCTTCAACAGCAGCGTCGGGATCAGGGCTGTCAGGTTGGCATTGCCGCAGCGCTCGCCCAGCCCGTTCAACGTTCCCTGAATCTGGCGCGCGCCGGCATCCACAGCGGCCAAGGAACAGGCCACGGCATTTTCGGTGTCGTTGTGGGTGTGAATGCCCAGCCGGTCGCCGGGGAAGCCCGCGGCGACCAGGTCGGACACGATCCGCCCAACTTCGGCCGGCAGCGCGCCGCCATTGGTGTCGCACAACACCACCCAGCGGGCACCGGCCTCCAGCGCCGCTTGGCAGACCTGCATGGCATAGGCAGGGTTGTCTTTGTAGCCGTCAAAGAAATGCTCGGCATCGAACAGCGCCTCGCGCCCCTGTGCCACGATATGCGCGACCGAGGCGCGGACGTTCTCGACATTTTCCTCCAGCGAGATCCCCAGCGCGTCGGTCACGTGATAGTCATGCGACTTGCCCACCAGACAGACCGCCCGCGTGCCGGCGTTCATGACGGCGGCCAACACGTCGTCATTCTCGGCCGAGCGCCCGGCCCGTTTGGTCATGCCAAAGGCGGTCAGGCAGGCGCGCGTCTTGGGCGCGGCGTCGAAAAATGCGCTGTCGGTGGGGTTCGCACCGGGCCAGCCGCCTTCGATATAGTCCACCCCCAAAGCATCCAGCGCCTGCGCGATCTGGACCTTTTCGGCGGTCGAGAACTGAACGCCCTGCGTCTGCTGGCCGTCGCGCAACGTGGTGTCATAGAGGTACAGGCGCTCTTTGCTCATTCCACGCCCTCCAGCCTGCTGGCATCAAAGCCCGCGCCTGGCACCAGTTCGACCCCGTCCTTGCTCATCCGCACTTCCAGACCAGCCGACAGATAGGCGGCCTTCAACCGATCCACTTCCGAGAAATCCTTGGTCTGCATCGCCTCGGCCCGAACACGGGCCAGCCGGTCGGCATGGGCCGACAGATCCACGCCGTCGGTCTCGGCCCAGCCCCCCATCTCGGGTTCCAACAGGCCCAGCACCTGCGCACTGGCCAGCAAAGTGGCGGCATCGCCGTCCGAGGCCAGACGATGCAGCTCGGCAAGGGCACCCGCCGTGTTGAGGTCATCGGAAAGCGCCTCGATCACCGCGGGCGCCGCGCTGGCTGCGGGTTCGATGCCCGCAGTCAGCGCCCGCCACTTTCGCAACGTGGCCTCGGCCTCGCGAGCCTTCTTTTCTGTCCAGTCCATCGGCTTGCGATAGTGGGTCTGCAGGAAGACGAACCGGATCACCTCACCCGGCACGCCCTGATCCAGCAGGTCATGCACGGTGAAGAAATTGCCCAGCGATTTGGACATCTTCTTTCCCTCGACCTGCAGCATCTCGTTGTGCAGCCAGTACCGCGCGAATTCGCCATGGGGGTGGGCGCATTTGCTCTGGGCGATCTCGTTTTCGTGGTGCGGAAACATCAGGTCATTTCCGCCGCCATGGATGTCGAAACTTTCGCCCAGCAACTCATAGCTCATGGCCGAGCATTCGATGTGCCAGCCCGGACGCCCCCGGCCCCAGGGCGACTCCCAACCGGGCAGTTCATCGTCCGAGGGCTTCCACAGCACGAAATCCATCGGGTTCTTCTTGTAGGGCGCCACCTCGACCCGAGCGCCTGCGATCATGTCATCGACCGACCGGCCCGACAGCTTGCCATACTCGTCGCGCCAGCTGTCCACCGCGAACAGAACATGCCCCTCGGCCTCATAGGCGTGACCCTTGGCGATCAGGTCCTCGATCATCGCGATCATCTGGTCGATATACCGCGTGGCCCGCGGCATCTGGTCGGGCTCCAGCGCCCCCAGCGCGCCCATGTCGTGCAGGTACCAGCCGATCGTCTCGTCCGACCGCTCCTGCACCAACTGCTCGAGCGTTCCTTCGGCCCCGGCCTGCTTGCGCGCCAGGGCCGTCGCGTTGATCTTGTCATCGACGTCGGTGAAGTTGCGTACATAGGTCACATGCTCGGGCCCGTAAACGTGACGCAGCAGGCGGTATAGCACGTCAAACACTACCACGGGTCGCGCGTTGCCCAGATGCGCCCGGTCATACACGGTGGGTCCGCAGACATACATCCGCACGTTGTCGGGATCGATCGGAACGAAATCTTCCTTCGTCCGGGTCCGCGTGTTGTGCAGTTTGATCGTCGTCATGCGTCTGGCTCCTGGATACAGCAATAGCGTCCGCGTTGATGCGGGCTTAGCAACTTGTCTCAGGGAAGAAAACGAAAGAAACCAGCCCGCGTGAAAGTTCAGCAGGGAATGCAGCAGATAATGATGCAGGTCATCCGATTCATGGCCCACCGCGTAGCACGCCCGGTCCCGCGCGCCAAGACTTCTGTTGCCGGCGGGGGAAGCTGATTGACAAATCACCCCGGCTCTGACCCATTCGGCGGACTTGCCGCAACGGAGGCGCGCCATGAAACTTTCGCACCGCATCACGCATCTGACCGGAGGCGGTTCGGACGGGTGGGACGTGTTCTATCGCGCGCGCCGCATGATCGCCGAAGGCCAGGCCGTGACCGAGCTGACCATAGGCGAACATGACATCCGAACCCACCCCTCGATCCTGGCCGAGATGTACCGGTCGGCGCGCGCGGGCCATACCGGATACGCTATGGTGCCGGGCACCGATCTGCTGCGCGATACCGTGGCCGCGCGGGTGCAGACCCGCACGGGCGTTCCGACCACGCGCCACAACGTGCTGATCACCCCGGGCGGACAGGCCGCGCTGTTCGCCGCGCATATGGCAGCGTGCGACCCGGGCGATGTGGGCCTCTATCTCGACCCGTTCTACGCCACCTACCCCGGTACGATCCGCGGGGCTGGCGCGATCGCGCGCGCGGTTCAGACCCGGGCCGAGGACGCCTTTCAGCCCAACGCAGCCACGATAGCAGAACAGGCCGAGGGTGCCGCATCATTGCTGATCAACACGCCGAACAACCCGACCGGGGTCGTCTATTCCCGCGAGACCCTGACCGAGATTGCCGATCTGTGCCGCGAGCGCGACATCTGGCTGATCTCGGACGAGGTTTATGACACGCAAGTCTGGGAAGGCGCGCACCTGTCGCCCCGCGCCCTGCCCGGTATGGCCGACCGCACCCTGGTCGTGGGCTCGATGTCGAAGTCCCACGCCATGACCGGGTCGCGCTGCGGTTGGATCGTTGGCCCCGAAGAGGCCATCGAACATCTGATCAACCTTGCCACGCACACCACCTATGGGGTTCCGGGATTCATTCAGGACGCTGCCAGCTATGCGCTGACCGCGGGGGACGAACTGGAAGAAGAGGTTGCGACCCCTTTCCGCCGCCGCCGCGCCCTGGCGATGCAGGTTCTGGCCCGACAGAACACGGTGGGCCTGATCCCCGCACAAGGCGCAATGTACCTGATGCTGGACATCCGCGCGACAGGGCAAAGCGGCGAAGACTTCGCCAATGCACTGCTGGACACCCACGCCATCGCGGTCATGCCCGGAGAAAGCTTCGGCCAAGCCGCCGCAGGGCATGTGCGCGTGGCCATGACCATCGATGATGACCGGTTCGCCGCTGCCCTTCAGACCCTATGCGAATTCGCAGCCCGGCTTGCGGGTCAGACAGCGGCAGAGTGACCGAGACGGGTTTCGTTCAGAACCGGAACGTCGTGCGCAGGTTAAAGGTGTTGGTATCCAGATCGCCCCGCGACCGTGTGACATCGTTAAAATTCTGCCGCAACGCTTCGCCACTGATGATCAGCCGTTCGCCCAGAGGATAGGCTACGCCGATTCCGTAGACCGCTGCTGTGTCGCTGTCGCCCGAAGTATTCGCCCGCGCGGCACCTACCACGACGTAGCCCAAAGCGGGCCCGAACTCATATCCGCCGCGCAGTTTCACGCGGGACACGCTGTCCAAACTGCCCTCCGAGGCGCCCAGGTCGAGATTCAGCCGGTCATATTCCAGTTCACCCCCGACGACGAAGCTGCCAAGATCCAGATCGTATCCGATATTTGCGCCGATGCTGCCCGAATTGCTTCCACTGCCGCCGGGTCCGTCCGCGTCGGTATAACCGAAGGTGAACCCGGCGTAAGCGCCCGTCCAATCCTCGGCCAACGCCACCTGCGCCGCTGGAATCAGCAGGGCCGACAGCAAGGCGCGGATCAGTTTCATGCAAGCCTCCGGTTTTCGTTCAGCACCCCTTGCAATTCAAACAGATGCGGTGATGTGCACCTCTACTAAACATGTGCTTTGGTGCAGTCAGATCAATTCAAGTCACGCAAATCTTAACAATAAGTAATGGAAGCATAACATATTTCGCCATCTGCGTGAGGATTTCCTGCCGCGTTCATCAACGTTCCGAGTTTTTGAGGCCAAAAGCGACATCGGTCGCAAACGGGACAGATTACTTGCTCGGACCCTGACACCATTCGTCGCAGGAGTTGAGGGCCACATGCCAAACGATATCTGGAAGATTTGCCTGATTAGCCGCACCATTGGTGCCGATCGGGGGCGTGCGGCACGAGGACGGCCGTAACGGGTTGAAGCTTCCCCCCTTTGACCTGACATTCAATTTGGAGTCCTCACCATGAATGACCAATCCCGCTCAACGTCCCGCAGTGGCGGCCGCGCCGCCCGTCGCGCCGCCCGTGCTGCAGCCCTGCCCGAACATCTTCGCCCCGTTCGTCCGGGGCTTGAGGGCGGCACGTACAAACCGCTCAGCCAGCAGGACATGGAGCGTATTCACGCCGCCGCGCTGGACGCGCTGGAAACCATCGGTTTGGCCGACGCGCCGCCCAGCGGCATCGACTATCTTGTGGGCGCCGGCTGTACGCTGGGCGATGACGGGCGTATCCGCTTTCCCCGCGCGCTGGTCGAGGACACGATCGCCCGTGCCAACCGCTCGGTGACGCTTTACAGCCGCGACGGCAAGACCGATCTCGAACTTTCGGGTAACCGCGTGCACTACGGCACCGCCGGGGCGGCAGTCAGCATGGTCGATGCCCAGGGCCGCAACTATCGCGATTCGACCGTGCGGGACCTGCACGACGCGGCCCGGATCTGCGAGCAGTTGGACAATATTCATTTCGTGCAGCGCCCCATGGTCTGCCGCGACATCGCCGACAACCGCGAAATGGACCTGAACACGATCTATGCCTGCTGTTCCGGCACCTACAAACATATCGGCACCTCGTTCACCGACCCAAGCTATGTGGCGCCGGCGATGGAGATGCTGCACATGATCGCCGGCGGCGAGGACAAATGGCGCGAGCGGCCCTTCGTGTCGAATTCGAACTGTTTCGTCGTGCCGCCGATGAAATTCGCCACCGAAAGCTGCCAGGTGATGGAGGAATGCATCAAGGCAGGTATGCCGGTGCTGCTGCTGTCAGCGGGCATGGCAGGCGCGACGGCGCCTTCGACCATCGCGGGCGCGATCGTCCAGGCCACCGCCGAATGCCTGGCCGGGTTGGTTTATGTCAATGCCGTAAGCCCCGGTGCTCCGGCGGTTTTTGGCACGTGGCCCTTTGGGCTGGACCTGCGCACGGGCGCGATGTCGGTCGGCTCGGGCGAGCAGGCGCTGCTGAGCGCGGGCTGCGCCCAGATGCACAAGTTCTACGACCTGCCGGGCGGCGCCGCGGCCGGTGCTTCGGATGCGAAACTGCCCGACATGCAGGCCGGGTGGGAGCAGATGTGCTCGAACGTCATGGCCGGACTTTCGGGTTTGAACATGGTCTACGAAGCCGCGGGAATGCACGCCTCGTTGCTGGGCTTCTGCTTCGAGAGCCTGATTCTGGGCGATGACTTGATCGGGCAGGCCCTGCGTTGCGTCCGCGGGATCGAGGTGAATGAAGACACCCTGGCCGTCGACCAGATTGCCGAGGTCTGTCTGGGCGGGCCGGGCCATTATCTGGGCACCGATGCCACGCTCAGCCGGATGCAGGCCGATTATGTATATCCCATCCTGGGGGATCGGACCTCGCCCAAGGAATGGGCCGAGCTGGGCAAGCCCGACCTGATTGCCAAGGCCACCGCCCGGAAGGAAGAGATTCTAGGCCAGCCGTCACCAGCCCGGTTCGATCCGGTGCTGGACGCCGAGATCCGCAGCAAGTTCAACATTCACTTACCCGCATAACCTATTGTAAAGCGGCCAGGGTTTCCCTGGGGCCGCGCTCCGCCGACAGGTGTCAGCCGTTGCTTGGGGGAAGCAACCCTGCCTCCTGCGCGACGGCGATTTCGGCCTGATCCAACGCGCCGTCACCATTTGCATCCATCGCCGAGAACGTGTCTGCATCCATGTCCGGCAGAACGGCCTGCACCTCTTCGATGGTCAGAACGCCGTCGCCGTTGGCATCGGCGCTGCATTGGGCCAGAATAACTGCCGGAACGCTCAGGGCCACGGTGGCCAGAAGAGCCAGATTGCGAGGTTTCATTGTCAAATCTCCAAATAAGGGGTGTGTGGTAGTTTGTCCGGACACCGGCACCAAACACCCCTGAGCGGCCCATCTCACCGCCGCCGAATCGCACAGCCCGATTCGCGCCGATCCCCGCCCCTTTTGCGAACCTGGCGCGCGATCTTTTGCCGTGCAAAATTCCGCCGGGACGTTGCGCCATGACTCCCCTCATGCGGGCGGCCCGATCCGGCAGAACGTCGCCCAAAAAGAAAGGGGGCCGAAGCCCCCTGTCAGTTTTGCCGTCCAGGCTCATTCTCATTGACCGCCCGGTGTTTTTTGCCTGCGGCCTGGACTGCACATGGGACGAGCGCACCCGCCCCGTGAAAGAGTGGGAAGGAGCAAATATTCCGCCCCACCCTGTTCGTGGCCGACACGGGCATGTCGGCCGGGCGGAGAAAGGCCAGATGGTAAGCCTTGCGACCTGTCTCCGTATTCGTCGGGACCGGCACCGTATTGGCAGCGTCCGGCCCCTGCGCCCCGGGTTGCCGGGGCGTTTAGCTCAGCTACACCCGCTGGTTGCGCCGCAGGTGTTGCATTTCATGCAGGTCCCGTTGCGCACCAGCGTGTAGTTCCCGCATTCCCCGCAGGGATCGCCCTCGTAGCCCTGCATCTTGGCCTTGGTTCGGGCATCCATCTCGGTGGCTGTCTCGGCAACGACGGTGGTCTCGCTTTTGGTCTCGAAGGTGACGGACGCCTCGGACATGCCGGTCGCGGCCGCCTGCCCTCCGTTGAACACCACCAGATCCTGCGGAAGACGCTTGCGCAGATAGCCGGTCGAGCTGATCTGTTTCAGCACCTCCAGCGATTTCGACGCCGCGCTGTCGCTGACCTCCGAGACGTTCGACACGCCCTCTTCCTCGCCGCGGCCCAGATCGTCGAAGGTTGCGCCTTGCGGCTTCACATGCGCCAGGTCGGTACGATCCAGATACGACACCGCAAGCTCGCGGAAGATGTAGTCGAGGATAGACGTGGCGTTCTTGATCGAGTCGTTGCCCTGCACCATCCCGGCCGGTTCGAACTTGGTGAAGGTGAAGGCGTCGACGAACTCTTCCAGCGGCACACCGTATTGCAGGCCGACCGAGACCGCGATGGCAAAGTTGTTCATCATCGCGCGGAAGCCGGCGCCTTCCTTGTGCATGTCGATGAAGATCTCGCCCAGTTTGCCGTCCTCAAACTCGCCGGTACGCAGGTAGACCTTGTGCCCGCCCACGATCGCCTTCTGGGTATAGCCCTTGCGGCGATGCGGGAGCTTTTCGCGGTGGCTGCGGATGACCTCCTTGACCACGACCTTCTCGATGACCTTTTCGGCCAGAGTCACGGCCTTTTCCCGCGCCGATCCGCTTTCGAGGATTTCCGCCGCCTCATCGTCATCCTCGACCAGCGCAGCTGCCAGCGGCTGGCTGAGCTTGGACCCGTCGCGATACAGCGCGTTTGCCTTGACGCCCAGGCTCCAGGACAGCTCGTAGGCCTTCTGGCAATCCTCGATGGTGGCATCATTGGGCATGTTGATCGTCTTGCTGATCGCGCCCGAAATGAAGCTTTGCGCCGCCGCCATCATCTTGATGTGGCTGTCGACACCCAGGAACCGCTTGCCCTTCTTGCCGCACGGGTTGGCGCAGTCGAAGATCGCGTAATGCTCAGGCTTCAGATGCGGGGCCCCTTCCAGGGTCATGGTGCCGCAGACATGGTCGTTGGCCGCGTCGATATCCGCCTTGCTGAAGCCCAAATGGCGCAGCATGTCAAAGGTCGGATCGTTCAGCTTGCTGGCCGGGATGCCCAGAACACCGGTGCAGAAATCTTCACCCAGCGTCCACTGGTTGAAGACGAACCGGATGTCGAACGCGCTTTCCAGCGCGGCGTCGATCTTGGCCAGCTCGTTCGGGCCGAACCCGTGACCGGTCAGCGAGGTGTGGTTGATCCCCGGCGCGTTGCCCAAGGTGCCGTGACCCACCGCGTAGGACACAATCTCTTCGATCTGGGCCGAAGAATAGCCCAGCTTCTCGAGCGCCGCGGGGACCGAGCGGTTGATGATCTTGAAGTAGCCGCCTCCGGCCAGCTTCTTGAACTTGACCAGCGCGAAGTCGGGCTCGATCCCGGTGGTGTCGCAGTCCATCACCAGACCGATCGTGCCGGTCGGTGCGATCACGGTGGCCTGCGCGTTGCGGTAGCCGTTCTTCTCACCCAGGCTCAGCGCCTCGTCCCAGGCGCTCATGGCCAGATCGATCAGGCGCTTGTCCGGACAATTGGCGTGATCCAGCGGCACCGGCTTGACCGAGAGTTTCTCGTACCCCTCGGTCACGCCCTGCGCAGCGCGGCGGTGGTTGCGGATGACCCGCAGCATATGCTCGGCGTTGCGCTTGTAGCCGGCGAACGGCCCCAGCTCGCCGGCGATCTCGGCCGAGGTGGCATAGGCCACGCCGGTCATGATCGCAGTCAGTGCGCCACAGATCGCGCGACCCTCGTCCGAGTCGTAGCCATAGCCCATATTCATCAGCAGGCCGCCGATGTTGGCATAGCCTAGACCCAGCGTACGGAAGTCATAAGACAACTGCGCGATCTCTTTCGACGGGAACTGCGCCATCGTCACCGAGATCTCGAGCGTCAGCGTCCAGAGACGGGCCGCGTGCATATAGTCGGCCGCCTGAAACTCGCCATCTTTCAGGAAGGTCAGCAGGTTCATCGACGCCAGGTTGCAGGCCGTGTCATCCAGGAACATGTACTCTGAGCACGGGTTCGAGCCGCGGATCTCGCCGTCTTCGGGGCAGGTGTGCCATTCGTTGACCGTGTCGTGGAATTGAATGCCCGGATCGGCGCAGGCCCAGGCCGCATGGCCGACCTTTTCCCACAGGTCGCGCGCCTTGACCACCTTGGCCACCCTGCCGTCGGTGCGGTTGATCAGTTCCCAGTCGGCATCCTTTTCAACCGCCTTGAGGAAGGCGTTGGTCACGCGGATCGAGTTGTTGGAGTTCTGACCCGAGACCGAATTGTAGGCTTCCGAATCCCAGTCGGTGTCGTAGGTCGGAAACTCGATGCTGTCGTGGCCCTGCTTGGCGTAATCCAGCACGCGCTTGATGTAAGTCTCGGGGATCGCGACCTTTTTCGCCTCGCGGATCGCTGTTTTCAGCCCGTCGTTCTTCTTGGGATCATAGGCGTCGTCCTGTGCGCCGTCCCACGTGCGGATGGCCTCGAAAATGCCGTTCAACATCTTCTCGTGCATCTTCGATCCGGCAACGATCGAGGCCACCTTCTGCTCTTCGATCACCTTCCATTCGATGAATTGCTCGATGTCAGGGTGATCTGCATCGACGATCACCATCTTTGCTGCTCGACGGGTTGTCCCGCCTGATTTGATCGCGCCAGCGGCGCGGTCGCCGATCTTGAGAAAGCCCATCAGGCCCGAGGACTTACCGCCACCCGACAGCGCTTCGCCTTCTGCGCGCAGATGGCTGAAGTTGGTCCCGGTGCCCGAGCCGTATTTGAACAGGCGCGCCTCGCGCACCCACAGATCCATGATGCCGCCTTCGTTCACCAGATCGTCATCGACGGACTGGATGAAGCACGCATGCGGCTGCGGATGTTCATAGGCCGATTTCGACTTGGTCAGCTTACCGGTTTTGTAGTCGACATAGTAGTGACCCTGCGCCGGGCCATCGATCCCGTAGGCCCAGTGCAGACCGGTGTTGAACCATTGCGGGCTGTTTGGTGCGGCGCGCTGGGTCGCCAGCATATAGCGCATCTCGTCGAAGTATGCGCGCGCGTCCTCCTCGGTCGAGAAATAGCCGCCCTTCCAGCCCCAATAGGCCCAGGCACCGGCCAGACGGTCGAACACCTGTTTCGAGGACGTCTCCCCGCCGAACTCGGCATCCTCGGCTGGAACCGAGCGCCATAGAAATTCGGGCACGTCCTTCTCGCGCACTTTCTTCAGCTTGCTGGGAACGCCGGCCTTGCGGAAATATTTCTGTGCGATCACGTCGCTGGCGACCTGACTCCAGGTCGAGGGCACCTCGATGCCTTCCAGCCGGAACACGATGGTGCCGTCGGGGTTGCGGATTTCCGAGGTGACGGACACGAAGTCCAGATCGGCATAAGCGTCCTGCCCAGGTTTTGTAAACTTTCTTTCAATCTTCATGTCCGCAGCCCCAGATCATCAAACAGTGCTATTCATGTCCTCGGCACCCAATTCACATTCGGCGGGGTGCCGCCCGCCGTGCCTGCAAGAAACCTCTGGACGTACTGGCCCGGCGCCGCCAAAGCGGCGTGAACCCGACTGAGCGGTACACGTCAGTTTGAGTTTGTTTCCGACCCTCGCCCGTTGCCCTCTGACTGGCTTTTTATACCAGATTTAGTGGCTATTGCTCCGGCCCATACAATCTGGCGTATCTACCCATAGTTGGTCAACGGCATTTTTTGCTCGAAACGCAGAACTTTTCAGTTGACCCCACCGTGTCCAGAAGGCGCCCGCGCACCGAAACCGATTCATCCACAGGGCGATCGGTTTTTTTCTGGCCCGATGCCCATTCGGTTTTTCCGCCTTTTTTCAGACCGGTTGCAGCATAATGGTCAAGCAAGCGCTTCTGCCCCATACTGAATCAGGAATCACGGATCCGGGCCCGATAAGGTTCACGAGTCTCGCGCCCATGAGTTGACAGGAATCGTTGTGAAAAAAGCACTCATCGCTTTCGCCCTCGCACCGCCCTTTCTGTGGGGGTGTGCGTCGTCGCCCCCGGAACCGACCTCGCGCAGCGCCCAGTTCAGCGACTATCCTGGGCAATTGCTTGAAACATTCGAGATCAGCTGTGACGGCCCCGGCGAGCAATTCCGCAAAACAAAGTCGACACAGTTCGAGTGCCTCTCGGCCCTACCACCGGACACCACCGCCTTTTTGATTCTGAACTATGACGGGTCGACGAAGGACTTGCCCAAGGGAATCCGGCGGATGTCCACCCAACGCAACCCGGCAGGCTATCGCGTAGATGCCGAATTGTTCTTCCTTGTCCCTCAGAAAGACGGCGCACCGGTCAAGGTCCCCATAGAAAGCGCGACCCTGGATCAGGAACTCACGACTCTGTACCGATATTTCGGTGGAATGCCGCTGTGAGTGAAAAGTGGTCGGGGCGGCGAGATTCGAACTCACGACCCCCTGTACCCAAAACAGGTGCGCTACCAGACTGCGCCACGCCCCGGACCGTGCGTCTTCCTAACCGCGACTTATTGATTTGAAAACCCCTAACAGGGCCAGATCGCAGGGCCGTCCGCAAAAATTTCGTGACGCAGTTGCGTGCCAGGGCCAATCCCGTATCGAGCCGCCAGCCCTGCATTGATTTCAAGAACCGCAAAGACCGCATCACCCCCGTCGATCGGGGTCAGATCACCCGGTATGGCACCGCGATGCACACGGGTTACGACGCCCTTGCGGTCGACAAAGATCATGTCGAGCGGGATCAGGGTGTTCTTCATCCAGAACGCCACAGGCTGCGGGGGGTCGAAAACGAACAGCATCCCGGACTGACGCGGCAGCGACTCTCGGAACATCAACCCACGCGCGCGGTCCTGCGGCGTGACGGCCAGTTCGACATCGAACCGCACCTGCGCCACCGCATTGCGCAGAAAGACATGATCGGGGCGACAGCTGGCCATGGCAGCCTGCGCCCAGAAAAAGGTCAAAGCTGCCAGAACCAGAGCTCGTATCATTCCCTCATCAATTCTTCAGTGCGGATTCCCAGGCCAGGACCTGCACTGCCATCCGGCCGCGCTTGCCGTCAATGACCCGCATGGCCAGCGCCTCGCCGGGTTGCAGATCCGCAAACCCCGACCGGCGCAATACCTCGATATGCAGGAAGACGTCCTCGTCCCGGCCAAACACATTGGCAAAGCCGAACCCCTTGGCCTTGTCGAACCATTTCACGCGCGCGGCTTCCATCGGCATCTGGGCGATCTGCGCGGGATCCATCTCGGCAAAATCGGCAAGCATCGTCGAGTCGCCCCGCTCGGGCGGGTCGATGCCGAGCACCTCGACCGCCTGAACGCCACGGTCGGTACGGTGGGTCATGATCTCGATCCCGGCCCCGTCCGCGATCGAACTCTGACCGAAATTCCGCAACACGTTCACATGCAGCAAGATATCGGGACCACCCTCGTCGGACACGACGAAGCCGTACCCCTTGGCGGGGTCGAACCATTTTACGTGACCGCGAACGCGGTACATTGTGTTCTGGTCTTCTGACACGGTGCTTCCATCACGAATTATTGCTGCTTGTCCGAGGCTCGTAGATCCCGCAAATCGTTAACTAGTTCAAGGTTAAAAACCGCTGTCTTTTCCGAGTGTTGTATTTCACGTCGCACGGATATCACGGATTCAACCTCTGGATTGTCCAATTCTGACCGGGACTCTCACGCCGCCACTGAAACCTGTCATGCAGCCGGAACGCTCCATCAGCCCAAAATTCGATTTCCACCGGGGTCAGCCGATACCCGCCCCAGAACTCGGGGCGCGGCGGATTGGAGCCCAGCCTTGCTGTGACCTTGGCAACTTCGGCCATCAAGGCCGCGCGGCTGCTCAGCGGTTCCGACTGCCGCGAGGCCCAAGCGCCCAAACGGCTTTTCAGTGACCGTGACGCATAATATTCGTCGGCCTTCGCCCCATCTTCCTTGGTGATTGTACCACGAACCCGGATCTGACGCCGCAGTGATTTCCAGTGCATCACAAAGGCGGCTTTGCCTGCCGAGTCCAGCTCTTGGGCCTTGGCGCTGTGATAGTTGGTATAGAAAACGAAGGAGTCGGCCTCGATATCTTTCAGCAACACCATCCGCGCGTTCGGCATACCATCTGTGTCCACGGTCGCTAGGGCAATCGCGTTCGGATCGTTCGGTTCCGTCTTTTCGGCCTCGGCCAACCAACGGGCCGCGATCACGAACGGATCTTCACCGGCAAAGATGCCGTTTCGCTCACTCATGTCCATCCCCTGGAACAAATTGAACATGAGCCTAGGGCGAGAACCCGCCGCGGGCAAGGACAGATAGCCTTGATGCAGCGCAATCAATGGCCTAAACCAACGCAACGCAACGCGACGACAGGCGGAGAACCGAACATGTCAAATCAGTTGATGGCCGGCAAGCGCGGCCTCATCATGGGACTGGCCAATGACAAATCAATCGCATGGGGAATCGCCCGCGCCTTGTCCGAAGCCGGAGCCGAACTGGCTTTCTCTTATCAGGGGGATGCACTGAAAAAACGGGTCGACCCGTTGGCGGCCCAATTGGGTAGCGAGATTGTCCTGCCCTGTGACGTCAGCAACGAAGAATCGATTGACGAGCTGTTCGCGGCGCTGAAAGACAAATGGGGCAAGCTGGATTTCGTCGTCCACGCCATTGGTTTCTCGGACAAGAACGAACTTCGCGGCCGCTACGTCGACACGTCGCGCGCAAATTTCAAGCTGACGATGGACGTGTCGGTCTACTCTTTCACGGCGGTGATGCAACGCGCCGAAAAGCTGATGACGGACGGCGGCAGCGCCATCACTCTGACTTATTATGGTGCTGAGCAGGTCATGCCACATTACAATGTCATGGGTGTGGCCAAGGCCGCGCTCGAGGCGTCGGTGAAATACCTGGCCGAGGACTTGGGCAAGGACAACATCCGCATCAACGCGATCTCGGCCGGGCCGATCAAGACCCTCGCCGCTAGCGGCATCGGCGACTTCCGCTACATCATGAAGTGGAACGAGTACAATTCGCCCCTGCGTCGCAACGTGACCATCGACGACGTGGGCAAATCGGCGCTGTATCTGCTGTCGGATCTCAGCAGCGGCGTGACCGGTGAAAACCTGCACGTGGATTCTGGTTATCACATCGTCGGCATGAAAGCCGTCGACGCGCCGGATGTGGAAAAGGGATAAGACCATGAGCGCAAAGGACCGCCTGCCCCACGAGAAAGGCTTTCACATCAGCTGGGACCAGATCCACCGCGACTCGCGCGCGCTGGCCTGGCGGCTGGACGGTCAGGGCCCCGATGACGGTGCCTGGCGCGCCGTCGTCGCGATCACGCGCGGCGGCATGGCACCGGCGATGATCGTCAGCCGCGAGCTGGACATCCGCACCGTCGATACGATCAGCGTCAAATCCTATCACCATCAGGAACGCGGCGAGGCCGAGGTGCTCAAGGCCCCCGATGCCGATTTGATGGGGGATGGTGAAGGCGTGCTGATCATCGACGACCTGGTCGACAGCGGCAAGACGCTGGAACTGGTGCGCAAGATGTACCCCAAGGCCCATTTTGCCACGGTTTATGCCAAGCCCAAGGGCCGCCCGATGGTTGACACGTATATCACCGAGGTCAGCCAGGACACCTGGATCTTCTTCCCCTGGGATATGGCCCTGCAATATGTCGAGCCCTATCGCGGCACCGACTGATCCCACTTTTCCACCACAAATCAGCAAGACCGGACACCCGATGACATTGACCCGCACCGCCGCCACCTTCGCCCCTCCGGTGATGGAGGCGCGGCGCTGGCTCGAGGGGGTCACGTTCTCGGAAGATCGCCCACTGATCAATGTCAGCCAGGCGGCGCCGGTCGATCCACCGCCGCTGGCTCTGCGGCAGGCGATGGCCGATTTTGCGGTCAATCAAGACGCGGCGCATCTCTACGGCCCGGTTCTAGGTAACCCCGATCTGCGCGCAGAACTCGCGCGTGAGATTGGTGACCACTACGGCGCCGAGGTTCGGCCGGAACAGACAGCCATCACCTCGGGCTGCAATCAGGCTTTCGCCTCAGTCATCTCGGCGATCACCGACCAGGGGGATGAGGTCATCCTGCCAACACCATGGTATTTCAACCACAAAATGTGGCTGGACATGGCCGGTGTTCGGGCGGTTGATCTGCCGACCGGGGCGGACCTGCTGCCCGATCCCGAACAGGCGCGCGCGCTGATCACCGACCGCACGCGCGCCATCGCGCTGGTCACGCCCAACAATCCGGGTGGAGTCGAATACCCGGCAGATTTGGTCCGTGCTTTCTATGATCTGGCGCAACAGCATGGCTTGCGCCTGCTGGTCGATGAAACCTATCGTGATTTCGACAGCCGCGGCGGCCCGCCGCACGCTTTGTTCCAGCAGCCCGACTGGGACCGAACGCTGGTGCATCTCTATTCCTTCTCGAAAGCCTACCGCCTGACCGGGCACCGCGTGGGCGCGATCGCCACCGGTGCGCCGCTGCTGGCCGAGGTCGAAAAATTCCTCGATACCGTCGCCATCTGCCCCGGCCAGATGGGTCAGTTCGCGGCGCTGTGGGGGATGCAGAACCTGTCTCAATGGCTGGCCGGGGAACGCGCCGAGATTCTGGATCGCCGCGCTGCAATCACCGAGAACATGCCCCGCCTGACCGACAAAGGCTGGCGGCTGTTGGGTCTGGGCGCCTATTTCGCCTATCTCGAACATCCGTTCGAGATGCCGTCGGACGAACTGGCGCGCAGATTGGTCTCCGAGGCCGGTATTCTGCTGCTGCCGGGTACGATGTTCATGCCCGATCACGACCCCGCCGGGAAACGCCAGGTGCGCATTGCTTTTGCCAATCTGGACCGTGCTGGAATCGGGCAATTGTTCGACCGCTTGCAGGCTCTGTCCTTCTGAGCTTGCCCCCCGGCATCCCGCGTCGTATTCAGGGCCGCAACACAGACGGCAGAACCCTGCCGCAAGATCCAAGAGGGCACTATGGCCGCAGGCATGAAGAACCTTTCCAAAACCTTTGTTTGGATCCTGATGGGTCTGTTGATGTTGGGGCTTGCCGGGTTCGGCGCCGTCAACCTCAGTGGCACCGTGCGCACGGTCGCGCAGGTCGGGGACGAGGTCATCACCGTCGATGCCTATGCCCGCGAGCTTCAGCGCGAAATCCGCGCGGTCGAGGCGCAGACGGGCCAGCCGTTGCAGATGTCTCAGGCCCGCGACCGGGGACTGGACCAGCGCGCCCTGTCGCGGCTGGTCGCGCTGGCCGCGCTGGACAACGAGGTGGCGCAGCTGGGCATCTCGGTCGGCGATGAAAACCTGCAAAAGGAGATCCTGCGCATTCAGGCCTTCCAAGGCGCCGACGGATCGTTCGACCGCGAGGCCTATAGGTTCCAGTTGGAACAGATCGGCATGACCGAAGCGGAATTTGAGGAAGACCTGCGCAAGGAAACCGCCCGCACCCTGGTGCAAGGCGCCATCATGAACGGCATCGAAATGCCCGCAGTTCTGACCGACACGCTGGCCGATTATGTGCTGGCGCGCCGCAGCTTTACCGTGGCCACCCTGTCGGAAGACGCGCTGGACGCACCGGCGCCCGAGCCGACCGACGCGGACATCCAGGCCTTCTATGACGCCAACACAGACCGCTTTACCCTGCCCCGCACGAAAAAGATCACCTATGCCGTTCTGTCGCCCGCGATGCTGCAGGACACGGTCGAGGTGGACGAGGACGCCCTGCGCCGCCTCTACGAGCAGCGCAAGGACCAGTATCAGCAGCCTGAGCGGCGTCTGGTCGAACGGCTGGTCTACCCGTCAGAAGCCGAGGCGACCGAAGCCAAGGCGCAGCTTGAAGTTGGCGGGTTGGATTTCGAACAGTTGGTGCGCGCGCGCGAACTGGAGCTCAGCGATGTCGATCTGGGCGATGTCACCCGCGACGATCTGGGCGAAGCGGCGGATGCCGTCTTTGCCGCCGAGGTCGGCGATGTGATCGGCCCGCTGCCGTCGGCCTTCGGCCCGGCGCTGTTCCGCGTGAACGGCACGCTGGCCGAACACAATGTCAGCTTTGACGAGGCCGAACCCGAACTGCGCGAGGAACTGGCCGCCGAACGCGCCCGCCGCGTGATCGAGTCGCAGGCCGAAGAGTTCAACGACATGCTGGCCGGCGGCGCGACGCTCGAGGAACTGGTCGCCGAGACCGAGATGGAACTGGGCCAGATCGACTGGACGACCCAGAGCGACGAGGCCCTTGCCGCCTATGACGCGTTCCGCAGCGCGGCCCAAGCCGTCGGCGAGGGCGACTTCCCCGAGATCGGCTTTCTCGAGGATGGCTCGGTCTTTGCCCTGCGTCTGGACGAGGAATTGCCGCCGCGCCCCGAGCCGCTGGCACAAGCGCGCGAGCGTGTGATCGAGGCATGGAAACAGGAAGAAATCGGCAAGGCTCTGCTGGAAAAGGCCAATACGGTCGTGACCGGTCTGGCCGTTGACGGGGATTTCACCGCCACGGGCCTGCCGTTCCGGGTGGAAAACGCCCTGACCCGCACCGCTTTCCTGGATGACGTTCCCGCCGATTTCATGAACCAGGTGTTCGAGATGGAGCCCGGCGAATTGCGGGTCATTCCCGGTCAGGGCGCGGTTTTCATCGTGCGTCTCGACGAGGTTCTTCCCCCGGCGGAAACCGACGAGCAACGCCAGATGAAAGACGCAGTTGCGGCGCAGCTGAACCAGGCGCTGGCGCAGAACATCTTTGACGCCTATGTGCGCGACGCGCAGACCCGCGCCCGGCCTACGTTGGACCAACGCGCGCTGAACGCCGTTCAGGCCAATTTCTGACCGGATCGACAAATGGCTCTGACCCCCGATTTCGACAGCTTCGCCCGCGCCTATGACGTGGGTGAAAACCAAGTGGTCTATACCCGCCTGGCTGCAGATCTGGATACGCCGGTGTCGCTGATGCTCAAGCTGACCGGCGCGCAGAAAAACGCCTTTGTGCTGGAATCCGTGACCGGTGGCGAGGTGCGCGGGCGTTATTCGATCATCGGTATGAAGCCCGACCTGATCTGGCGCTGCCGGGGCGAGACATCCGAACTGAACCGCTCGGCCAGGTTCGACGAGGATGATTTTGCCGCTCAGGACGGCAACCCTATGGACAATCTGCGCGCGCTGCTGGCCGAGAGTCGCATCGCGCTGCCCGACGACTTGCCGCAGGCGGCGGCGGGGCTGTTCGGCTATCTGGGCTATGACATGGTGCGGCTGGTGGAATACCTGCCCGACGTCAACCCCGACCCGCTGGGCCTGCCTGACGCTATCCTGCTGCGGCCCTCGGTCGTGGCGGTTCTGGACGGTGTCAAGGGCGAGGTCACCATCGTCTCGCCCGCCTGGGTCACCGAGGGGCAATCGGCCAAGGCAGCCTATGCTCAGGCGGCGGAGCGGGTGATGGACGCGGTGCGCGATCTGGAACGCGCCATGCCCGCCGAGACCCGCGATCTGGGCGAGGCGCACGAGGTCGCGCCGCCGGTGTCGAATTTCACCAAGTCGGGCTATATGGAGGCGGTCGAAAAGGCCAAGGAATACATCCGTGCCGGCGACATCTTTCAGGTGGTGCCCGCTCAGCGCTGGACGCAGGATTTTCCGCTGCCGCCTTTTGCCCTGTACCGGTCGCTGCGGCGCACGAATCCGTCGCCATTCATGTTCTATTTCAATTTCGGCGGGTTCCAGGTGGTGGGCGCCAGCCCGGAAATCCTGGTGCGGGTCTTCGGCAACCAGGTGACGATCCGCCCGATCGCCGGCACCCGGCCACGCGGCGCCACCCCCGAGGAGGACAAGGCCAACGAGGCGGAGCTGCTGGCCGACCAGAAGGAACTGGCCGAGCATCTTATGCTACTGGATCTGGGCCGCAACGATGCGGGGCGTGTGTCCAAAATTGGAACCGTGCGCCCGACCGAGGAATTCATCATCGAGCGCTACAGCCACGTGATGCACATCGTGTCGAACGTGGTCGGTGAACTGGCCGAGGACAAGGACGCGCTTGACGCCTTCTTTGCCGGGATGCCCGCGGGTACGGTTTCAGGCGCGCCCAAGGTGCGTGCAATGGAGATCATCGACGAGTTGGAGCCCGAAAAGCGCGGCATCTATGGCGGCGGGGTCGGCTATTTCAGCGCCGGCGGTGACATGGACATGTGCATCGCGCTGCGCACGGCCATCGTGAAGGACAAGAAACTGTACATCCAGGCCGGCGGCGGCGTCGTCTATGACAGTGACCCCGATGCCGAGTACATGGAGACGGTTCACAAATCCAACGCGATCAGGCGAGCTGCAGCGGATGCGGCTCGGTTCACCGGCTCGAATAACGGCTGAACGGAAAGCGGGTGGCCCCACGACCACCCATTTTTCATTCCGACAGCGCCAGCCTACTGGATCTGGCTTTTCATGACCGCCGAGATCGGCGCCAGCGCGACCCTGCTGCTGCGATCTTCGAGCCCCCACAACAGCAGGGCCGAGATCGTCTCGGGCCGCAGACGTCCCAGCATCACCACCGCTCCTTCCTGACCGGCGCGGAACGCGGCCTGGTCCAAGAACCTGCGCATCACGTCGGAGTCCTGCCGCGCCCCATCGATGTCGCGAAACACCACGCTGGAAGGAACCCCGTTGCGCGCGGCCAGTTTGAACGCCGTGTTCAACCCGTTGTCCTGCAACACCAGCCCGCGCCCGGTCCCGTCCGCAATCGCGGCCACTTGATCGGCCAGTTTGCGGTTGCCCTGGATGCCGGTCTGAACGCCTTCGAGGATCCCGACCGTTTCGGGCAACGCGTCCAGCCAGACCGACAGCGAAACCTCGGCATCCTGCGCGCTGGCCGCGGTGGGCAGGTCGGCGATGGCCAGAACCTCGAACCCCGCTTCACGATACCGCTTCATCTTGTCAGCGGCCTCGGGGTCGGACGGGCTGACCGCGAATGTCAGCGGGTAGGGAAAATCCTGCAAGGCCTCTGCGCCGAATGCTCCTGCGTCGTCGATCAGGATGATCGACATCAACGGCTTGCCTTCCGGGTTTTCGAACGGCGCGGCATAGGCGTCGATGGGATCGGCGGGTGCCTTTTCAGCGACTTGAACCACGTCTTCCGCCGGGTCGTCGCGTTCGGTCAGGGGGATCACCCGCCGCCCGATGGTCGGAGAAGCCGAGGCAATCTGTTGTCCGCCGATCTGAGGCAAGGTGGCGATCCGCGCGCGCTTGCGCGGCTGGGTGTTCTCTTCGCCCTCGACGGCGATCGGGTTCGGAGCGGCAGCCTCGGGTTCAGTGACCGCGGCCTGCTGTTCCGGCAGGTCTGCGTCCGGCTCGGCGGCATCAGCCTCGGCCTCCGGGGATGCCGCGGCCTGGTCAGAGTCCGCACGCGGCGACGGCTGCGGCTCGGCAAGCGCGGTGGCTTCGGGCGGCTGGGGCGCGGCTGGCGGTGTCGGATCTACCGAAACCGGCTCGGCGCCTTGATCCTGCGTCACCGGAGCGGTCAACGGTGCAGGGGGTGCGGCCGGTGCAACGCGCGCAATCTCTACCGTCGCCGCAGCACCGGTGGTCGGCTTTTCGACCGGTCCGATCTGCCGTTTGACATCGGGGCGCGCATCGGGCTCGGCCGCGATGCCGATTGGGGCCTCCGCCTGACCTGTCGCGTCGTCCAGAGCATTCAACCCCCGCGGCGCCAATTCGACCAGATCGGCATCAGGTCCGGGCTCGGACAGATCCGTTGCCACGGCCTGCGGTGCGACGCCCTTGGCCTCGGGGGCGGTGGTCAGTAGTTCGGGCTTGCTGCCCAAGGGTGTGTTCAGAGAAAACACGGCCCCCAAAACCACGACGACAACCGCGCCGGTCACGACCCCGCCGAAAAATCCGCCCATCTCTCTTGCCTCTCGCCCTGCAATCTGCCTCGGTGAAACCGGCGCCATCTGTGCGGCGCTTGCCCGCGACCCGTCATCGGCAGCTTGTCCCCTTGACGCTGCCCTGCAAGCCTGAGCATGTATGTGCCAACACTATACCTTGGCACGCGGCTGGATCGCCAGTCCGAATTGCCCAAACACAAGACACGTGCAAAATGCTGCTGCTGATCGACAACTATGACTCGTTTACCTACAACCTCGTTCACTATCTGGGCGAGCTTGGCGCCGAAATGGTGGTGCGCCGCAACGACGCGCTGAACGTGCAGGAGGCCATGGCGATGAACCCCGCCGGCATCCTGCTCAGCCCCGGCCCCTGCGACCCGGACCAAGCCGGCATCTGCCTTGCGCTGACCCAGGCCGCGGCCGAGACCGGAACGCCGCTGATGGGCGTCTGCTTGGGCCACCAGACCATCGGGCAGGCCTTTGGCGGCAAGGTCGTGCGCTGCCACGAGATCGTGCACGGCAAGATGGGCACGATGCACCACACCGGCAAAGGGGTGTTCGCGGGCCTGCCCTCGCCTTTCGAGGCGACGCGCTATCACTCGCTGGTGGTTGACCGGGACAGCCTGCCCGATTGCCTTGAAATCACGGCCGAGCTTGAGGATGGCACGATCATGGGCCTGCAGCACAGGACGCTGCCCATCCACGGTGTGCAATTCCACCCGGAATCGATCGCATCCGAGCATGGTCATGCCCTGCTCAAGAATTTCCTGAACGAGATGAAAGTCCCCGCATGAGCGACGCACTGAAACCGCTGATCGGGGCCGCAGCCGATCGCGCCCTGACCCGCGACGAGGCCGAACAAGCCTTTGAGATCCTGTTCGAGGGCGAAGCGACACCCAGCCAGATCGGCGGTCTGCTGATGGCCATGCGTACCCGCGGCGAAACGGTCGAGGAATACGCCGCGGCGGCGGCGGTGATGCGCGCAAAATGCAATGCGGTCAAGGCCCCGGAAGGCGCCATGGATATCGTCGGCACTGGCGGCGACGGCAAGGGCACACTGAACATTTCCACCGCCACCGCCTTCGTCGTGGCAGGGGCCGGTGTGACCGTGGCCAAGCACGGCAACCGCAATCTGAGTTCAAAATCGGGTGCGGCGGATGCACTGGGGCAAATGGGCATCAACGTGATGGTTGGCCCGCAAGTGGTTGAAAAGGCTTTGCAACAGGTCGGAATTGGGTTCATGATGGCACCCATGCATCACCCAGCCATCGCCCATGTCATGCCCACACGCCAGGAACTGGGCACCCGCACCATCTTCAACATCCTCGGGCCGCTGACCAACCCGGCCGGGGTGAAACGCCAACTGACCGGCGCCTTCAGTCGCGACCTGATCTGCCCGATGGCCGAAACGCTTGGCCTGCTGGGATCGGATCGCGCCTGGCTGGTGCATGGCTCGGACGGCACCGACGAACTGACGATCACCGGCATCAGCTGGGTCGCCGCGCTGGAAGACGGGCGCGTCAAAGAGGTCGAGCTGCACCCTGAAGATGCCGGGCTGCCCGTGCATCCGTTCGAAGAGATCGTTGGCGGCACGCCTGAAGACAATGCCGCGGCCTTCCGCGCCCTGCTTGAGGGCGCACCGTCGGCCTATCGCGACGCCGTGTTGCTGAACGCGGCCGCCGCGCTGGTCGTGGCGGACGCTGCGGATGACCTGCGGGACGGCGTCGCCATGGCCGCCGAAAGCATCGACAGCGGCAAGGCCAAGGAAAAAATCGCCGCTCTGGCACGACTGACACAGGAAGCTGCATGACCGAAACCGTTCTCGACAGGATCAAGGCCTACAAGCTAGAGGAAATCGCCGCCGACAAGGCGCGCAAGCCGCTGGAGGCCGTCGAACAAGACGCCCGCGAGGCGCCTGAAATCCGCGGTTTCGCCGAGGCGCTGCAACGGGCCAGCCGCCAAGGATACGGGCTCATCGCAGAAATCAAGAAGGCAAGCCCCTCCAAGGGCCTGATCCGCGCGGACTTCGACCCGCCCGCATTGGCGCAAGCCTATGAAGAAGGCGGCGCGGCCTGCCTGTCGGTGCTGACCGACACACCCAGCTTTCAGGGCGCGAAGGAATACCTGACCGCCGCGCGCGCCGCCTGCAGCCTGCCAGCTCTGCGCAAGGATTTCATGTACGACCCCTATCAGGTGGTCGAGGCTCGGGCATTGGGGGCGGACTGCATCCTGATCATCATGGCCTCGGTCGAAGACGCGCAGGCGGCCGAACTGGAACAGACGGCCTTTGACTGGGGCATGGATGTTTTGATCGAGGTGCATGACGAGGCCGAACTGGAACGCGCGACCGCGCTGAAAAGCCCGCTGATCGGCATAAACAACCGCAATCTCAAGACCTTCGAAACCTCGCTTGATACGACGCACCGGCTGTCCAAGCTGGTCCCAGCCGACCGTACGATCGTGTGCGAAAGCGGTCTGAACACCCCCGAGGACCTGGCCGATATCGCCCGCTATGGCGCGCGGTGTTTCCTGATCGGCGAAAGCCTGATGCGCCAGCAGGACGTGGCCGCCGCAACCCGCCGCCTGTTGGCGAGCCCGCTGGTGCCGGGGGTGATGTGATGCCGCTGACCCATTTCGACAGCGACGGCCAGGCGCATATGGTCGATGTCTCGGACAAGCGCGTGACCAATCGCATCGCGGTGGCAGGCGGGTACGTCAAGATGGCCCGTGAAACCTTTGATATCATTTCGGAAGGTCGCGCTAAAAAGGGCGATGTGCTGGGGGTGGCCCGGCTGGCCGGGATCATGGGCGCCAAGAAGACCGCAGACCTGATCCCGTTGTGCCATCCGCTGCCGATCACCAAGGTCTCGGTTGACCTGTCCTTGGACCCAAAGCTGCCCGGTGTTCGGATCGAGGCCACCGTCAAGACGACCGGCCAGACCGGTGTCGAAATGGAGGCGCTGACCGCGGTATCGACCGCGGCGTTGACCGTCTATGACATGGCCAAGGCCGTGGACAAGGCAATGGAAATCGGCGGAATCCGCGTAACCTTGAAAGATGGCGGAAAATCGGGACGTTACGAAGCGTCATGATCACGGTGGCCGAGGCGCGCGCTCTGGTTCTGGACCTGGCGCCGGACATGGAGACCGAACAGGTTCCGCTGGCCGAGGCGGCGGGGCGCGTCCTGGCCGCCGATGTCACTGCGAATCGTGACCAACCGCCCTTTGCGGCGTCTTCGATGGATGGCTACGCGGTCAAGGCGGCCGAGGTCGAACTGCACGCGATGTTCAAAGTCATCGGCGAAGCGACTGCAGGCCAGCGTTTTGACGGAACCGTCGGCCCCGGACAGGCGGTTCGGATCTTCACTGGCGCCCCGGTACCGGATGGCGCCGATTTCATCGTCATTCAGGAAGATACGAAGCGACGTGGCGAACTTCTGACAATCACGAATGATCCGGGACCCAAAAGCAATATCCGCCCGGCGGGCGTGGATTTCCGGGTTGGGTCCGCGCTCAGCGCACCCCGGAGGCTGAACGCCAAGGATCTGGCCCTGCTGGCCGCGATGAACGTTCCTGCGGTCCCGGTGGCCCGCAAGCCCCAGATCGCACTGATCGCCACTGGGAACGAACTGGTGATGCCCGGCGACACCCCGGGGCCGGACCAGATCATCGCGTCGAACTCCTTTGGCCTCAAGGCTTTGCTGGAAGACGCGGGCGCGCATGTGCGGATGCTGCCGATCGCGCGCGACACGATCAAGTCACTCGAGACCGCGCTGAATCTGGCGCAAGGTGCGGACGTCATCGTGACGATCGGCGGCGCCTCGGTCGGCGACTATGATCTGGTCGGCGAAGCCTCGGACAAGTTGGGCCTGCGGCAATCGTTCTACAAGGTCCGCATGCGCCCCGGGAAACCGCTGATGGCCGGGCGGCTGGGCGACGCCGCAATGGTCGGCTTGCCTGGAAACCCGGTCAGCGCCATGGTCTGCGGTTACGTGTTTCTTGTACCGATGGTGCGCCGGATGCTGGGCCTGACCCCAGCCGAACCTGAGATGAAGCAGGCGCGACTGGCTAAGCCCCTGCGCGCCAACGGCCCGCGCGAGCACTACATGCGTGCCTGGCTGGGCGATGAGGGGCTGAGCGCCTTCGACGATCAGGACAGTTCTCTGCTCAGCGTTCTGGCGCGATCCAACGCCTTGATCGTGCGCCCGCCCCACGACCCGGAACGCGCCAGCGGAGAATTCGTGCAATATCTGCCCATCTGACGTCAGCCACCGCCACCGTTGACACAAAAGGTGAACATGCGTAGAACAAAAGAAAACGCATGAGCGGCGAGGTTTGAGCGATGCTGACCAAGAAGCAGTTGGATTTGCTGGAATTCATCCACAAGCGGGTGCAGGCGGATGGTGTTCCGCCCAGCTTCGACGAAATGAAGACTGCGCTGGACCTGCGATCCAAATCGGGCATTCACCGCCTGATCACCGCGCTCGAGGAACGGGGCTTCATCCGTCGCCTTGCCCACCGTGCCCGCGCGATCGAAATCGTCAAACTGCCGGAAAGCCTGGGTGGCGAACCCACCGTCGGCTTCAAGCCCAAGGTGATTGAAGGCGACAGGCCAGACGGCCCCCGCCCTGCCAATTTCGAGCCCGTTTCCGTGGACGCGACCGAGCTTCCCGTCATGGGGCGGATCGCGGCCGGCGTGCCAATCGAAGCCATCAGCCATGTCTCGCATCATGTGGCCGTGCCCGGAACCATGGTGTCCGGTCGCGGCGAGCACTACGCGCTCGAGGTGCGCGGAGATTCGATGATTGATGCCGGGATCAACGACGGGGATGTCGTGGTGATCCGCGAAACCTCGACCGCCGACAATGGCGATATCGTCGTCGCCCTGGTCGAGGATCAGGAAGCCACTCTGAAGCGATTCTTTCGCAAGGGAAACGCCATCGCGCTGGAAGCGGCCAACCCGGCCTATGAAACTCGCGTGCTGCCCGAGGACAAGGTCAAGGTCCAAGGGCGTCTTGTCGGCCTGATCCGCACCTACTGAATTTTATCATCGCGCGGCACAACCGCAGACCACAGCCGGTTTCCGCCGATTTTGGCGCTGCTGACTAGCTGCCCGCCCTTCAGCGCAAGGCTGCCGCTGCGCCGCAGTTCCTTGGGTCCGAAAACCGCGCATCCACCGGTCAGTTCCAGCGGTACCGGGCTGACGACGATTTGGCCCTCGCTACAGCCGGTCAACGTTTTCGCCGCGCGTTTGCCGGTGACATGCACCAATTCGGTTTCTCCGACAACAATCCGGCGCACCAGCCCGCCATCGTCGGGCCAACGCCGGGCAGCCTGTTCCTGGGCCGCGCCGTCCCCGTCATTCTCCAGCCAGACAGAGGCGATGAATCCGCCGCCCTTTTCCTTGCTGAGCGCCCGCCCCTGATCGGTCATCACGCCGACCAGACCTCCGGTATCGGCAATCAGAACTTCGGGTCGGCTGGCCTGGTTCCACGCAAGGAACACCCACAAGGCCGGCACGGCACCCAGCCATCGCGCCGCGCCGCGCCACAACACGACCCACAGCGCCCCCAGGGCAAAGACCGGCAGCACATAGCCCGGAGGGCTGGGCACGAAACCGCGTGCCCCGTCCAACCCCGCCACCCAATCCGAAACTGTCAGGATCCAACCGAGCCCCAGACCCATCACCTGAATCCCCACGGCCTCGAACCCCAGTGGCGCAAGGATCGCTGCCGCCACCGCAGCCGGCACGACGACCGAGCCCATGACGGGGACCGACAGGACATTCGCCAACAAGCCATAATGCGAGACGCCGTTGAAATGCGCAGCCCCGATCGGAGCGGTGGCAAGACCCGCCACGGCGGACGACGCCACGAGTCCGCCGACCGCCTTCACCCATCGTGGCGCCTCTGTCAGGCGGAGATCTCGAAAGGCTCCGAACACGGCGACCAGCGCTGTCGTTGCCGCGAAGGACATCTGAAAACCGGGGCTGAGCAGCGTTTCGGGCCGCAGCACCAATACGATCAGCGCGGCAACCGCAACTGCCCGCAGCGATATGGCGCGGCGGTCGATCAGCACAGCGCAGAACATCACGCCGACCATGACAAAAGCGCGCTCGGTCGCGACGTTGCCGCCGGACATCAACAGATAGAATGTGGCGGCCGCCAGTGCGCACACCGCCGCGACTTTGCGCACCGGAAGCCGCAGCGCAACTGGCGGGATCGCGGACAGTGCGATCCGGCAGGCCAGAAAGACGAACCCCGTCAGCAACCCCATGTGCAACCCGGAAATCGCCAGCAGATGCGCCAGGTTCGACGCCCGCAACCCTTCGAGCGTGGCACGCGACATGCCGCTTCGGTCGCCGGTCGTGACGGCGGCGGCAAAACCTCCGACATCGCCGGGCAGGATCGACTGGACATGCCGCGATATGGCCATACGCCAACCGGCGATGCGCACGCCCTCGGCACGCGGCGGCGCAACCGTCAGAACCGGCACGCGCGAATAGCCGACCGCCCCGAGCCGCTTGAACCAGACATGGCGGCGAAAGTCGAACCCGCCAGGTTCGACCGCGCCTTGCGGCGGGCTCAGATGCGCGGTGGTCATGATCCGCTGGCCCGGAACCTTCGGCACATGATCCCCGTGCAGCGAAAGCCGGACGCGCCGCGGTGTCTGGTCCGGCGGTACGTCCCCGATCCGCACCTGGTCCAATGTCACCCGCAGCGCGCCCGACGCAGACCGGTCCAGCGCCACGACCCTCCCCTCGACCGGGCCATAGAAACGCCATTGCAGAACCGGCTCTGCGACCATGTGGGCGCGCGCACCGGCCAGGAGGAACCCGGCGGCGATCAACGCCCCCCCAATTGCCAACGGCGCCCAGGCTTCGCGCATCCGCCATCCCGCCCACGTGGCGAGCAGAGCCAGGGCGGACAGACCGAGATACAGGCTCGGACCGGGTTCGAACCGCAGTCCGAAATACAGGCCGATGCCGATTGCCAGACAGACCGGAGACCACGCAAAAAGATGCCCACGCTGGTTCAGCAGCGCGTCTTCGACCCGTGCCAGAACACGCATGGTTGCCCCCGTCCTTGAGGCTCGTTAGACAGGCGCCAGATTACGCCCACCACGGTTACCAAAAGGTTAATCACGCCCATGTCCGAACAGGTCGTCACACGTTTCGCCCCCTCGCCCACCGGTTTCTTGCATATCGGCGGTGCCCGCACCGCGCTGTTCAACTGGCTGTATGCGCGCGGCCGAGGCGGCAAGTTCCTGCTGCGGATCGAAGACACCGACCGTGAACGCTCGACCCCCGAGGCGACCGAGGCCATCCTGAAGGGTATGGCTTGGCTGGGGCTGGACCATGACGGCGAGGTCATCAGCCAGTTCGCCCGCGCCGACCGGCACGCCGAGGTTGCGAACCAGTTGCTGGCCGAGGGCAAGGCGTACAAGTGTTTCTCGACCCAGGAAGAAATTGCGGCTTTCCGCGAACAGGCCCGGGCTGAGGGGAAATCGACCCTGTTCCGCAGCCCCTGGCGCGAGGCCGATCCCAGCACCCATCCCGACCGCCCGTTCGTGGTGCGCATCAAAGCGCCGCAAGACGGCGTTACGGTGATCCGCGACAAGGTGCAGGGGGACGTAACCATCCGCAACGACCAGTTGGACGACATGGTGCTGCTGCGCTCGGACGGGACACCGGTCTACATGTTGGCGGTGGTGGTCGATGACCATGACATGGGCGTCACCCATGTGATCCGCGGCGACGACCACCTGAACAACGCTGCGCGCCAGATGATGATATATCAGGCCATGGGCTGGGACGTTCCGGTCTGGGCGCATATCCCGCTGATTCACGGCCCCGACGGCAAGAAGCTCAGCAAGCGGCACGGCGCGCTGGGAGCGCAGGAATATCAGGCGATGGGATATCCCGCCGCCGGCATGCGCAACTATCTGGCGCGGCTGGGCTGGAGTCACGGGGACGATGAATTTTTCACCGACGAACAGGCACGGGAATGGTTCGATCTGGATGGAATCGGCAAAAGCCCGGCGCGTTTCGACCTGAAAAAGCTGGAAAACCTGTGCGGTCAGCACATCGCGATCTCGGGCGATGCTGCATTGCGGCAAGAAATTCAGGCTTATCTGGAGGCTGCGAATTTGCCGCAGCTGACTGAAGCGCAAGCGGCCGACTTGGATCGCGCGATGTATTGTCTCAAGGACCGGGCGCGCATTTTTCCGGAACTGCTTGAAAAAGCGCGGTTTGTTCTGGCCTCACGCCCGATCGACATGGATGAGAAGGCGCAAAAGGCGCTTGCTTCTGTATCCGATGGTATACTGGAGCAATTGACGCCGCACCTGCAAAGTGCTAGCTGGTCGCGTGATACGCTGGAGGAGGTTCTCAATTCGTTCGCCGAGGCGAACGGGCTGAAGTTCGGAAAGCTGGCCGGTCCGCTGCGTGCGGCCCTGGCAGGACGGGCGGTGACCCCTTCGGTTTTTGACATGATGCTCGTGCTGGGGCGGGAAGAGACCTTGGCGCGGATATCCGACGCAGCGAACCGATCCTGACTTCATGTTCGGGTAACGCTGCTCGGCTAGGACCAACGACGCAAGGGCTGTGGCACCATCGGTGCGGGCTCCGCCATACGCATGATTGAGGAAGGGATACCATGACAGAGAGCAACAAAACCGCCACGCTGACCGTCCACGGCGACACTTACGAACTGCCGGTGCTCTCGCCGACCGCCGGGCCGGACGTCATCGACATTCGCAAACTGTACAGCCATGCGGGCGTGTTCACCTATGACCCCGGCTTTACCTCGACCGCCAGCTGCGACAGCACCATCACCTATATCGACGGTGAAAAGGGTGAACTGTTGCACCGCGGCTATCCGATCGACCAACTGGCCGAGAAATCGCACTTCCTCGAGGTGTGCTTCCTGCTGCTGTATGGATATCTGCCCAAGGCCGACGAACTGGAACAGTTCGAAACGACCATCACCCACCACACGATGCTGCACGAGCAGATGCAGTATTTCTATCGCGGGTTCCGCCGCGACGCGCACCCGATGGCGATCATGGTGGGTGTCGTGGGCGCGATGTCGGCCTTCTATCATGACTCGACCGACATCTCGGATCCGCGCCAGCGCGAGATCGCGTCGCACCGCTTGATCGCCAAGATGCCCACCATCGCGGCCTGGGCCTACAAGTACCATATCGGTCAGCCCTTCGTTTATCCGCGGAACGATCTGGACTATGCGTCGAACTTCCTGCGCATGTGCTTTGCTGTTCCGGCCGAGGATTACGAGGTCAACCCGATCCTCAGCCGCGCCATGGACCGCATCTTTACCCTGCACGCAGATCACGAGCAGAACGCCTCGACCTCGACCGTGCGTCTGGCGTCGTCCTCGGGCGCTAACCCGTTCGCCTGCATCGCTGCCGGCATCGCCTGTCTGTGGGGCCCGGCCCATGGCGGCGCCAACCAGGCCTGCCTGGAGATGCTGGAAGAGATCGGCAGCGTCGACCGTATCCCCGAATACATCGCCCGCGCCAAGGACAAGAATGACCCGTTCCGCCTGATGGGCTTTGGCCACCGCGTGTACAAGAACTTCGACCCGCGGGCCAAGGTGATGAAGCAATCGGCCGACGAGGTTCTGGACCTGCTGGGCATTGAGAACAACCCGAAACTGCAGGTCGCCAAGGCGCTTGAGAAACAGGCGCTGGAAGATCCGTATTTCGCCGAGAAGAAGCTGTTCCCGAACGTCGATTTCTACTCGGGCATCATCCTCGAGGCGATGGGCTTCCCGACCTCGATGTTCACCCCGATCTTTGCCCTGTCGCGGACCGTCGGCTGGGTCAGCCAGTGGAAAGAGATGATCGCCGATCCGCAGAATAAGATCGGCCGTCCGCGCCAGCTGTACCTGGGCGAGACCATGCGCGACTATGTCGACATCGAAAACCGCTGAAGAACCCGACCCCGCCACAGAGCGGGGTCTTTTTCTATTGGAACAATGACAGCTGGTCGCCGGGCAGCGGCGGCCGCGCGAACAGGTCGCAACGCAGATCGGGCGTTCGCACTGCTAGTCCCAACCGGGCCACGGCTGCGTTGAACCGATTGGCGATCAGCTCGGCAAAGACGCCCTCGCCCCGCATCCGATGCCCCCAGCGCGGGTCATAGTCCTTGCCGCCATGCATCTCGCGCAGCCGCGCCATCACCTTTTCGGCGCGGCCCGGTTCGTGATCCGCCAGCCATTCCCGCCACAGGTCTGAAACCTCGCGCGGCAGGCGCAGCATGATCCAGCTGGCCGCATCCGCCCCCGCATCTCGGCCTGCCTCCAGCAGGGCCTCAAGCTCGTGGTCGGTCAGGCCGGGAATGACGGGCGAGGTCATCACCCGCACCGGGATCCCGGCCTCGGTCAGCGCCCGAATGGTCTGCAACCGCCGTTGCGGCGACGGCGCGCGCGGCTCCATCCGCCGCGACAGGCTGCCATCCAGCGTGGTCAGCGAAATGCCGACCCGCACCAGCCCCTTGGCCGCCATGGGGGCAAGCAAGTCCAGGTCCCGTTCGATCATCGTTCCCTTTGTCACGATGGCCACCGGGTGGTTGAAGTCATGCAATACCGCGAGGCAACGTCTTGTTATCTCATGCGTCTTTTCGATCGGCTGGTACGGGTCTGTGTTGGTTCCCAACGCGATCGGCGCCACTTTGTAGCGGCGCGCCGAAAGCTCGGCCCGCAGGATCTCGGGCGCGTTCGGCCGGGCGATCAGGCGGGTTTCGAAATCCAGCCCCGGCGACAGGCCCAAATAGGCGTGGGTCGGCCGGGCAAAACAATAGACACACCCATGTTCACACCCCCGATACGGGTTGATCGACCGGTCGAACGGCAGGTCCGGCGACCTGTTGTGGGTAATGAGTGACCGCGCGGTTTCGTACCGGACATCCGTGCGTAAGGGCGGCAGAACCTCGGGGATATCCCAGCCATCATCGAAGTCTTCATACGCGAACTGCTCGTACCGGCCGGCTTGGTTGGACCGGGCGCCCCGCGCACGTTTTTCCTGCTGAACACGCATGTTTGTTCACCTATTGTTCTCACTGCACAGTGATAACGACGGGACGATCTCGGCGCAAGCCGAACCGCGTTCTTGCATACCTCGGTTAAACTCTGAGGATGGAATCCACGTGAAATTTCTACAGAATGATCATGTGAAATTTTCGTTCGTTGGACGCAAGATTTTCGCCTATAGGTCGGTCCCGGAACCGCCGAGGTCGCAATCGTCACAGTCCGACTGCGACGTTTTGGCCAAAACGGAAAAAACAGCCACCACGGGCCCATGGCCCCAACAGCTCAGGGATTTGCCCCATGTCCGATGAAGAAGACATCGTCCTGTCGGAACTGAATGACGACGAACTCGTCGAACAGATGTTTGATGACCTGTATGACGGCCTGAAGGAAGAGATCGAGGAAGGCGTCAACATTCTGCTGGAACGCGGCTGGGCCCCTTACGACATTCTGACCAAGGCTCTGGTCGGCGGCATGACCATCGTGGGGCATGACTTCCGCGACGGCATCCTGTTCGTACCCGAGGTTCTGCTGGCCGCCAACGCGATGAAGGGCGGCATGGCGATTCTCAAGCCTCTGCTGGCCGAAACCGGCGCGCCGCGGGTCGGCAAGATGGTGATTGGAACCGTCAAAGGCGACATCCACGACATCGGCAAGAACCTCGTATCCATGATGATGGAAGGCGCCGGGTTCGAGGTGGTGGACATCGGCATCAACAACCCCGTCGAGAACTATCTGGAAGCACTGGAGACCGAACAGCCGGACATTCTGGGCATGTCGGCCCTGCTGACCACGACCATGCCCTATATGAAGGTCGTCATCGACACGCTGGTCGAACAGGGCAAGCGCGACGACTATATCGTGCTGGTGGGCGGCGCCCCCCTGAACGAAGAATTCGGCAAGGCAATCGGTGCCGATGCCTATTGTCGCGACGCCGCGGTGGCAGTTGAAACGGCCAAGGAATTCGTGTCGCGCAAGCACAATCAGCTGGCCGGCTGAACGCAACGCCCGACCCGATCAACAAACCGCCTCTCTGGGGGCGGTTTTTTTATTTCTTGACAACAGGTTGAGTGTTTTGATTTCCGGCTTAACCTTCCGGTAATCTTTGGCTAGTAGAGCACCGTTAACGAGCATACGAGGTTCCTGTGCCAACGACGTTCACGGCCATCTATCTCGGCAATCTAGCCGACATCGACACCTTCGAAGGAAACAACCGCGCCGAAAACGCACAAGCCCTTGTTGGGTCTCAATTCGGCGGACCGGGCAATGCTCTTCTCAACAACGCCGTCACCTGGAACCCCGCAGGCAATCCCGGCCAAGTGTACGAGATGAACAACGCCAACGACGATCAGTTCTCGATCGACGGCGGCCCGCCCCAGACTTTCGATGGCACGTCGATCTACAACGCGACGATCACTTATATCGATGGGACGACGGCCAATATCACCGCAGTCGTCGCGCAGGATATCGACGGCAACACCTATCTTATGCCCGAGTTCTCTCCAAACCCCGATCAGACGGCCCTGTCGGCTGGGCCGATCCAGTCCATCCGTCTGGACAGTCTGGCGGGGCGCGACTTTCGCGGCCTGACTGCGGATCGTCAAACCTGGGACTTGGTCACCTGTTTCACGCAGGGCACCCGAATCCGTACCGAAAGCGGTGATCGCCCTGTCGAAACTCTGAAACCCGGCGACATGGTGGCCACGGTCGATCACGGCCTGCAGCCGCTGCGCTGGATCGGGCGTTGCACGGTACCCGCGCGGGGCGCTTTCGCTCCGGTCCTGTTTCGGCGTGGGGCAATCGGCAACGATCGTGACCTTTTGGTCTCGCAGCAGCATCGCATGTTGGTGCGCAACTGGCGGGTCGAGTTGAACACCGGTCACCCCGAAGCGCTGGCCCCCGCAAAACATCTGGTGAACGGCCACTCGATCGTGCTGCGCCCCGGCGGCAATGTCACCTATCTGCATTTGCTGTTCGACCGCCACGAACTTGTCTGGTCCGAGGGATGCATCAGCGAAAGCTTCCACCCCGGCGCCCTGGGGTGGACCAGTTTGGACGAGGCCTCCCGCACAGAAGTTCTGAGCCTCTTCCCCGAGCTTGCGCACCGCGGGCTGCAGGCCTTTGGCCCAACGGCACGCCCTGCCCTGCGCGCGTACGAGACCCAGGGGTCGGTCGCCTGACCGACCATGTCGGAACCGAGCTTGCATCGCCGGCCCGGACGGTATCTGCTGTGTATGGCACCAAAGGAAACCCGCACATGCACTGCAACGATCTTCCGGATGACGAAAGCCTGACGATCCGCGGATATACGGACGCGGGCGCGCGGCAGAACGTTCTTCTGATCGCTTGCGGCGCGTTGGCGCGCGAAATCCTCGATCTGAAACGGCGCAACGGATGGGACCATCTGGCCCTGACCTGCCTGCCGGCGATCCTGCATGTTCACCCTGAACGGATCACCCAGGCGGTCGAGGACGCAGTGGCTAGGCACCGCAACGACTTCGACCGCATCTTCGTGGTCTATGCCGACTGCGGCACCGGTGGCCTCTTGGAGCAGGCCTGCGAACGGCTGGGCGTCGAGATGGTGAAGGGACCACACTGCTATTCGTTTTTCGAGGGCAACGACCGGTTTGCCCAACATGGCGACGAAGAGGCCACGGCCTTCTATCTGACCGATTTCCTGGCGCGTCAGTTCGATGCCTTCGTCTGGAAACCTCTGGGGCTCGACCGTCATCCGCAGCTACGCGACATGTATTTCGGGAACTACACCAAGCTGGTCTATCAGGCACAGACCGACGACCCTGAGTTGACAAAGCGAGCCAAGGAATGCGCCGACCGTATGGGCTTGGCTTTCGAACGCCGCTTCACCGGGTATGGCGATCTGGAGCGAACTCTGTCGGACTGGGCCAGCCGCGCGCCCAGCAAGTGACGCCCCGGATCAGGCGTGTTCGCTGGCGACGCTTCGAATGCGCTGCACCATCGCCCGCAACCCGTTGGACCGCTGCGAAGACAGATGCTCGTTCAGCCCCAGCCGCGCCAGTTCGGCTGCCGCATCCACCCTGGGCACCTCGGAGACCGGCAGGCCGTTGTACAACGCCCGCAACACCGCAATCAGTCCGCGCACGATCAGGGCGTCGCTGTCTCCGTCGAACCGGAAAACTCCGTTTTCGACAACCGGGTGCAGCCAGACCTGGCTGGCGCAGCCGTCCACCTTGGTGGCCGGAACCTTCAGCGCGTCGTCCAGGGGCGGCATGGCCTTGCCCTGCTCAATCACATAGCGATAGCGATCTTCCCAGTCCTCCAGGAATTCAAAATCCTCTACGATGTCTTCGAACGCGGGGGTTGCCATGGGCACAGATCCTCTGGTTTCCATCTAAGGCCTGACCTAAGCCGCCAAACCGGGCCTGTCCACCCCAAGCGCGCCTTTTCAAACCACTGGAATTAGGCTAATCGGTATCGGGTAACTTTGTGCAAAGCGTTGGGTCCATGCAAAAAACTCTGTCCGTTCTCATGATCGCGTCCTTGACCCTTTCGGCTTGCAGTGGTTGGCGGGATTCGCGGGTGAATCCGTCGAATTGGTTCGGCCGCAGCACTCCCGCCGCCCCGGTCGAAACGCCCGCAGATGACGCCAACGCTTTGGTCCCCGATCAGGGTTCCGGACGAGGATTCTTCGCCCGGCCCGAAGCCGAGGACATCAGCGTTCTGGTCACCACGATCGACGAGTTGCGGATCGACCGCAAGCCCTCGGGCGCGATCGTTCTGGCCAGCGGTACGGCCTTTCGTCAGGGCGCCTATGACGCCCAACTGCGTCCGGTTGAGTCGGAGGAAAACCGCAAGAACGGCGTGCTTGAACTCGAATTCCGCGTGAACTATCCGCCCTATGCCACTCCGCAGGGACCCGAGCGGACGCGCGAAGTAACCGACGCGATCGACATCAGCCAGGATGACCTGGACGGCATCCGCCTTATCCGCGTCAGGGGCCAACAGAATGCGCTGGAATCGCGGCGGCGCTGAGCTGCCCTACAGCGGCACGACTTTGACGTTCTGCCCCTTGGCGGCCAGTGCGATCTTTCCCTCGCACAGTTTCAGAGCGTCCTCGCCGAACACCTCGTAGCGCCAGCCCGACATGGCCGGCACGTCGCGCTGACCCGCCGCGATCTGGTCCAGTTCCGAGCTGTTGGCGATCAGCTTTGCGGCCACGCCGGCGCTTTCGGTCTTGGATTTGAGCAGCACCCGCAGCAGATCGGCCAGGGCGGGGTTGACCTTTAGCTTGTCACGGCTGTTGTCAACCTTGGGCATGTCCTCGGGCGGGCAGTTGACGCCCCGTTTGACTGCTTCGAGGATACCATCTGCGATCGCACCCTTGCGGGCCTCGCGTAGCAACAGGCGCGACCCACCCAGATCCGCATGGGTGCGGGGCTTGGTCGAGGCCAGTTCGATCAGCGCGTCATCCTTGAACACCCGGTTTCTGGGAATGTTGTTCTCTTGCGCATAGGTTTCTCGGAACTTGGCCAATTCACGCACCACGGCCAGAAACTTGCCAGAATTGGTGCGGGTCTTGACCCGTCGCCAGGCCTCTTCGGGGCGGATGTCATAGGTGTCGGGATTGGTCAGAACCTGCAGTTCTTCCGCAACCCAGCGGCTGCGGCCGGTCTTTTCAAGTTCGGCGGCGAGGTGTTCGTAGATCTGGCGCAAATGGGTCACATCGGCCAGCGCATAGGTCTTTTGCGCTTCGCTCAGCGGACGGCGCGACCAGTCGGTAAAGCGCGAGGTCTTGTCCAGACCCTGCTTGCAGATCTTGCGCACCAGCGTTTCATAGCCCACTTGCTCGCCAAAGCCGCAGACCATTGCGGCGACTTGGGTATCGAACAGCGGCTTGGGAAAGACCCCGGCTTCGACCCAGAAGATCTCAAGATCCTGCCGCGCGGCGTGGAACACCTTGACGACATTTTCGTCCCGGAAAAGGTCATACAGCGGGTCGAGCGAGATCCCCTCGGACAGAGGATCGACCAGAACCGCACTGTCATCGTCGTCCGACGGCACAGCGAGCTGCACGAGGCAGAGTTTCGAGTAATAGGTCCGTTCGCGCAGAAACTCGGTATCGACGGTCACATAGGGAAACTTGGCCGCAGCCGTGCAGAAGTCGGCCAGGTCTTGCGTGGTCTTCAGGGTCTTCATGCGCGCGCTGTTCTTGCTCTTTCTGTGGTCAATGCCCGTTGGTCTTTCACCGCCACGAGCGCTTCGGCAGACCATAAGCCGATTGCGCGCCACATGTAAATCTCCGGCGGGATATCAAGGCAACATGACCGGTGCCTTGTCGCCACGGGCAAATCGCTCCAAAACCGCCGGGTACAGTTTGTGTTCCCACGCCAGAACCTTCCGCGCCAAGGTCTCGGGCGTGTCATCCGGCGCGATCTTGACCCGAGCCTGACCCAGGATCGGGCCGTCATCCAACGCCGCTGTGACCTCGTGCACCGTGCAGCCATGTTCGGCATCTCCGGCGGCGATAGCCCGGGCGTGGGTGTTGAGTCCCTTGTATTTAGGCAGCAGCGAAGGGTGAATATTCAACATCCGCCCCTGAAACCGGGACACGAAATCGCCCGTCAGCACGCGCATGAACCCGGCCAGGCAGATGATGTCGGGCTTGGCCTCGAGCAACGGCTTGCATAGCTCGGCCTCAAACGCGGCACGGTCGCCGCCGAACGGCCGGTGATCGACCACGGCGGTGGCGATCCCGCGATCCGCCGCCTTGGCCAGTCCGCCCGCATCTGCATTGTTCGACAGAACCAGACAGGGGCGCGCCGGGTGGTCGCCGGTCATGCTGTCGACCAGCGACACCATGTTCGACCCGCCCCCGGAAATCAGGATGGCGACGCGCTTGTGGCTCACAGCAGCTTGCCTGCGTAGGAAACGCCCGCCCCTTCGGTGACCGATCCGATGCGCGCGACGGTCTCGCCGGCATCCGACAGCAGGGCGGCCAGGTCATCGGCGCGGTCGGCGGCGCAGACGACGATCATGCCGATCCCGCAGTTGAAGGTCTTGAGCATCTCCGCCTCGGCGATGCCCCCGGTTTCCGCCATCCAGCGGAACACCGGCGGCAGATCCCAAGCGTTCAGGTCGATCTGAGCCCCCAGATCGTCGGGCAGCACGCGCGGCAGGTTCTCGGTCAACCCACCGCCGGTGATGTGCGCCAGCGCATGTACACCACCCGCCCGGATCGCGGCGAGGGCGGGTTTGACGTAAAGCCGCGTGGGCGTCAGCAGCGCTTCTCCCAAAGGCCCGTCACAGAACGGCGAATCCGCATCCCATCCCAGCCCCGAGATCTCGACCAGCTTGCGTACCAGCGAATAGCCGTTGGAATGCACCCCGTCCGAGGCTAGCCCCAGCAGAACATCCCCGGCCTGCACACCGGCGGGCAGATCGCTGCCGCGCTCCATCGCGCCGACGGCAAACCCGGCCAGGTCGAAATCGCCATCGGGGTACATCCCCGGCATCTCGGCGGTCTCACCCCCGATCAAGGCACAGCCCGAGCGGACACACCCCTCGGCGATACCCTCGATGATTCGCGCGGCGGTGCTGGTGTCCAGCTTGCCCGTGGCGAAATAGTCCAGGAAGAACAGCGGTTCGGCGCCTTGGCAAATCAGATCGTTCACGCACATGGCCACCAGGTCGATGCCCACGCCGTCGACCACGCCCGTGTCGATCGCGATCCGTAGCTTGGTACCCACGCCGTCGGTTGCGCCCACCAGGATCGGGTCGGAATACCCCGCCCCTTTCAGATCGAACAACGCGCCAAACCCGCCAAGGCCGCTCATGACGCCGGGGCGGTTCGTCCGCTTGGCGGCGGGCTTGATCCGGTCGACCAGCGCGTTGCCCGCATCGATATCCACGCCCGCATCTGCATAGGTGATGCCGTTCTTGCCCGCTGTCATGGCCGTTCCCTCATGAATGCTTTCAGCGCGGGTTAGTCGATTGTGCGCCGCGTTGCAACGGTCAGGCTTGACGCGGCCGTTCTGCGTGATACCCAAGCGGTCGGGCGGGCCTGTAGCTCAATTGGTTAGAGCAGAGCGCTCATAACGCTTTGGTTGGGGGTTCGAGTCCCTCCGGGCCTACCATTTCCCTGTTCATCGCCCGATGATGATATCGGCACACAATCCGCCCAGGCTTTCGCTTTTGCCCAAGCGCAGCACGCCGCCATGGGCGCGGGCCACATCGGCCACGATCGCCAGCCCGAGCCCGACGCCGCTGCCCCGATTCTGGTTGCGCGCCGGATCAAGACGGCTGAACGGGCGCACCGCCTCGGTGCGCTGGTCCGGCGGAATGCCCGGCCCGTCATCTTCGACCCGGATCCGCAGCGACTTACCGGTCAGGGCGACGCTGACCACGGCCCGCGTCCCATAGCGGACGGCGTTGCCGATCAGGTTCTCGACCGCGCGCCGGATGGCAACCGGGCGCAGTTTGACCGCGCCTTCGCCCTCGATGGTCCCAAGGGCGGCATTCTGGCCGGCCCTCTGGGCATCGTCGACGATCTGCCGCACCAGCGCGGCCGGATCGACATCGACGGGGTCGCCCTCGGACACACCCTGCGAGAACTGAAGGAACGCATCCACTAACGACTGCATCTCGGCCACGTCCTGCAAAAGAGGCGCGGCGTCTTCCTCGGGTAGCAGCGACAGGCCCAGCCTGAGCCGCGTCAGAGGCGTGCGCAGGTCATGGCTGACACCGGACAGGATCAAGGTCCGCTGTTCGATCTGACGTTCGATGCGAGCGCGCATGTCCAAAAACGCATTGCCCGCGGCGCGCACTTCGACCGCGCCGCCCGGCGAGAACGGCACGACCCGACCCCGCCCGAAGGCCTGCGCGGCCTCGGCCAGCCGGGTAATCGGCCGCAGCTGGTTGCGCATGTACAGAAACGACACCGACGTCATCAGCACCGCGAAGAACACCATCGTCACGATCAACTGATGCGGCGCCACGGTCGAAAGACGCCGCCGGTCGAATCGCAATTCGAGCAACCCCAGATCGGTCTGCAGATATAGGGTGGCGGTCTGGCTGTTGGGCAATGAAACCGCCGATAGCTCAGGCAGTTCAAAGCGCAGATCCGATTCGACCTGCGGCGCGATAAAATCATACCAACGGCGCGCCTCGATCGTCGGAGACTCACTTGGCCCCAGAAACCGGGCCTGCATAGCCAGCCCCTTCAGAAGCGGACGTACCTTGGCCAGGCCTTCGTTCTGTGTTTCCGAGCCCGCCATCGTGTCGAGGACCAGTTGCACCTCGCGCGACGCGGCACGGGTCATCTGTTGCGTCACGTCCTTGAGATGCTCGCGTACGAAGGCGATGGACACGACCAGCAGGACGACCACCACCGGCACCACCAGAATCAGCGCCGCGCGCGCGTACAGGCTGCGCGGCATATAGGGTTTGAGCCAGCGTGCGTTCATGCGCTAAACCTAGCGGGCCGTTCAGACATGCGAAAGAGGCGACGACGGATGACGGACCACGAATTCGACGCGCAGCCCGGACTTCCCGTCCAGCTGCAACCGGGCTTAAGGCGCATCCTGGCCCCGAATCCGTCGCCCATGACCCATCGCGGCACGAACACCTACCTTCTCGGCACCCGCGACGTCGCCGTGATCGACCCCGGCCCACTCGACGAGTCCCATCTTCTGGCCATTCTGGCCGCTTTGTCCCCGGTTCAGCGCATCAGCCACATCATCGTGACGCACAGCCATCTGGACCACTCCCCGCTTGCCGCGCCTCTGGCCAAGCGGACCGGCGCGCCCATTCTGGCCTTCGGAGGCCCCGAGGCCGGGCGCAGCGCGGTCATGGCCCGACTGGCCGCGCAGGGGATGGCCGGCGGCGGCGAAGGCATCGACGCCACGTTCCGCCCCGACATCGAACTGGCCGACCAAGACCGGGTCGAAGGGGACGGCTGGTCGCTGGAGGTGATCCACACGCCGGGCCATCTGGGCAATCACGTCGCCCTGGGATGGGGTGATGTCTGCTTCACCGCCGATCATGTGATGGGATGGGCCAGTTCGCTGGTGTCTCCACCCGACGGAGACCTGACCGACTTCATGGCCTCCTGCCACAAGTTACGAGCCCGGACCTGGTCGGTGTTCCATGCCGGTCACGGTGCGCCGATCACCGATCCCGCAGGCCGGCTGGATTGGCTGATCGGGCACCGGCAATCGCGCGAGGCACAGATACTTGACGCCCTGTCACAGGCACCGGGAACAGCGCGGGAGCTGGCGCGACGAATTTATTCCGACACGCCCCCTGCCCTGCTGCCCGCGGCCGAGCGCAACGTGTTTGCCCATCTGGTCGACCTAACCGGGAAACGGCGCGTTGCCCCGAACGGCGCGCTTGGCATTCAGGCTGAATTCGCCCGGGTCGCCTGACGTCGAAAAAATTCGCATCGACGGCTTTTCCCCTCTGGACCTCGAAAATTCGGGTTGCTATATCCGCCTCAGTTCCGGCGTAGCTCAGCGGTAGAGCAGTTGACTGTTAATCAATTGGTCGTAGGTTCGATCCCTACCGCCGGAGCCAAAATCTCCCCGAAAACGCTTCTAAAATCCGCGTCGTGGCGCGCTTTTGTCGGCGTTCGCGCAACCTGAAAATCGATCAAAAAAAACTTGCTTCGACCTCTGGACGCCGCCGGACCGGGTTGCTATACGGCGCGCACCGTTCCGGCGTAGCTCAGCGGTAGAGCAGTTGACTGTTAATCAATTGGTCGTAGGTTCGATCCCTACCGCCGGAGCCATTTCTCAAAGACCCGCACAAGTCACCCCTTCAGGGCGTCCTTGAACTCGTCCCGCAGTTTGCGTTTCAAAACCTTGCCAGTCGCATTGAGTGGCAGCGCATCGACGAAGACCACTTTGTCCGGCACCTGCCACTTGGCGATCTTGCCGTCGAAAAACTCCAGCAGTTCGGCCTCGGACGGGTCCTCGCCCTCAGCCTTGACGGCCACCAGCAGCGGGCGTTCGTCCCATTTGGGATGCGGCACGCCAATCACCGCCGCAGTGGCCAGTTTCGGGTGCGCTACGGCGATGTTTTCCAGCTCGACCGAGCTGATCCATTCACCGCCCGACTTGATAATGTCCTTGGATCGGTCGCGGATGGTCATGTAGCCATCCGGGTCCAGCGTCGCCACATCGCCCGTAGCGAACCAGCCATCCTGCAGAAGCTCTTGGTCCTGCAGCTGGAAATAGCTGTCCAGCACCCAGTGTCCGCGCACCATCAGGTCGCCCTGCGTGACTCCGTCATGCGGCAGGTCGTTGCCATCGTCATCGACGATCTTCAGCTCGACCCCAAAGGGCGGACGGCCCTGATTCTCGCGCAGTTTGTGCTGTTCCTCGATCGGCAGCTTTCGGTGCTTGGCCAGCGGGATGTTGGCGGTGCCCAGCGGGCTCATCTCGCTCATCCCCCAGGCGTGCACGGTGTCGACGCCGTATTTTTCCCGGAAGGTTTCGATCATCGAGGGCGGGCAAGCCGCGCCGCCGATTACCGTACGTTCGAGGCTTTCCAGCCTGGTGCCGCATTTGGCGGCATGCGCCAGCAGGCCCTGCCAGATCGTGGGAACCCCCATCGCCAGCGTCACGCCATAGGTGTCGATCAGGTTTACCAGCGCCTCGCCATGCAGGTCCGGCCCGGGCAGCACCATCTGCGAACCGGACATGGCGCAGCCATAGGGTGAGCCCCAGGCGTTGACATGGAACATCGGCACCACCGGCATCACCACGTCCATCGCCGAATACCCAATCACGTCGCGGGTGTTCGACGCAAAGCTGTGCAGCACGGTCGAACGGTGCGAATACAGAACGCCCTTGGGGTGGCCGGTCGTGCCCGAGGTGTAGCACAGGCTCGAGGCTGTGTTTTCATCGAAGACGGGCCATTCGAAATCGGCGTCGCCGGTCTCGATTAACTCGTCATAGAACTCCAGGCCGGGGATCTGCTGCAGCGCGTCCTCGTTGCGCGGCCCCATCAGGACAAAATGCTTCACCTCGGTCAGTTGATCGCGGATCGCGGCAACCAGCGGGAGAAAGGTGGCGTCGAAGAACAGCACCCTGTCTTGCGCGTGGTTGATGATGTAAACCAGCTGTTCGGGGAACAGGCGCGGGTTGATCGTGTGGCAGACGAATCCTGCGCCCGAGGCCGCATAGTAGATCTCAAGATGCCGGCGGTTGTTCCAGGCCAGGGTGCCGATCCGATCCTGCGACTGCAGGCCCAGCTTGGTCAGCGCCGACCCCATGCGCCGGGCATTGGCAGCGATCTCACCCCAGTTCGTCCGGGTGACGGTTCCATCGGTTTCGACCGACACGATCTCGGTCTGACCATGATAGCGCGCAGCATGATCGATCAGTGACGAAATCAACAGCGGCTGCGTCATCATCTGTCCCAGCATGGACATCCTCCCATTCATCGCGCCGGCTTGATGCGGCGTCTGTTGCGGCCCGGCGGCACGGCGGCGTGGCCGGCCCCGGGGCTTCTCCTCGGGGCCGATCCTGCCAATCATTCAATTGTCTGACAATAAGGAAATGCGACCTGCCGCTGCGGCAGGTCGTCAGATTTGCTGGGCTTCAGCCCCGGTGCCGCAGCGCATAGGCCACAAGTGCGGCGGTCGAGCCGTCCTTGCCCTCGGTGCCCGCATCGCCATCGACGATCGGCCCCAGCGAGGTTGCCAGTTCCTTGCCCAACTCAACCCCCCACTGGTCGAACGAGTTGATGCCCAACAGCACGCCTTCGACGAACACCCGGTGCTCATAGAGCGCAATGATCTGGCCCAGAACGAAGGGCGTCAGCTGCGGATAGATCAGCGTGGTCGAGGGCCGGTTGCCCGGAAACACGCGATGCCGGGCCTGACGCTCCAAGTCGTCACCCTGCAGTCCCTTCTCGGCCATGCGCGCCCGCGCTTCCTCCAGCGACCGGCCGCGCATCAACGCCTCGGACTGGGCCAGGCAATTGGCCAGCAGCAGACGGTGATGATGGGCTAGCTCGGGCTCGTGCCCTTCGGCGGCCACCATGAATTCGCAAGGGATCACGTCGGTGCCCTGGTGGATCAACTGATAAAACGCGTGCTGCCCATTGGTGCCGGGCTCACCCCAGACCACCGGCCCCGAAGGCACGCTCAGCGCCGAGCCGTCCATGGCCACCGATTTGCCGTTCGATTCCATCTCGAGCTGCTGGAAATAGGCCGGCAACCGCAGCAGCCGTTGGTCATAGGGCAACACCGCGCGGCTGACATGGCCCAGCACCTGACGGTGCCAGATGCCCACCAGCGCCAGCATCACCGGCATGTTCTCGACCCAGTCCGCGGCGCGGAAATGCACGTCCATCGCCTGTCCGCCGCGCAGGAACGCGTCAAAGGCGTTCGAGCCCACCGCGATCATCACCGGCAGCCCAACCGGCCCCCAGACCGAATAGCGCCCGCCGACCCAATCTGCAAAGCCGAACACGCGGTCAGACGGGATGCCGAAATCCGCTGTCTTGTCCACGGCGCTGGACACGGCCGCAAACTGCCGCGCCGGGTCGCCCCCGCCGTCCAGCATCCAGGCCCGCGCCGTCCGCGCGTTGGTCATGGTTTCGATGGTTGTAAAGGTCTTGGACGCCACGATCACCAGCGTCCGCGTCGGGTCCAGTTCTCGCAGAGTGTCGGCGATGTGCGCGCCATCCACGTTCGAGACGTAGTGCAGGCGCGGCCCATCGTGATAGGGCGCCAGCGCCAGCGTCGCCATCACCGGCCCAAGGTCCGAGCCACCGATGCCGATATTCACCACGTCGGTAAAGCTCCCCCCTGCCCCCTGGGCCGTTCCGCCCCGGACCTCTTCGGCGAACACGCGCATGCGCTGCAGGGTGTCCAAAACGTCGGGCATAACGTCTTGGCCATCAACCTCGACTGGGCCGCCGTCCAGATTGCGCAGCGCCGTATGCAGCACCGCACGGCCCTCGGTTTCGTTGATCTTGTCGCCCCGGAACATCGCGTCGCGCCGCTCGGCCAGACCAGCCTGATCGCACAGGACGATCAGCGCCGCGCGGATATCCGCGTCGATCAGGGTTTTCGAATAGTCGAACAGCAAATCGCCGGTCGAGGCCGAGAATTTCTGCGCCCGGTCGGGATCCTGCGCGAACAGATCGAGGATTCGGGTGTCTTCCGCCTGCGCGGCAAGGGTTCTGAGTTTGTCGAGCTGCATGTCCTACTCCGCCCAATGTACCGTAATGCCGTCCAGCACCGCCGCAATCGGAGCTTCTTCGGGCGGCAGAGACATGGCCCGCTCCAACGCGTCGCGCTTTTTCGATCCGAAAATTACAAGATGCTTGGACAACGCCCCGTTCAGCACAGGCGCAGTCAGCGTGATGCGCGCCTCGGGCTGCGATTGCGGCCGGGCGACCGCCAGCGGGGGCGCATCCCCGTCCAACGCCGCGTCCAGCCCGGCCATCCCCGGGAACAGCGAGGCCGTGTGCATGTCGTCGCCCATGCCCAGCACCAGAACCGACAGCGGCAGAACCGGGACAATCAGCGCCTCGATCTCGGGCAGGATGTCTTCGGGTGCCTTGCCGGGAATGAACAGCGGCACGAACTCGGCCGCAGCGGCGCGGTTGGTCAACAGACGCTCGCGGATCAGCCGTTCGTTCGACCGGTCGCTGTCGGCCGGAACGCAGCGTTCGTCGGTGGGCAGAACCCGCACGCGGTCCCAGTCCAGGTCGGCCGCACACAGGTTGTCGAAGATCGGCCCGGGCGTGGTACCGCCGGGCACGGCAAAGGCCACGACGTCATTGTGCAGCAGTGCGGCCTCTAGCTCTCCGGCCAACGCATTGGCCACGTCAATGGCCAGCATGTCGCGGTCAGCGTATTCCTGAATGTTCATGGCTTGATCCCCTGCCATTGGCGACCGTCGCGTTTCATCAGCAGCTCGGCGTCGCCGGGGCCGGTGCTGCCGCTGTCATAAGGTTTGGGAACGTCGCCGCGCGCCTGCCATCCGGCGATGATCGGGTCGGTCCAAGCCCAGGCGGCCTCGACCTCGTCGCCGCGCATGAACAGGGTCTGGTTGCCGCGGATCACGTCCATCACCAGGCGCTCATAGGCGTCGGGGGCCTGATGGTTCTCAGGCCCCAGTGCCTCGGCAAAGCTCATGTCCAATGGGACGTCGATCAGGCGCATGCCACCCTGTCCCGGCTCTTTGATCGTGACCTTCAGCGTGATGCCTTCGTTCGGTTGCAGGCGGATCGACAGCGTGTTGGCATGCCGCCCGGCCGCAGCCCCGAAGATTGAGTGCGGGGCGTCCTTGAAGATCACGTTGATCACCGAGGACCGCGCCACCAGCCGCTTGCCGGTGCGCAAATAGAACGGTGTGCCCGCCCACCGCCAATTGCTGACATGCGCCCGCAGCGCCACATAGCTTTCGGTCGTCGAACGCGGATTGCCCACCGCCTCACGATAGCCCGGCCCGTCGGGGCCACCGATATACTGCCCGCGAACGATGTGATGCGGCTGCACTGGGTCCAGCGCGCGGATCACCTTGAGCTTTTCGTCCCGGACAGCGTCCGAATCGAACTTGGCGGGCGGCTCCATCGCGATCAGGCACAGAAGCTGCATCAGGTGGTTCTGCACCATGTCGCGCATGGCGCCGGCACGCTCATAGTACTCCTCGCGCCCGTCCACGCCCACGGTTTCGGCGACGGTGATCTGGATGTGGTCGACATACTGGCTGTTCCACAGCGGTTCAAACAGCATGTTTCCGAACCGGACGGCCATCAGGTTCTGGACCGTCTCCTTTCCCAGGTAATGGTCGATCCGATAGATCTGATTCTCGTTGAAATAGGCAGCCAGCGTGGCGTTCAGCGTGCGTGCGCTGTCCAGATCGTGACCGAACGGCTTTTCCACCACAATGCGCGTCTGCGGGGTGGCCAGCCCATGCTGCCGGATCCGCTCGGCCAGCGGTCCGAACAGGCTGGGCCCGACAGAGAAATAAAAAGCCCGGATCCGATCGTCGGTCAGCTTACGCGCCAGAACGTCCCAACCGGAATCGGCCCCGGCGTCCAGTTGCACATAGTCCACGCGTTGCAGGAACCCGCTGCGCAGGTCGACCTGCCCTGCGTGTTCTGGCACGAATTCGGCCAGTGACCGCGCGACGATCGCACGAAAAGCGTCGGAATCATAATCCGACCGCGCCGCCGCGATGATGCGGACGCTTTCATGCCATTGCCCGGCACAGTAGCGGCGGAACAAGGCCGGCAGGATCTTGCGCTGTGCAAGGTCGCCGGTGCCACCGAAGATGACCAGATCGAACGGATCGACAGGTATGACGCGTGAAACCATGAAGCGTCCTTAACCCGCCCACACGCACATGTCCAATGTTAGCGCAATCATTTCCCCGACCGTTCTGAAACGTCCGGATGAAAATCCGTGTTCAATCAAACTTCTGTCGGAATCGCAGTGTTGCAGAGGCGCGTGAAGCCAAAAAACGCTGAAATTGCAGGTTCCGCCAGAATTGAAATCGCCTTTTCCGAGCAGGCCAAGGAAAACAATCAATACCGCTATAAGCCGTCGAAACGTAAGGCAAGTCCCGGTCAGCCCCGTTGGATCGGGGGCCAGTCCCCAAGAGCGCCAAGGCACAGGCTCTTGCAGCGACCGCGCCTAGTTCAGCCGGTATTCACCTACGACATTCTGCCACTCGCCGGGGGCAATCATCTTGCGGTGGGTGAAGCGGACCGAATGCAGCGGCCCCTCGATCTCGCGCTGCCAGAATTCGATGAACTTGAACAGCTTGGGATGATCCGGCGCCAGGTCGTAGTCCTGCCAGATGAACGTGTTCAGGACATGGATATAGTCGGGCATGCGATAGAAGAATTCCGCCGTCGTCAGGCCGTACCCTTTCAGCATCAGTTCGGTTTCGGTTTGCTTCATTCAGACCTCCAATTTCTCAAAAGGTCTCTTCAGCCTAGCATGATTCTCATTCAAATTTCATTAAAACAACATGTTAAGAGATCCGAGCCCGAGATTCGCGCGGCATCTGCGCTGCTTGCTTGCACCTTATGTGCCGGGTCTGATAAGATGCATCCACAAGATATAGACCCAGCACAAAAAACGGGCAGTTTACGTGAGCGATACGCCAGAAATCCCCGAAAACATGGATGAAACCCCGCACGAGCGTCCGGTTTACGACGGCCCGACGGTATCCATCGAATCCGAGATGCGTACGTCCTATCTGGACTATGCCATGTCGGTCATCGTGTCCCGTGCGATCCCCGATCTGCGCGACGGTTTGAAACCGGTGCATCGGCGCATCCTCTACGCGATGCACGAGACCGGGAACACCCATGACAAACCCTATCGCAAGTCGGCTCGTCCAGTGGGCGATGTGATGGGTAAGTACCACCCGCACGGTGACAGCGCGATCTATGACGCTTTGGTGCGGATGGCGCAGGATTTCTCAATGTCGCTGCCGCTGCTGGACGGCCAAGGCAACTTCGGCTCGATGGACGGCGACAACCCGGCGGCCATGCGCTACACCGAGGTCCGCATGGACAAGCCCGCCGCCGCCCTGCTGGCGGATATCGAGAAAGAGACGGTCGATTTCCAGGACAACTACGACGGCAAGGACAAGGAACCCACCGTCCTGCCCGCGCGGTTCCCGAACATGCTGGTCAACGGCGCCGGCGGCATCGCGGTGGGGATGGCGACGAACATCCCGCCGCACAACCTGGGCGAAGTGGTCGACGCGACGCTGGCGCTGATCGAAGACCCGGACCTGACCAGCGAACAGCTGATCGAGTACATTCCCGGCCCCGACTTCCCCACCGGCGGCGTGATGCTGGGCCGGTCCGGCGCGCGCAAGGCGTATCTGGAGGGCCGCGGCAGCGTCATCATCCGCGCCAAGACCCGCGTCGAGGAGTTGCGCAAGGATCGCTATGCCATCATCGTGGACGAGATCCCCTATCAGGTGAACAAGGCCTCGATGATCGAGAAAATCGCCGAAGCCGTGCGCGAAAAGCGCATCGAAGGTGTCAGCCACGTTCAGGACGAATCCGACCGCAACGGCGTGCGGGTGGTGGTCGAGCTGAAACGCGACGCAACACCCGAGGTCGTGCTGAACCAACTTTACCGGTTCACGCCGATGCAGACCTCGTTCGGCTGCAACATGCTGGCGCTGAACGGCGGCCGCCCCGAGCAGCTGACCCTGCGCCGTTTCCTGACCAGCTTCATCGACTTCCGCGAAGATGTCGTTGCCCGCCGCACCGCCTACGACCTGCGCAAGGCGCGGGAACGCAGCCATATCCTGTGCGGTCTGGCCGTGGCGGTCTCGAACGTGGACGAGGTCGTTGCCACGATCCGGTCCTCGGCCGATGCGGCCGAGGCGCGCGAAAAGCTGATGACCCGCCGCTGGCCCGCAGCCGAGATCGAGAGCTATCTGCGGCTGATCGACGATCCGCTGTCCAAGATGAACGACGACGGCACCTACAACCTGACCGAAGTTCAGGCCCGCGCCATCCTTGATCTACGCCTGCAACGCCTGACCCAGATCGGCGTCAAAGAGGTGACGGACGAGCTGGAAGACCTGGCCGCCAAGATCAAGGAATACCTGGATATCCTGTCCTCGCGCGAACGCATCATGGGCATCATCGCCGACGAATTGCGCGAAGTGAAAGAGAACTTTGCCGTTCCGCGCCGCACCGAGATCGTCGACTGGTCGGGCGACATGGAGGACGAAGACCTGATCGAACGCGAAGACATGGTCGTAACCGTGACTTCGGGTGGCTATATCAAGCGCACCCCGCTGGCCGATTTCCGCGCGCAAAAGCGCGGCGGCAAGGGGCTGTCGGGCATGCAGACGAAGGAAGAGGACGTGGTCACCACCCTCTTCGTGGCCAACACGCATACCCAGCTGTTGTTCTTCACCACCGACGGGATGGTCTACAAGCTCAAGACCTGGCGCCTGCCCCAGTCGGGGCGCACCGGCAAGGGTAAGGCGATCGTCAACATCCTGCCGATTCCCACTGGCGTTTCGATTGCGGCGATCATGCCGGTCGACGTGCCGGATGAAGAATGGGAAAACCTCCAGATCGTCTTCGCCACCAGCGCCGGCGATGTGCGCCGCAACGCGCTGAGCGACTTCACCAACGTCAAGCGCAACGGCAAGATCGCGATGGACCTGCCCGAAGGCGTGGAACTGGTCAACGCGCGCATCTGCTCGGACGAGGACGATGTGATGCTGGTCACCAATTCCGGCCGGGCGATCCGTTTCCCCACCACTGACGTGCGGGTGTTCAAGGGGCGAAAATCGACCGGCGTGCGCGGCATCCGGCTGAACGCGGGCGACCGCGTGGTTTCGATGTCGGTTATCCGCCATTTCGAGGCCACCCCGGACGAGCGCGCCGCCTATCTGAAGATGCGTCGCCTGATGGCCGGCGTGACCGACGATACTGAGACCGACGAGGATGGCGGCAATGCTGACAGCATCCTGCCGCAGGAACGCTATGCCGAGATGTCGGCGGCCGAGAACCTGATTCTGACCATCACGGCCAAGGGATCGGGCAAGCTCAGCTCGTCGCATGACTATCCGGTGCGCGGCCGTGGCGGCATGGGCGTGACGGCGATGGACAAGGCGATGCGGGGCGGCCCGCTGGTGGCCTCGTTCCCGGTCGAAATCGACGACCAGATCATGCTGGCCACCTCCAAGGGGCAGTCGATCCGGGTCCCGGTCGACGGCATCTCGTTCCGGTCCCGCAGCGCCGGAGGGGTCAAGGTGTTCAACACCGGCAAGGGTGAAGAGGTCGTCAGTGTCGCCCGGATCGCCGATCAGGGTGATGACGAAGGCTCCGCAGAATGAACAACAAAGTCCCGGCTCCAATCGGAGTCGGGTTTTTTGTTAACTAAGGTAGTTTTCAAAAAACACCAGCGTCCGCTTCCAGGCGAGGGTCGCAGCCGCGTCGTCGTAGCGCGGCGTCGTGTCGTTGTGGAAGCCGTGGTTCACGTTCGGATAGAAATGGACGCTGAACTTTTTCTGATTGGCTTTCAAGGCCTCGGAATAGGCGGGCCAGCCTGCGTTGATCCTGTCATCCAACCCGGCGTAGTGGATCATCAGCGGTGCTTGAATCGCCGGAACATCCTCGGCCGGTGGTTGGCGACCATAGAAGGGAACCGACGCCGCCAAATCGGGATACGCAACAGCCAAAGCGTTGCACACGCCTCCGCCATAGCAGAACCCAACCGCCCCGACCTTTCCGGTTGATCCCGGGTGATCCCGCAAAAATTCGAACGCCGCAAAAAAATCCGACATCAGCTTTCCCGCATCCATCGACTTTTGCATCTCCCGCCCTTGTTCATCCGTACCGGGATAACCGCCCAAAGGCCTCAGCCCGTCGGGTGCGAAGGCTAGGAACCCGGATTTCCCAAGGCGGCGCGCAACATCTTCGATATAAGGATTTAGCCCGCGGTTTTCATGCACGACCAGCACCGCTGGCAATGGACCTTCCGCGGCGGAGGGGCGCACCATGAGTCCGCCTGTTCCCTCATGTCCGTCAGGGCTTTCGAATTCGACAATTGCGGTTTCGAAATCGGGATCGTCCGGCGCAACCTGCTGCGCCCAGGCATAGTTGGGCTGCAACTGCTCCAGGATCATCGCTCCTGTGACCCCGGCGGCCGTGTACCGCCCGGCTTTCGCGATGAATTCCCGTTTTGTCATCTTGCCGTGAACATAACCGTCGAAGATCTCTAGGATTCGAGGGTCAAAATCACTGGCTTTCTTTCGGGCAGTTCCTGTCATTGGCTGGTCCTCCGCGATGGCAACGCCAATACCAGCTTAACCGTTCACCCCGGATCAAGAAACTTACAAGTCGTAGAGTTCGCCGAATTTCTCTTCGAGATAGTCCAGCAGTGGCTCGGGGCTCGGCTCCTGACCGCTGGCCCGCCGGATCACCTCGCGGGGTGCGTACAGACCGCCATGCTGCTGAACATGCTCGCGCAGCCAGCCGGTCGCAGCAGTGGTATCGCCCTGCGCCAGTTGATCACCCAGACCTGGAACTGCCGCCCGCAGGGTCTGGTACAGACAGCCTGCGTACACATTTCCCAGCGAATAGGTCGGGAAGTAGCCAAACAGGCCGACCGACCAATGCACGTCCTGCAGGCACCCGTTCGACGGCTTGTCGACCGCATAGCCGAAATCAGCATGGAAGCGGTCGTTCCACGCGGCTTCGAGGTCCTGAACCTGCAGATCGCCCGACATCAAGGCGCGTTCCAGATCGAACCGCAGCATGACGTGCAAATTGTACTGAACCTCGTCCGCTTCGGTGCGGATGTATCCGTTGTGCACCCGGTTTACGGCGGCATAGAAGGAATCTTCATCCGCGATGCCGAAATCACCGAAGGTGTCCGTCATCTGCCGGAACAACCAGCCAGTGAAGGCGCGCGAGCGGCCCAGCTGATTTTCATAGATGCGGCTCTGGCTTTCATGAACGCCCATCGACACGCCCTGGCCGAGCGGTGTCAGAGCGTAAGCCGGGTCGATGCCCTGCTCATAGCAGGCGTGCCCGACCTCGTGAATGGTCGAGTAGAAGCAGTTGAAAGGGTCGGTTTCGCTGGTACGGGTGGTGACGCGCACGTCGTCGCCGCTGCCCGAACAGAACGGGTGTACGGCCTTGTCCACCCGCCCCCGTTTCAGGTCGTACCCGAAAGTGACCGCCAGCTTTTGCGTCAGCTTCATCTGGGCCGCTTCGTCGAACGTTCCGGTCACGCCCGCAGGGGACGGCCGGTCCAGCACAGCCGCGCGCAGCGCAACCAGACGCGGGCGCATGGCGTCGAAGATGTCGGCGATCTGGGCGGCTGTCGTGTACGGCTCATAGTCCTCGACCAGCGCGTCATAGACATCGCCGCCCTGGGCCAGAGCCGCGCCTTCTTCGCGTTTCAGCGCCACGACCTCCTCGAGAACCGGCAGAAACGCGGGCACGTCCTCGTCGGCGCGGGCCTGTGCCCACTTGCCCTGCGCGGCCGAGGTCACGCGGGCGATGGCCGTGGCCAGATCAGCAGGCACTTTTATCGTGCGCTCGTAAGTGCGGCGGATTTCGCGCAGCTGCGCCTGGCCGACCTCGGTGTCGGCATGGGCGTTCTCCAGCCACTCGGCCACACGCGGATCCGAACGGCGCGCGTGCAGGACGGCTTCGATCGCAGCCATTTCCTCGGCACGCTGGTTGACGGCGCCACGCGGCATGACAGTCTCCTGATCCCAGCCCAGGCGGCCTGAAATCTGCGCCAGCGCCTCGGTCTCGCGCTGAAAGGCCATCAGGTCATTGAATGCACTCATTGGGTCAAGCTCCGCGCAGCGAGGTTGCGATGGGATAAGTGGTCAGGAACCGGGCGCGCAGGATCAGGGTCCAGACGATCACGGCCATAAACTGGTGGAAGATGGCGATCTGCCAGGGCGCGCCGTAGACCACGGTGAGGATGCCCACGACCACCTGCAGCGAAAGCGCCGCGAACATGGCGTTGAAGGCGAACCGCGTCTGCGGGTGGGCGCTGCTGCTGCCGCGCCGCCAGACGAAAATGGCGAAGGCGAACAGTGCATAGCCTACGCAGCGGTGGATGAACTGCACCAGTCCCGGACTTTCGAAGAAATTGCGCCACAGCGGTTCAAGCGCGGTGGCGTCCGGCGGCAGCAGTTGCCCGCCGATCAGCGGCCAGTCGGTATAGGACCGGCCGGCGTCGATGCCAGCCACCAATGCGCCGATCAGGATCTGCAGAAAGGCAAAGTGCAGCAGCCCGGTCGACAGGGAGGACAGCCGCGCCTCTTTAGCGCGGCGGGCTTGCATCAGGTCGCGTTCCTCGCGCCCCAGCATGAAGATGTACCAGGCCAGAAAGCCCAGGATCACGAACGCAAGGCCAAGATGGGTGGCCAGACGATAACTGGCAACCGCGGTCATCCCCTCGCCCTGCGTCACACCCGAGGCCACCATCCACCAACCGACAGCGCCTTGAACGCCGCCCAGCAGTCCTGGGATCACAAGGCGCCCGGTCCAGCCTGCGGGGATCTTGCGCAGCACCAGAAAGCCAAAGAAACCAAGCGCCCAGACAAGACCGATCACCCGGCCCAGCTGCCGGTGGCCCCATTCCCACCAGTAGATGGTCTTGAAGTCATCCAGCTCCATCCACTGGTTCATGATCCGCCACTGGTCGATCTGTTTGTACTTGTCGAACTCGGCCTGCCAGTCCGCCTCGGACATCGGCGGGATCGCCCCAGTGACTGGGCGCCATTCGGTGATCGACAGGCCGCTGTCGGTCAGGCGGGTCAACCCGCCCACTGCGATCATCACGACGACAAGTGCGAACAGGATCATAAGCCAAGTACGGATGGCCTTGCGCGCGCCACCCCGGCCGCGGTCGATCATGCCGGGCTGGACCGTTTCCTGCTTTTGTTCACCCGAGACTTCTTCGAAGATGCTGCGCTTGCCGCTCATGCCGTCCTCATGTCCTTGATTTTCCCGCAAGCTAGGGCCAGTGCCCGGGAAGGTCCAGCCTCAGCCCTTGTCCTTCCAGCGGACCATCTGACGCATGATCCCGTGCAGCATCTGCACATCGGCCCGCGTCATGCGCATGCGCGACCACAGGTTGCGCAGGTTCACCTTCATCCCTTCGGCCTTTTCCGGCGGGTAGAAGAACCCGGCCTCCTCCAGCCGCTGCTCGTAATGCTCGGCCAGTTTCTCGACCTCGATGCCGGTGGCCCAGTCGCCTTTGCCCAGATCGGTGGCCTCGTGCACCACGTCGCCGGTCTGGCGCATCCACTCATAGGCGGTCAGCAACACGCACTGCCCCAGGTTCAGCGAGGCATATTCGGGGTTCACAGGCACCGAGATGATCGCATTGGCCTTGGCGATGTCTTCATTCTCCAAACCGGCCCGCTCAGGCCCGAACAGCACGGCCACCTTTTCGCCCGCCGCCACCTTCTGGGCCGCGATCTGCATGGCGCGCTCGGGGCTGTAGACGGGTTTGGTCAGGCCGCGCTGACGGGCGGTGGTGGCAAACACAAATGTGCGGTCGCCCAAAGCGCCGGCCAGATCGTCGAACAGCTGCGCCTCGTCCAGCAGCCGCCCGGCACCGCTCGACATGGCCACGGCTTTGGGGTTGGGCCAGCCGTCGCGCGGGGCAACGATGCGCATCCGGTCCAGGCCGAAATTCCACATCGCCCGGGCAGCGGCGCCGATGTTTTCGCCCATCTGCGGGCGCACAAGCACGAATGAGGGCTGGGGTCTGTCGCTAGGCATCCTGATCTCCGAAAGTTGCGCCTGCCATACTGCCGCCTTTGCCACAGGGCAAGCCCGGCCGCCCTGCCCGATTGCAAATCGGCCGGTCTGCGGGCAATAAAGTTTGCTTCCCCGCCGCAATCGGCTAAACCGCGCCAAAGACCAACCGCGAAGGATCCGCCAATGGACACCCCCGAGCAGCCTCAGATCTATCTGATCACCCCGCCGACCATCGACCCGGCCACCTTCCCCGACCGGCTGGCCCGCGTTCTGGACGGGACCGAGATCGCCTGCATCCGGCTGGCGCTGGCCGGCAGCGACGAGGACGCCATCGCCCGCGCGGCCGACGCCTGCCGCGAGGCGGCCCATGCGCGCGACGTGGCGCTGGTGATCTCGAACCATGTCCTGCTGGCGCAACGGCTGGGGCTGGACGGGGTGCATCTGGACGATGCGGCCCGCTCGGTCCGGGCCGCGCGCAAGGAGTTGGGGGCGGATGCCATCGTAGGCAGCTTCTGCGGAACCTCGCGCCATGACGGGATGACCGCGGGCGAAGCCGGGGCCGACTATGTGGCCTTCGGACCCGTGGGAGATATGTCTCTGGGCAAAGGAGCCCGCGCGGAACGCGACCTGTTCCAATGGTGGTCCGAGATGATCGAGGTTCCGGTGGTCGCCGAAGGCGGCCTGACGCCCGAGTTGGTGGCCGACCTCGCGCCCTGCACCGATTTTTTCGGGGTCGGTGACGAGATCTGGGGCGACGACGACCCGCTGCGCGCGCTCGACACCCTGCTGGCGCCGATGCGCTAGAGCGGCAGGACCGGCAGCGCGACCCAGTAGAGACCCAGACCCGCCAGCATCAGCGATGCGACAGTCGAAATGCGTCCCCGCAACCGGGGTACATCGGGCAGCAACACGGTCACTGCGGCATATGCAAGTCCGGCGACACCCGCGATTCCCAGCAAAACCCCGCCCGAATAACCCAGCAGGGCCGGCACGACGTGAAGGGGTGGAACCCCCAACCGGATCAGTTCGTGCGACAGGCCCAAGCCAAGTATCGCGCCGGTCAGGAAAACCGCCCCCAACCGCAACGCACCGGCCCGCGACCCGATCAGATTCCATATCGCCAGAATGACGATGGCCCCGGCGACCGCCAGCCAATACGCCTCGTCCCCGAACCGAAGCAGGCGGGACAATCCCAGCGGCTGCGCCAGCAGAACACCCAGCGCCAGGGCGGCGAATTGCGCCAGAAGGGGGCGCACCCGCAGGTTTAGAAAAACCAGCACCAAGGCCAATGCCAGAAGCTGCCCCTCATCTTGCCAAATCCGTGCCACGCCTTGCCGAAAGAAGGTCTCGGCAGTCTGTCGTGGCCCCATCCCTGCTCCGCCGCGCAAGGGAATGGCGGGGCTGGTCTCGCCCCCCTCCAGCAACCCGGTATAGGGTGCGTCGACGCCCGTCTGCCTGAGAACTACCGGGCCGAACCCGGCAGGCCAGGTCAGGCGCACCTCGGTCGCCCCGGGCGGCAATGTACCGACCAGCAACACCCGAGACAGCCTGGGTTTGTCGGAATCGCCCACCACAGGAATACGCGCACCCTCGTAGGACAGTTCGACCGGGCCGTTCGCATCGATCGTCAGAGCGTTTTTCCACACCGCCACACGCGCGTGCAGCAAAGGTTCCAATTCCGAGGAAGGCAAGCGGCGTAACCGTGCATAGTCGGCGCTGCCGCCCCCCTGCGCCACGGTCTGCGGGTCAAGCCCGGCCAGCAACGCCTCGGCATTCAGGGTGATTTCCACAAGCACCCGGTCGCCTTTGACCTGAAACTCCACGACGGACCGGCCTGCGCCTTGCGCCGCAACCGGCCCGGCCAGAACAAGAAAAGCACAAAGGTAACGGATAGGCCGAAAATGATGCCAAAGAACCGCCAGCAAGCGAATGACCAAAACCATCCCGAAGGATCCAGAAATAAATCTAAGCACTGGCCCCGAGTGTTTCCGGGATACAGGCGTTTGACAAGCCCGATTGGTCAGGGCGGCCCGTTTCCGCACCCTTCCGGCTTGCGCCCATGGCGACCCTGCGGCATGACGAGGACATGACTCGGAATTCTGACATCCTGTGTATCGGGTCCGTCCTGTGGGACGTGATCGGACGATCCGCCAGCCACATGCGGCAGGGTTCGGATGTGCCCGGCCGCATCACGCGCCTGCCCGGTGGCGTGGCGATGAACATCGCCATGACGCTTGTGCGCTTCGGCATGACACCGACCCTTTTGACCGCCATCGGCAGCGACCCCGAGGGCGACGAGCTGGTTCACGCCTGCAAGCGGCTGGGCATGGACACGACCCATGTCTACCGCTCGCAAGACCTGCCCACCGACCGTTACATGGCGGTCGAAGGCGCAAACGGCCTGATCGCCGCCATCGCCGACGCCCATTCGCTCGAGGCCGCCGGCGCCAAGATCCTGCGCCCGCTGATTCATGGCCCGCTGGGGTATGAAAACACCCCGTTCGAGGGCCAGATCGCGCTGGACGGCAACCTGACGCTGGACCTTCTGGAAGAAATCGCCGTCAGCCCGGCCTTCGCCCGTGCCGACCTGCGCGTGGCCCCGGCGTCGCCCGGCAAGGCCGAGCGGCTGCTGCCTTTCCTCAAGCACGGCCGGGCCACGCTGTATGTGAACCTCGAGGAAGCCGGGCTACTGTGCCAGCGCGAGTTCGACGATTCCGAAACCGCCGCCCGCGCGCTGCTGGACAGGGGCGCGCTGCGTGCGCTGGTGACCGACGGGGGCAACTCGGCCACCGTGGCCAGTGCCGAAGCGGTGATCACCCAGAAACCCCCGTCGGTTCTGGTCACGCGCGTGACCGGCGCAGGCGACACGTTCATGGCGGCCCATATCGCCGCCGAAGCCAATGGCGCGAGCATCGACGAGGCGCTGACCCGCGCCTTGCATGCCGCCGCAACCTATGTATCCGGAGAGACCCCCCTGTGATCGACATCCAGTATTCCGCCGAAGTGCGCGCGGCCAAGGACGACGAAACCCCCATCGTTGCCCTGGAAAGCACCATCATCACCCACGGCATGCCCTACCCGCAGAACATCGAGGTGGCGGCCCAGGTCGAGCAGGACATCCGCGACGCGGGTGCCGTTCCTGCCACGATCGCAGTGATTGACGGCCGGCTGCATGTGGGGCTGGAACCCGATCAGCTGAAGGATCTGGGACAGGCGCAGGGTGTGGCCAAGATCTCGCGCGCGGACATGGCGGCCTGCATCGCTTCGGGCGGCACCGGGGCCACCACCGTGGCCGCCACGATGATCGCCGCCCATTTTGCGGGGATCGAGGTCTTTGCCACCGGCGGCATCGGCGGGGTGCACCGTGGTGCGGAAACCAGCTTTGACATCTCGGCCGACCTGCACGAATTGGCGCAGACCCCGGTCACGGTCGTGGCCGCCGGGGCCAAGGCGATCCTTGATCTGGCTAAAACGCTCGAGGTACTGGAAACGCTGGGCGTGCCGGTCATCGCCCATGGGCAGGATGAATTCCCGGCTTTTTGGTCGGCCAAGTCGCCCTTTGCCGCGCCCCTGCGGATGGATACGGCCGAGCAGATCGCCAAGGCCCATGCGACGCGCCGCGCGCTGGGTCTGCCCGGCGGGCAACTGGTGGCTAACCCGATCCCGCAGGCCGATCAGATCCCATCCGAGGAACTGGACCCGATTATCGCCTCGGCGCAGCAGGACGCTGAAGCACACCGCATCACCGGCAAAGCCGTCACGCCCTATCTGCTGCAGCGCATCTACGAGCGGACCGAGGGCCGATCCCTGATCGCCAATATAGCCCTGGTGCGCAACAATGCGCGCCTTGCGGCTGGCATCGCCAAGGCTTTGAAGGCTCAGGCGGACTGAACGCCAATCGGACCTATTGTACCAAGGCGCCGGACTGATTAACTAATCCGGCAAACCGCTCGGAACCGCGATGAACACACCGTTTGATGAAGAACCCCACCGCCGCCCCGGCCTGCTGTCGCGGCTACGCGCGTCGTTTCTGACGGGTATCGTCGTCATCGCACCAGTCTGGCTGACGCTGTGGTTGATCCTGTCGGTGGTCGGCTGGATCGACAGCGCGGTTCTGCCCCTGATCCCGCACCAGTTCCGCCCTGAACAATATGTAGGCATCAACCTGCGCGGCGTAGGCGTACTGTTCTTCCTGATCTTCACGGTTCTGGTCGGCTGGATCGCCAAAGGTATTTTGGGTCGGTCACTGATCCATTTTGCCGAAAGCCTGGTCAACCGGATGCCCGTCGTCCGGTCGATCTATTCCGGGATCAAGCAGATCTCGGAAACCGTCTTTGCCCAGACCGAGCGGTCATTCGAGAATGCCTGCCTGGTGCAGTATCCCCGCCGGGGCATCTGGGCCATCGGCTTCGTCTCGACCGAGGCCAAGGGCGAGATCAACAAACGAGCCGAAACCGGCGGCGGCCTGCTGAGCGTGTTCATCCCGACCACGCCGAACCCGACTTCGGGTTTTCTGCTGTTCTTCCCCGAGGAAGACGTGATCCTGCTGGACATGACGATCGAGGATGCCGCCAAGCTGGTGATCTCGGCCGGGTTGGTCTATCCGAACCAGAAAGACCCCTCACAGCCGCCCGAGTGATCAGCCGAACATCGCGGGCAGATCGACGGTGCTGCGCGCACCCAGATCGGGTTCGTGATCGGCCAGAAACCGGTCGGCCGCGGCCCGTCCCGCCTGTTTCAGGCTGTGCAGAACCACCGGGTTTGGCACCGTCTTGGTCGCAACCGACAGGCTGTTCATAAGGGCGTCATCTGCAATCATGTGCACGAAGACACGGCTCATCTCGCCCGCTTTCAACTTGCCCTCGGCCAGCAGGCGCTGCACGAAGTTGATCGCCCGCAATTCGCGCAGAAGGGACGAGTTGAAGCTGATCTCGTTGATCCGGTTCTGGATCTGCTGCGGGGTCTTCGGAACCTCGTCGCGCTCCAGCGGGTTGATGTTCACGATCACCACATCCTTGGGCAGACCCGCGTTGAACAGAGGGAACAGCGCCGGGTTGCCGGTATAGCCGCCATCCCAATAGGCTTCGGTTCGGTCGGTTTCGGGGTCGTGAATTTCAACGGCCTGGAAAAGGTTCGGCAGGCAGGCCGAGGCGAGGATCGCTTCGGTCGTCACCTCATCACCCGTGAACACCCGGATCTTGCCGCTGCGCACGCAGGTGGCGCAGACGAACAGACGCGGCCCCTGATCGGCGCAGACCTCGCCAAAATCAAAGGCCTCGACCACTGGGGCCAGCGGATTGCGGTAGAACGGCCCATAAGCATAGGGCGACACCATCCGCGACCAGGTATCGGCTATTGAGAACGGCACGGAATACTCCATCGCCTGCGCGATCTGGGCGGGCTCCATCCCGGCCAGCCAGTTGGCGATGCGCATGTCGCCCACCGCGCCCATCCGCTCCCACAGGGCGTTCAAGGTCTCGCGCGCGCCATCGCGACCGGCATGAACCATGCCGGCCTTGAAGGCAGCCCCGTTTAGCGCCCCGGCCGAGGTTCCGGTGATCGCCGCAACCTCGATGTCTTCGTCGTCCAGCAGACGGTCCAGCACGCCCCAAGTAAAGGCGCCATGCGCGCCGCCACCCTGCAGGGCGAGGTTGATGCGCTTTACCATATCCGCCGGCCCCAGCGCGCGCCGCGGATCACAGCGCGGTCCAGCCGCCGTCGACCGAGATCGTGGTGCCGGTGATTTGGGCCGCCGCGTCCGAGCACAGGAACACGGTGGTTCCACCAAGTTGTTCGACGGTCGCGAACTCTTTCGAGGGTTGCCGTTCGAGCATGACGTTCTTGATTACGTCCTCGCGGCTCATGTTGTATTCCTTCATCGTGTCGGGGATCTGCGCCTCGACCAGCGGCGTCAGCACATAGCCCGGACAGATGGCGTTGCAGGTGATCGGCTCCTGCGCGGTTTCAAGCGCAACGGTCTTGGTCATGCCCACGACCCCATGCTTGGCCGCCACATAAGCCGCCTTGTAGGGCGACGCCGTCAGCCCATGCGCCGAGGCGATGTTGACGATCCGCCCCCACCCGGCCTTGCGCATCATCGGCAGCGCCGCCGCCGTCGTGTGAAAGGCCGAGTTCATGTTGATGGCGATGATCGCGTCCCATTTCTCGACCGGAAACTGGTCGATCGGTGCCACGTGCTGAATGCCTGCGTTGTTGACCAGTATATCGCAGGCTCCGGCCTGTTCGACCAACGCCCGGCATTCCTCGCCCTTGGACATGTCGGCCTTAATGTAGCGCGCCGTGGTTCCGGTTTCCTTGCTGATCTCGGCGGCCAGTGCGTGATCTTCATCGCGGTCGGTGAACGAGTTCAGAACCACGTCGGCCCCCGCCTTGGCCAATTCGCGCGCGATGCCCAACCCGATGCCCGAATTCGATCCGGTAATGATTGCAGTTTTTCCCGACAGGTTCATTTGGGGTCTCCCACAGATTCATGATTTGGAGACACAGTGCCATGCTGCACCTGCAAAATAAACGGGGAAAGACCCGTTTGCGGATACGGTCGATTTATGGGCGGGAAACTCGGAGCTCGAGGCAGAAAAAAACGCCCGCACGAAGCGGGCGTTAAGTTATTGAGGCAGGTTTCATACAGGCAAGAAACCTATCGAGCAGTGCAACCTTTATAAGCAATTCCGCGCCGTCATCCAAGCTAAAAGTTTGAAAATAAGAAAAATCATCGGTACGGTGAATCCCAACAAAATAAGGCCAGAGCAGGATTGTTTCCAAAATGAGCCCCGATTTTCTTCGCCCGCTTCGCCCTGTGATCGCGGGAATCACCGCCGCGCTTTCCGTGACGTCAGCGCTCGCAGATTCGGCCCATGGCATAGCTATGTATGGCGACCCTGCCCTACCACCGGATTTTGTGTCTCTGCCCTATGCCAACCCGGATGCGCCCAAGGGCGGCAAGGTCGTGTTCGGCAACACCGGCGGCTTTAACAGTTTGAACCCGTTCGTGCAAAAAGGCACCGCCCCCTGGCAGCTGAGATTTTGGACGCACGAGGGGTTGATGGGCCGGTCCTGGGACGAACCATTCACGCTTTACGGTCTTCTGGCCGAATCAATCGACACCGCGCCCGACCGATCCTGGGTCGAATTCACCCTGCGCGAGAATGCCCGCTTCTCGGACGGATCCCCGGTCACGGTCGAGGACGTGATCTGGTCCCACGAGACGCTCGGCACCCAGGGGCACCTGCGCTATCGCGGTCTTTGGTCCAAGATCGACAGCATCGACCAGACCGGACCGCGCTCGGTGCGGATCACCTTCAACGAACCCGACCGCGAACTGGCCCTCATCGCGGGCCTGCGTCCGATCCTGAAAAAGGCCCAGTGGGAGGGCAAGGATTTCGCCGAGGCACCCCTGCAGGACATTCCCATCGGCACCGGCCCTTACGTGATCGACGACTACGAAGCCGGGCGTTTCGTGAATTTCAAGCGCAACCCCGACTATTGGGGCAAGGATGTCCCCTTCCGGCGCGGCACGATGAATTTCGACGAGATGCGGATCGAATTCTACGGCGATCAGACCGTTCTGTTCGAGGCTTTCAAGGCCGGCAAGTTGTCAGCCATCCGCGAATTCAACGCCGACAAATGGGCCACGCAGTACGATTTCCCTGCCGTCCAGCGGGGCGACATCGTCACAACCGAGATCCCGCACAAGAAACCGTCGGGGATGACCGGGCTGGTCATGAATACCCGACGCGCGCCGTTCGACGACTGGCGTGTGCGCGAGGCGCTGATCCTCGCCTTCAACTTCGAATACATCAACGGCACCTTCACCGGCGGGGCACAGCCGCGGATCACCTCGTATTTCTCGGGGTCCGACCTGGCCATGCAGCCCGGGCCGGCCAAAGGGCGCGTGGCCGAGTTGTTGCAGCCCTATGCCGATGATCTGCCCCCCGGTGCGCTGGAAGGGTACGATCTGCCCAAGGGCGACGCCTCGGTCCGCAACCGAAGGGACATCCGCAAGGCGGCCGGCCTGCTGGAACAGGCCGGCTGGACCATCCAGGATGGGGTGCTCCGCAACGCCGAAGGCCAGCCGTTCAAGGTGAACCTGATCATCAGCCAAGGCGGCCTGAACGTGGTGCAGAACGTCGACGCCATCGCCGAGATCTATGCCCGAGCGCTGGAACGGCTGGGGATCGAGCTGACCGTCGACAAGGTGGATGACGCCCAATACACCCAACGCATTTCCGAGTTGGATTTCGACATGACCCCGTTTCGCCGCGCGCTGTCGCTGTCGCCGGGCAATGAACAGCGCCTGTACTGGGGCAGCGAAGGCGCCGACACGCCGGGCACACGCAACCTGATGGGCGTAGCCTCGCCCGCCGTCGACGGGCTAATTGACGCGATGCTGGCCTCGGAGAGCCGCGAGGATTTCGTGGCCGCCACCCGCGCGCTGGACCGGGTTCTGACGGCGGGCCGCTACGTCATTCCGATCTGGAGCTTTGACGTGGGCCGTATCGCCCATGTCAAGCAGATGCGGCACCCTGAAATTCTGCCGATCTATGGCGACGGCCCGCAATTCATGCCCGACGTCTGGTGGTACGAGGACTGACTCACGGCCCGCGGGGGCGGTTGACCCTGCGGGCGGATTCAGACTTGAGTGCGCCAGCGGAAGATCGGCGAAAAACGGCACATCGCCCAACCACAAGATAATGACCCGGCCCGGGCACGTCCGACCGCATACCGGGTTGGACGGCAGATCAAGCGGCTGCGATCGAACGCACCCCCAAATATTGGAACAGCTTGCACGAAAGCCCGGTTAGTTATCGCAGCTTCTTTTAGGAAAATGCACGACATGAAAAGAGTTTGGAGGCGCGGGCCGACGATTGAGGCCGATCGTTTCAGACGGGGTCGATGCCGTGCCCAAGCTCCGTTGTCTTGCTCACGCCCGGCTGTACAGAGCGCGAGACGAACTGCGACATTTTGTCATGTCTTACATAGCATCACCTCCTCCTTACGCTGATCTGGGGAAGAGCAGTCCTGAAACCCGAACCGCGGGAGGCTCACAGATGTTGAACTGGACTGATTTGACACAAGACTGGAGCGCGACCTATGCCCGCGCCAAGCGCCGTTTTCCGAACCTGCGCGACCAGGATATGGCGCGCGTCAGGGCCGACAGAAAACGGTTCGAGGCCTATCTGGCCGAACGTCATCACCTGACGATGACCGAGGCCCATGAAGAAGTCGAAGACTTCCTGTTCACCGAAGGACTGAACCGAGAGCTGGCCCGCAGCTAGGCCAGCGACGTGACCCACAGGATGGTCGCGTCTTCCTCGCTGACCGAGATCACGTTGTGACCCATGCTGCCGTCGTAATATGCGCTGTCGCCTCGGCGCATTTCGACGGGCTCGTAGAACTCGGTATACAGGCGGATTACGCCGGTGAGCACATACAGGAACTCTTCGCCGTCGTGACGCACCCAGCCATCGAACTCGTCCATCGACCGCGCCCGCACGCGCGCACGATAGGGCAGCATCTGCTTTTTCGTCAGCGTCTCGGCCAGCAGCTCGTGTTCATAGGTCGTGGTGGCATGGGCGGTGCCCTGCCCGTTTCGCGTCACCGCCATGCGGCCGATGACCTGATCGCGCTCAGGCGGGGTGAACAGCTGCGGCACCGAAATCTCAAGTCCTGTCGCCAGCTTTTTCAGCGCATCATAGGTGGGCGACATCTGGCCGTTTTCGATCTTGGACAGGGTCGAGCGCGCCAGCCCGGCCTGATTGGCCGCCTGTTCCAGCGTCCAGTTGCGCGCTTTGCGCAGCTCGCGCACGCGTGCGCCCAGATCGACCGGCTCGGGCTCGGACTGGGTGCCGTTGTCGCGGGCGATGCGTACGATGGATTTGTGGTCTTTGCTCGTCATGCGTCATTCTATAGGGCCAGCGCCGCGCGCTTGCAACGCGTGACAAACGGCAATAGCCAAGGCGCATGTTGTCAATCTTTGATCAAGGGCCACCGCCGCCCTGTCCTACGCCATTCAACCTGGCCGCCCACGTGTTGCGGCGCGCCGATGCCACGCCGGACAAGGTAGCTCTGTCCGTGCTGCGCGCCGACGGTTCGGACGATTGGTCCTATGCGCTGCTGAAATCCGCAGTTCTGGGCACCGGAACCGGGCTGCTGCGCGCGGGCCTTGTGCCCGGAGACATCGTGCTGATGCGCCTGGGCAATACGGTCGATTTTCCCATCGCCTATCTGGGGGCAATCGCAGTCGGTCTGATCCCGGTGCCGACATCCTCGCAACTGACCGAGCCAGAAACGGAACGGATGATCCGGGAACTGTCCCCAGCCGCCATTCTGCGCGATCCGTCCGTGGCCTGTGCCGCGCATCCCCAGCAGATCGGCCTGACCGACCTTGCCGCCATGCGCGACCTGCCGCTCGCGTCGTTCGACATGGGCGACCCGGAACGCATGGCCTATATCGTCTATACCTCAGGCACCTCGGGCAAGCCACGCGCCGTGGCCCATGCGCATCGCGCGATCTGGGCGCGGCAGATGATGGTCGATGGCTGGTACGGTCTGCGCGAGGCCGACCGCCTGTGCCACGCGGGCGCGTTCAACTGGACCTACACGCTGGGCACCGGCCTGATGGACCCGTGGACCATCGGCGCCACTGCGCTGATCCCCGAACCCGGAACCGACCCGGCAGCCCTGCCCGGGTTGCTGCGCCGCCACCGCGCCTCGATCTTTGCGGCCGCCCCGGGCGTGTACCGCAAGATGCTGAACGCGGCAGACATGCTGCCCCTGCCCGATCTGCGCCACGGCCTGAGCGCCGGCGAGAAACTGTCGCGCGCCCTCCACGAACGCTGGGTTCAGGCCACCGGGACAGAGCTGTACGAGGCTTACGGCATGTCGGAATGCTCGACCTTCATCTCATCGAGCCCATCCCACCCTGCGCGCGGAGACTCTCTGGGCCAGCCGCAACCGGGGCGCCGCGTGGCGATCCTGGGGCCTGACGGACCGGTTCCGCAGGGACAGGAAGGCACCATCGCCATTCACCGCTCGGACCCGGGGCTGATGCTGACTTACCTCAACGCCCCGGACGAGGCCCGCGCGCGCATGCAGGGCGACTGGTTCCTGACCGGCGATCAAGGGGCGATGGCCGTGGATGGGCAGATCACCTATCTGGGGCGCGACGACGACATGATGAACGCCGGCGGCTACCGGGTATCTCCGGTCGAGGTCGAATCCGTCCTGTCACGCTTTCCCGGAATCTCGCAGGTCGGCGCGGCGGCGGTCGAGGTCAAACCGGACACCTTCGTGATCGCTGCCTTTTATTCCGGGCCGGAAAAACTGGAAGAAACCGCCCTGCGCGCTTATGTCGAGGCCAACCTGGCGCGCTACAAGCAACCCCGCGCCTTCATCCATCTTCCCGAACTGCCCACCGGGGGCAACGGAAAACTCCTGCGCCGCGCACTGCCGGCCTATTTCAAGGCACCCTCCGAATGACCCAGACCGTCAAGCTTGATATCCTGTCCGACCCGATCTGCCCGTGGTGCTATATCGGCAAGACCAACCTGGACAAGGCCCTGGCCTCGGTCCCGGACCATCCGTTCGTGATCGAATGGCATCCGTTCCAGTTGAACCCCGACATGCCCGAAGGCGGCATGGACCGGCGCGAATACCTGGAACGCAAGTTCGGTGGCAACGAAGGTGCGGTCAAAGCTTATGCGCCGGTGGTGGAGCATGCCGAAAAGGCCGGCCTGAACATCAATTTCGAGGCCATGAAGCGCACCCCGAACACGCTGGACGCCCATCGCCTGATCCACTGGGCCGGGATCGAAGGCAAGCAGAACGAGGTGGTGGATGCGCTGTTCGACGCCTATTTCGTGCAGGGCCGCGACATCGGCGACCACGAGGTGTTGGCCGACATCGCCGACAGCGTGGGCATGGACGCCGCTGTGGTTCTGAAACTGTTGAAATCCGACGCCGACCGGGACGACATCCGCAAACGCGACGCCCATTCACGCGAGATGGGGGTGAACTCGGTGCCGACCTTTATCGTCGCCAACCAGCACGCAGTACCTGGCGCCCAGCCGCCCGAGCTATGGAAGCAGGTCATCGATGAAATCATGTCTCAGTTTGAGCCCTCCTCTGCAGAATAGCACAGAGTTCTGTGCGCGGTTGCACCTAGCCCACCTTGCCCTGTCGTGTTAGCGCGTTGGGGCAAGGAGTCCCCGCATGGCTGACCGTATTTCCAGGGCCGAATTCATCGCGCTGATCGCGATGATGTTTGCCACCATCGCATTTTCGATTGATTCAATGCTGCCTGCCCTGCCCGAGATCGGCGCGCAGCTCAGCCCTGATGACGTGAACCGGGCGCAGCTGATCCTGACCAGCTTTGTTCTGGGCATGGGGATCGGCACGTTCTTCACCGGTCCGATCTCGGATGCGGTCGGACGCCGGCCGGTGATCTTCGCCGGCGCGGCGCTCTATATTCTGGCATCGGCCGTGGCCTGGGCCAGTTCATCGCTGGAGCTGGTTCTGGCTGCCCGGGTGGCTCAGGGGCTGGGGGCCGCCGGTCCGCGTGTCGTGGCCATGGCCATCATCCGTGATCTGTTCTCGGGCCGGGAAATGGCGCGGATCGTGTCGATCGCGATGATGATCTTTACACTGGTGCCTGCCATCGCGCCCATGGCCGGTGCCGCCGTGATCGCCTTCGCCGGTTGGCGCGGTGTGTTCATGTCGTTCATCCTGTTCGCGCTGGTGATCATTGTCTGGATGGGGTTCCGACTGCCGGAGTCCCTCGCCCCGGAAAACCGCCGCCCGTTCCGCCTGCCGCTGATGGTCGGTGCGGTGAAAGAGATGTTCGCCCACCCCACCGTGCGCTTGTCGATCTTTGTTCAGACCCTTTGCATGGGCATGTTGTTCACGATGCTGACCATGGTGCAGCCGGTCTATGATGTGATCCACCACCGCGCCGACAGCTTCCCCTTCTGGTTCGGGTTCGTGGCGCTGATGTCCGGCTCGGCCAGCCTGCTGAACGCGGCCGTCGTGGTGCGCGTGGGGATGCGCCGCATGGTGACCTGGGCACTGGCCGGACAGATCCTGATCACCTCGCTGGTGATTGCCCTAAATATGTCGAACCTGTCGCCGCAGGCCTCGTTTGCGCTGTTCGTGTTCTGGCAGACCACTGTCTTTTTCATGGCCGGCGTCACGATGGGCAACCTGAATGCCATCGCGATGGAGCCGATGGGCCATATCGCCGGCATGGCGGCCTCGGTCATCGGGTCGATCTCGACCGTGCTGGCCGCCGCGATCGCCGCACCGGTTGGGCTGCTGTTCGACGGCACGCTGGGGCCGTTGACCATCGGCATCCTGACCATGTGCGTGCTGGCTTTCGGGCTGATGGTCCACATGGGCCGGATTGAAGACCGCGTTCCCGCCTGACCTGTGCAGCGCACCTGAACTGCGCTAGGCTCGCCCCATTCAGGGGGAATCCGGAATGAGCGACTATTACGATCTGGGCACGCATAGCTGCCCCGTCACCACGTCCTCGGATCAGGCGCAGCTGTGGTTCGACCGGGGCCTTGTCTGGACCTACGGCTACAATCACGAAGAGGCGGTCGTGTGTTTCCAGCGCGCGCTGGAGCATGACCCGGACTGCGCCATGGCCCATTGGGGCGTGGCCTATGCCGCCGGGCCGAACTACAACCTGCCCTGGGAGCTGCTGGACGATGCGGGCAAGGCCAAGGCGCTGGCCTGCGCCTATGACGCGACCCAGTGCGCACTGGCCCTGCTGGACCGCTGCACGCCTGTCGAACGCGAACTGATCCGCGCCCTGCCCGCCCGCTATCCCCAGCGTGACCCGGCGCCCGACATGCACCGCTGGGACCACGACTTCGCCGACGCCATGCGCGCCGCCTTCGCGGCCCGACCCGATCATCTGGACTTGCGCACCATCTATGTGGAGTCATTGCTGAACCTGACCCCCTGGCAGATGTGGGACCTGAGGACAGGCCAGCCCGCCGAGGGCGCCGCCACGGTTGAAGCGCAGGAGGCGTTGGAATGGGCCATGGCCCATGATCCGGCGGCGATGTCGCATCCGGGCCTGCTGCACCTCTACGTACACCTGATGGAGATGTCGTCCACGCCGGAAAAGGCACTGAAGGCCGGTGACGTGCTGCGCACGCTGGTGCCGGATGCCGGGCATCTGGTGCACATGCCAACCCATATCGACGTGCTGTGCGGCCACTATCAGAACGTCGTCCACTGGAACGAACAGGCGGTCACTGCCGATCTGAAATACTACCAGCGCGAAGGCGCTTTCAACATCTATACCGGCTATCGCCAGCACAATTACCACTTCGTCATCTATGGCGCGTTGTTCCTGGGTCAGATGGAGCCCGCCCTACGCGCCAATAAGGGCCTGTGGGACACCACGCCCGAGGAAATGCTGCGCATCGAAAGCCCGCCCATGGCGGATTACTTCGAAAGCTACATGGCCATGGGACCGCATATCCTGATCCGTTTCGGCCGGTGGGAGGAAGCCAAGGCTCTGCCCCTGCCCCCCGATCCCGACCTGTATCTGACGGTGACGGCCACCACGCATTATGCCCGCGCAGTCGCCCATGCCGCCACGGGCGACGTGGCCGAGGCCGAAGCCGAAGAACGGCTGTTCCTGGTCGCCAAGGACCGGGTGCCCGAAACCCGCCTGTTGCACAACAACCGCGTGATCGACCTGCTGGAGATCGCGCGCGAGATGCTGCGGGGCGAGATCGAGTACCGCAAAGGCAACTTCGACACGGCCTTCGCCCATCTGCGCCGCTCGGTCGAGTTGGACGACAACCTGCCCTATGACGAGCCCTGGGGCTGGATGCAGCCCACCCGCCACGCGCTGGGGGCGCTCCTGTTCGAACAGGGCCATGTGGCCGAGGCCGAAGCCGTCTATCGCGAGGATCTGGGCTTGGGCGGCACCCTCAGCCGGGCCTCGATCCATCCCGACAATGTCTGGAGCCTCAAGGGCTTGCACGATTGCCTCAAGGTGCGCGGCGCGCGAGAGGAATTGCAGCTGATCCGACAACGACTTGACCTGGCCCTGGCGCGGGCCGACCACAGCGTCGGCGCCTCATGCTTCTGCGCCCAGGCCGCGATGAGAGCCGCTGAATGAAACTGTTGAATGCTGCGCTGGTCGCACTGTTCTGCGGCCCCGCCTGGGCCGACCGTCAGACCTTTCCGCCTCTGGACGAGGCCAGCAACGACCCGGCGCTTGAAGCCTTTCGTGCGGACCTGCGCGCCAAGGTCGCCGCCCGCGACCTTGAGGGCGTGATGGCCGCCACCTGCCCCGAGATCTATACCAGCCACGGCGACCCGGACGGCCCCGAGACGTTCCGCGCCAACCTGACGGTCGATCCCGAGACCCTGCCCGAGTCCGATCGCCGCCACGCCGCCACCATCCGCGAGGACTACTGGCGCGACCTCGAGACCACGCTGGCCCAGCCCGGCTATTTCGACGAGGATGGCGAATTCTGGATGCCGCACCAGTGGCGCATCACCCTGCCGGCGGCGCTAGACCCGTTCACCGCCTATTTCGTGACCGGCCGGGATGTCACCCTGCGCCAGGCCCCCAACCGCGGCGCGCCCATTCTGGACCTGATCAGCCACGAGGTGGTGATCGTGCCGGAATATCTGGAAGAGACCGAATATCAGGGCGTCATCCTGACCGACGGAACGCGCGGCTATATCTATTCCGATTTCCTGTGGTCGATGGTCGGCTATCGCGCGGCCTTCGTGAAGTCGGACAGCGGTGACTGGCAGCTGTGTACATTCGTCGCCGGAGACTAGGCCGCGCCCTCAGGCGTTGGCCTTCTTCTTTTTCTCAGCCGCCACCTTCTCGGCCAGATCGCGGGCAATGGCAAAGGCGCCCTTGATCTTGTCGCTGTCCTTCTTCCAGTCGCGCCGCACCACGATCTTGTTGTCCTTGACCTTGGCCAGCCCGCGCTGGTTCTGGATGAACTCGACCAAACCTTGCGGTGAGGCGAACTTGTCGTTGTGGAACTGGATCGTGGCCCCTTTGGGTCCGCCGTCCAGCTTGGCAATGCCCGCGCGTTTGCACATCGCCTTGATCCGCACCACCAACAGCAGCGTGTTCACCTCTTTCGGCAGCGGGCCAAACCGGTCGATCAATTCGGCGGCAAAGCCCTCCAGCTCGACCTTGGTCGACAGCGACGACAGACGGCGATAGAGGCCCAGCCGCACGTCCAGATCGGGCACATAGTCTTCGGGGATCAGCACCGGAACGCCCAGGTTGATCTGCGGCGCCCACTGGTCGTCGGCTTCGCTCAGCCCCTCCATCTCGCCGACCTTGATCTTAGCAATCGCCTCTTCCAGCATCGATTGGTAGAGTTCATACCCCACGTCGCGCATCTGGCCCGACTGTTCCTCGCCCAGCAGGTTGCCCGCGCCGCGAATGTCCAGGTCCTGGCTGGCCAGCGTGAACCCGGCCCCCAGCGTATCGAGCGAGCCCAGAACCCGCAGGCGCTTTTCGGCGGCCGGGGTCAGACGTGCGCGCGGCTTGGTGGTCAGATAGGCGTAGGCGCGGGTCTTGGACCGCCCCACCCGGCCCCGGATCTGATAGAGCTGCGCCAGCCCGAACATGTCGGCCCGGTGCACCACCATCGTGTTTGCGGTGGGAATGTCCAGCCCGCTTTCCACGATCGTGGTGGCCAGCAGAATGTCATACTTGCCGTCGTAAAAGGCATTCATCCTGTCGTCCAGCTCACCCGCCGCCATCTGGCCATGGGCCACCACATAGGTCAGCTCCGGCAGCTGTTCTTTCAGAAACTCCTCGATCTCGGGCAGGTCCGAGATGCGCGGCACCACATAGAAACTCTGCCCGCCGCGATAGTGCTCGCGCAGCAGCGCCTCGCGGATGGTGACGGCATCGAACTCGCTGACATAGGTGCGGATCGCCAGGCGATCGACGGGCGGTGTGCCGATGATCGACAGGTCGCGCACCCCGGTCAGGCTCAGTTGCAGGGTGCGCGGGATCGGCGTCGCGGTCAGCGTCAGCACATGCACGTCCGAGCGCAGTTGCTTGAGCCTTTCCTTGTGGGCCACGCCGAAATGCTGCTCTTCGTCGATGATCAACAGCCCGAGGTTCTGGAACCGGATGCCCTTGGCCAGCAGCGCATGGGTGCCGATCACGATATCGACCGTCCCCTTGGCCAGCCCTTCGCGGGTCTGTTGCGCCTCTTTGGCCGAGACGAAACGTGACAATTGCCGGACTTCCAGCGGGAAGCCCCGGAACCGTTCCTTGAAGCTGGCGGCGTGCTGACGCGCCAGCAATGTTGTGGGCGCGATCACCGCCACCTGCAGCCCGGACATGGCCGCAACAAAGGCCGCGCGCATGGCGACCTCGGTCTTGCCAAAGCCCACGTCGCCGCAGATCAGGCGATCCATCGGCGTGCCCGAGTGCAGGTCCTCCATCACGTCGGCGATGGCGCGCAGCTGGTCCTCGGTTTCCTGGTAAGGAAAGCGGGCGCTGAACTCCTCCCACGCGTGGGGCGGCGGGTCCATGATCGGAGCCTTGCGCAGGGCGCGTTCGGCCGCGATGCGGATCAGCCGGTCGGCCATCTCGCGGATGCGTTCCTTGAGCTTGGCCTTCTTGGCCTGCCACGCACCACCGCCCAGCTTGTCGAGCAAGCCTTCCTCGTGCCCGTATTTCGACAGCAGCTCGATGTTTTCGACCGGAAGGTACAGCTTGGCGCCTTCAGCATATTCCAGCAGCAGGCATTCATGCGCGGCGCCCAGGGCGGTCACGACCTCCATGCCCATGTACCGGCCGATGCCGTGATCGACATGCACGACCAGATCGCCGGGGCTGAGCGATTGGGTCTCGGTCAGGAAATTCTCGGCCTTGCGGCGTTTCTTGGGCTGGCGGATCAGCCGGTCGCCCAGCACGTCCTGTTCCGAAATCACCGTCATGTCAGGCGTCTCGAAGCCGTGCTCCAACGCCCAGACCGCCAGGTGCAGGCCGCGCTTGCCGATGCGCGAGCCGTCGGTCACAAGAATTGCCTCGGCCAGGCCCTCATCCTCGATCAACCCGGTCAGGCGTTCGCGCGCGCCCTCGGAATAGGACGCGACCAGAACCGGCCCCTTCTCCAGCTTGTTCTTGATGTGGCTGGCCAGCGCGCCGAACAGGCTGATGCTTTCCTGCTGCCGCTCGGGGGCAAAGTTGCGCCCGATCCGACCGCCCGCGTCGATCACCCCGGGGCCGCTGGCCTGCGGCAGGGGGCTGAACTGCAGCACCCGCCGCTGCGCCACCGCCTGGGTCCAGGCGGCGTCGTCCAGATACAGCAGACCCGGCGGCGTGGGTTTATAGACCGAATCCATGCGCGAGCGGTTCTCGAGCGCCAGGCGCCGGGTTTCGTATTGATCGGCGATGCTGTCCCACCGGGCCAGACGCGCGGGCGTGACCTGATCGTCCAGCGTGATCGTCGCGCCCGGAAGGTAGTCGAACAACGTTTCCAGCTTTTCGTGGAACAGGGGCAGCCAGTGCTCCATGCCCTGATGCTTGCGTCCGGCGCTGACCGCTTCGTACAGCGGATCATCCGTACCGGCCGCACCGAATTCGATGCGATAGTTCTGACGGAACCGGGTGATGGCGGCTTCGTCCAGTATCACCTCGGAGACCGGGGCCAATTCGACCAGATCGAGCTTTTCTGTGGTGCGCTGGGTGGCCGGATCGAACCGGCGCGCGCCGTCCAGCACGTCACCGAACAGGTCCAGCCGCACTGGCCCTGCCTCGCCCGGCGGGAAGATGTCGATGATCCCGCCGCGCACGGCATAGTCGCCGGGCTCCATCACCGTGGGGCTTTGGCTGAACCCCATCCGCACCAGAAAGTCACGCAACGCGGCCTCGTCGATGCGTTGTCCGACCCGTGCGGTAAACGCCGCCTGCCGCAGCACGTCGCGCGCCGGCACGCGCTGGGTGGCAGCGTTCAGCGTGGTCAGCAGAACAAAGCGTTCGGGCATCTGGTGCACCAGCGCCGCCAGGGTCGCCACCCGCGCCGCCGCAATGTCGGGGTTGGGCGAAACCCGGTCATAGGGCAGGCAATCCCAACCGGGAAACAGGATCACGGGCATGTCGGGCGCAAAGAAACGCAACGCCGCGCGCATCGCCTCGGCACGTTTGTCGTCGCGCGCCACATGCAGAACCGGCCCGCCCGAGCGGGCGACCTCGTTCAGCACCAACTGCGCGTCGAACCCCTCGGGGGCGCCGCCGACTGTCACGTGGTTCGGAGCCTTCATCGCCTCGCCTTTCCGAATTTTCTATCCCAGAACGCCGATCGAAAAGTTCTGATACATGCCCCACATCGAAGTGACCAGTATCGCCAGCATACCGATGATCTGGGTTGCCAGCCGGCACCGGTGCAATGCCTTTGACACACCGGCGACCGTCAATTCCTGCCGCCGCAGGTTCCGGGCCACCCGCAGGCTGTTTGCGCCGACAAGAACCATCGGGAACAACAGCAGAAACACGGCCTGTGCGAACTCGACCTGATAGTAGAACCCCAGCGTGGCCAGCCCGGCGAACAGGAAGCAGCACAATGTCAGAAGAATGACGCCCGAAACTTCGGCCACATAGAGAATTCGGTTGGTGTTGATCCGCACGATGTCCAGCAGGTCAGCCTCGGCCTGGCCTCCGACGCGGCGGGCACGCACGACCAGATCATAGGGAACCCCCAGCACCCAATGGCTGGCCGTCGACCACAGGACCGCAAGCGCAATCCAGTACCACAGATTCGAAAAGCTGCGCATGTCGATGAGCTCGAAGATCGTGGAGTACCAGTCCAAACTCGGTCCTTTTTTCAAAATTCTCAGGCGGTTCTATCGCAACGGCGCGGCCATTGGTACCCTTGAGACCTGCGCGAATTCATGCCACCCAATGCGCGACTGTTCAAGGAGAACGCGCCATGAAACCGACAATCGCTCCCTACCCCCACGGCCGCTTTCGCCGCGCCCGCCAGTCCGAGGCGATCAGGGGCCTGGTGCGCGAAAACACCCTGACCGTTGATGACCTGATCTGGCCGGTCTTCGTGCGCGACGGCGAGGGCATTGAAGAGCCTGTGCCCTCGATGCCCGGCGTGGTACGCCGATCGGTCGACTTGATCGCCGGGGCCGCTGCCGAGGCACAAGCGATGGGCATCCCGGCGATCTGCCTGTTTCCCTACACCGATCCCAGCCTCAAGACGCAGGATTGCGCCGAGGCGTGGAACCCCGACAACCTGTCGAACCGCGCCATCCGCGCGATCAAGCAGGCCGCGCCCGAAATCGCCGTGATGACCGACGTGGCGCTGGACCCTTACAACATCAACGGCCACGACGGATACGTAGTGGACGGCAAGATCGTGAATGACGAGACCGTCGAGGCGCTGGTCAAGATGACGCTGGCCCAGGCCGAGGCCGGAGCCGACATCATCGGCCCGTCTGACATGATGGACGGCCGGGTTGGCGCGATGCGGCAGGCGCTCGAGGCCGCCGGCCATCATGACGTCATGATCCTCAGCTATGCCGCGAAATATGCCAGCGCCTTCTACGGGCCTTTCCGTGATGCGGTGGGGGCTTCGGGCGCGCTCACCGGCGACAAGAAGACGTATCAGATGGACCCGGCCAACTCGAACGAGGCGCTGCGCCTGATCCAGCGCGACCTGACTGAGGGCGCCGACATGGTGATGATCAAGCCAGGGATGCCCTATCTGGACATCTGCCGGAGGGTCAAGGACACGTTCGGCGCACCCACCTATGCCTATCAGGTGTCGGGTGAATACGCGATGATCCAGGCCGCAGCGCAGAACGGTTGGATCGACGGCGACAAGGTGATGCTGGAAAGCCTGCTGGCCTTCAAACGCGCGGGTTGCGACGGCATCCTGACCTATTTCGCGCCGCAGGTCGCCAAGCTGCTGCAAGGCTAATCCCAAGGGAATCCGCGATTTTTCGCCGATCAGCCGGCCTCGGTCTGCCGGTTTTCCCGTGACACCCCACGCCGTTCGGCGTATTCTTGCACACAAGACCGGGACCACCCGGCTTTTCAGGCACATCGACAGAGAAAAAGAAACATGAGCAGTTCCAACACACCACGACTGAGCCGTCGCGGCTTTGCCTTCGGCATGGCCGGACTGACCCTGACCGCCGCTTGCGGCAACGGCGTCGGCAATTCGAACGCGGCCACGATCGACGCCCGCGTCGATGCCACGCTGAACGAGATGTTCGCCCGGTATCCCAACACGGTCGAAATCGCCAACAAAGCCAACGGTATGCTGGTCATGCCGCTGATCACCGAGGCCGGATTCGTCTTTGGCGGCGGCTATGGTCGCGGCGCGCTGCGCATCAACGGTGCCACGGTCGATTACTACTCGTCCGTCAAGGGAACGGCGGGGCTGCAGATCGGCGCCCAGCAATATGCGCATGTTCTGTTCTTCATGACCCAGGACGCACTGAACGAGTTCCGCCGCTCGAGCGGTTGGACCGCGGGCGCCGATATCGGCTATGTGATCAGCGACGAGGGCGACCAGCTGTCGGCCGATCTGACCACCCTGCGCAAACCGGTTCTCGCTGCCGTCTTCGGTCAGGCCGGGCTGCAGATCGGCGCCACCGTAGAAGGCGTCAAATACACGCGCATCATCCCGTGATCATCCGAACAGGACCGGGCCCCAACCCTGCCCTCCGCGCGGCGTGACGGCAGGGTTTTTCATTTCCAGCCGGTATTTTCCGGGGGCGGGCTCTTTTGGTCGGCGGCGGCATGATTTAACCTCCGCCGCGATTGGATGGGTTGATTTGGGGCGCTGCTGATGGGTCTAGTCTTTCGCTGGTTGTTGCGGATCGCCTCGGGGCTGGTTGTTCTGGCGGTGGCCGCGATCGGGCTTGTCTATTACCTAGCCAGCCAATCCCTGCCCGACTATGACCAGACGCTGGAGGTCAAGGGCCTGTCGGCACCGGTCGAGATCGTGCGCGACAACGCCAACGTGCCGCACATCCTTGGCCAGTCCGACCCCGACGTCTTTTTCGGCCTTGGCTACGCCCACGCGCAGGACCGGCTGTGGCAGATGACCGTTATGCGCCGCACCGTCCAGGGACGCCTGTCCGAACTGTTCGGCCCGCGCACCGTCCAGATCGACAAGCTGATGCGGCGGCTGGACCTTTACACGCTGGCGCATCGGTCCTTGGAGGTTCAGGACGACTATACCAAGGCTGCCCTGCGCGCCTATGCGGCCGGGGTGAACGCGCGCCTCAACGAGATCAACGACCGCGCCTTGGGTCGTGGCGCGCCCGAAATGTTCCTGTTCGACGCTCCCGTGGCCCCCTGGCAACCCGGCGACAGCATTGCCCTGATCAAGCTCATGGCGGTGCAGTTGTCCGGCCACCTGGCCGACGAGGTGCTTCGCGCGCGCGTATCGCTGATGTTGAACGATCCCGCGCGTCTGGCCGATATCCTGCCCGACGTGCCCGGTGACGGTATCGCCGCGCTGCCGGAATATTCCGCGCTTTTTCCCGGCATGCCACGCTATGCCCAAGGGACAGACATGCCGGATTCACCACTGTCACCCTTTCCCGAACGCGGTTTGGCGGGGGCGTCGAATGCCTGGTCTGCTGCGCCGTCGCGCTCGGCCAGCGGCGGCACCCTGTTGGCCAACGATCCGCATCTGGGCCTGACCGCGCCGGGGATCTGGTATCTGGCGCGGCTGGAACTGGCCAAGGGTGGCGTGATCGGCGCCACCATCCCCGGCATTCCGGCGGTTATGTCCGGACGCAGCGACCGGTTGGGATGGGGGCTGACCTCGTCCTACCTCGACGATCAGGACGTGCATATCGAAAAGATCAACCCCGACAACCCCGAGGAATACCTGACGCCCGACGGCTACAAACGCTTCAAGACGCGCCCCTCGATCATCGAAATCAAGGGCGCGCCGCCGATCACCCTGACTCTGCGCTGGACCGAGAACGGCCCCGTCTTGCCCGGCACGCATTACAACCTGGAAACCATCACGCCGCCGGGCCATGTGGCTTCGCTGTCCTGGACGGCGCTCAGCCCGCGCGACACCTCGATTAGCGCCTCGATGGCCCTAATGAACGCGGACAGCGTTGGCGAAGCCATCGATGCGGCCGAGAAGTACATCGCGCCGTCCCAGAACCTATCGGTGGTCGACAAGACGACCGTCGGCATGAAACTCATCGGCGCAATGCCAAGCCGCGACCTTAACAACCAGAGCCTCGGGCGCATCCCGACCCCGGGCTGGATCGCGGCAAACCGCTGGCAGGGCCGTCTGCCCTATTCCGACAACCCCGAATTTGTGGCGCCGACCGGCGGCGTTCTGGGCAACACCAACAACAAGATCATCGACCGGCCCTTCCCCCTGCATGTGTCCTATGAATGGGGCGATACGCAGCGAGTCCACCGCTGGGAATACCTGATGCAATCGCGCGAGGTGCACACCCGCGACAGCTTCATCGAGGCGCAACTGGACACGGTCAGCTTTACCGCGCGGTCACTGCTGCCGTTGATCGGTGCCGACCTGTGGTTCACCGGCGAGGCCGCGCCTGAAGGCACCCCCGAACGCCAGCGCCAGATTGCCTTGACCCTGCTAGCCGAATGGAACGGTGAAATGAACGAGCACCTGCCCGAGCCGCTGATCTATGCGGCCTGGGTCCGCGCGCTGCAAAACCGCCTAATCGCCGATGACCTCGGGCCACTGGCCAAGGAATTCAAGCATGTCGAGCCCTTGTTCATCGAACGCGTCTTCCGCGACATCGACGGGGCCTCGGCCTGGTGCGACGTCCGGCAGAGCGCACCGGTGGAAACCTGCACCGACATGGCCCGGCTGGCCTTGGACGACGCGCTGGTCTGGATTTCCGAGCGCTATGGCAGCCAACTGGAATCCCTGCGCTGGGGCGATGCCCACCAAGCCACCCATGACCACCCGGTGCTGGGCGAGGTTCCGGTGCTGCGCTATTTCGTTAACATCCGCCAATCGACCAGCGGCGGCGACAACACCCTGCTGCGCGGGCGCACCTCGGGCGAAGGGCCGGATCCGTTCCAGAACGTGCACGGCGCCGGCTATCGCGGGGTCTATGACTTTGCCGACCCCGACAACTCGGTCTTCATCACGGCCACAGGGCAATCGGGCCACTTCCTGTCGCGCTACTATGACGATCAAGCGCAACTGTGGCGCCGGGGTGAGTACATTCCCATGTCGCTGGACCTGGATCTGGCCCGCGCCGCCGCCGTCGGGACCACCCACCTGATGCCGCAATAGGCGAGGTTTCGGCGGACCCCCGCCCCTTTTTTGCCGCCCCGTGGACGTGGCCCCGTGGGTTGGCCTACCATTCCGGAGCGCCCAGACCGTAGCGCGAGGGGGAAAATAATGGCCAGTTTGCGCGATACCCTGAACAATCTTGCCCGCGACTATGCCATCGCCTGGAGCTCGGGTGACGCCGATGCCGTAGCCGAATTCTTTACGTCGGATGGGCAGATCACGATCAATCGCGGCGACCCCATCGTCGGGCGCGCGGCCATAGCGGACATGGCGCGCGGTTTTCATACCGACTTTCCCGATCTTGAGGTGCGCTGCGATATGCTGCGATGGGCCGGTTGCCACGCCATTTTCGTCTGGACCCTTGAAGGGCATCATGCCCAGACCGGCAATGCAGTCATCACACGCGGCTGGGAAGAATGGGAGCTGGATGCAGATTACAAAATCCAGTCGTCGTCGGACTGGTTCGATGCCGACGACCATCAGCGCCAGATCAACGGGGCCTGAGCGTCAGAGGCCCGCGAACTGGTTGGCCTGCTTGTCGGTCCACAGAACGGTGATCTCGAACCCGTTCTCAGTCTGTTTTTCGCCGCGCACCACGTCCTGCCGGAACAGCCAGGCACGCTTGTTGCCATCGGCAAACCCCAGTTTCAGAACCTCTTCCCGGCGCACGCCCTGCAGGATCGTGGCAATCTCGGTCAGCAGCGGGTCGATCCCCTCGCCGGTCACGGCCGAGATCGGGAACACTGCGGGATCGCGCCCGGCCCGCGCTTGCACGGCTTGCCGGTCTTCGTCGGACAGCAGGTCGATCTTATTCCAGACTTCAAGCTGAGGGCGGGTATCGTCCACACCCAGCGAGGCCATGATCGTGCGCACATCCTCGGCCTGCTCCTCGGTCTCGGCATGACTGATGTCGCGCACATGCACGATCAGGTCGGCGGCCAGAACCTCCTCGAGCGTGGCGCGGAAGGCCGCGACCAGTTCGGTCGGCAGGTTCGAGATGAATCCCACCGTGTCCGACAAGATCACCTCGGGCCCGTCGGGCAGTTCGATCCGGCGCATGGTCGGGTCCAGCGTGGCAAACAGCATGTCCTTGGCCATGACTTCGGCCCCGGTCAGGCGGTTGAACAGCGTGGATTTGCCCGCGTTGGTGTAGCCGACCAGCGCCACGATCGGATAGGGAACCTTGGCCCGCGCGGCCCGGTGAAGCGTCCGTGTCTTCACGACCTTCTGCAACTGACGGCGCAAGCGCACCAATTGATCGTCGATCGCACGACGGTCGGCCTCGATCTGGGTTTCCCCCGGTCCGCCGACAAAGCCCAGCCCACCGCGCTGACGTTCCAGGTGGGTCCAGGCCCGCACCAGTCGCGTGCGCTGATAGCTGAGCGCGGCCATCTCGACCTGCAACACGCCCTCACGCGTGCGGGCGCGGTCCGAGAAGATCTCAAGGATCAACCCCGTTCGGTCGAGAATCTTGACCTTCCAAGCCTTCTCCAGATTGCGCTGCTGAACCGGCGTGACCGGCCCGTCGATCAGGACCAGCTCGATTTCGTTTTCAACAAAACGCGCGCCCAGTTCCTCGATCTTGCCGCTGCCGAACAGCAGGCCGGGCTGCGCCCGCGGCAGGCGAACGATCTCGGACCCGATCACATCCAGATCGGGCAAAGCGGCAGCCAGTGCCACCGCCTCTTCCAGCGCCGGAACGGGATCACGGCGCTGGTCATCTGACTTGATATCGGGATGCAGCACCCAAGCCCGGGTGCGCCTCCGGTCATGTTCCATCAAGAGGCGTCTTCGCCCTCATACAGGTTGATCGGCTGTGAGGGCATGATGGTCGAGATCGCGTGCTTGTAGACAAGCTGCGACTGTCCGTCGCGGCGCAGCAGCACGCAGAAATTGTCGAACCAGGTGATGACACCCTGCAATTTCACGCCGTTGATCAGGAAAATCGTAACGGGAACCTTTGCTTTCCGTACATTGTTCAGGAAGGCATCCTGAAGATTCTGTCTGTCCGAAGCCATATTTTGTTATCTCGCCGTTGTTCTTGCTTACGCGCTGCGGACCAACGCGCTCCCTCCGCGCGAGTATGGAGTGACACGAACAGATATTCCAGATGAAAAATCAGGCAGTAACCCGAAGCGCTTCAATCGCGCCACAGGCTGGGCGTGATCAGCGCGATGATCGCCAGCGTTTCCAGCCGCCCGATCACCATCGCGGCACACAGTGACAGTTTGGCCCCCGCCGACAGATCGATCAGCCGCAACGGCACGTCCGTTGCCAGTTCGATCAGCGGGCCCGTCGTGCTCAGCGCGGCGACGCTCAGAACCATGGCCTGCTCGAAGCCCACCCCTTCGGCGGCCAGCAGAACGTCGAAGACCGCCAGCGCCAAGGCAAAGATCATCAGGAAGATCCACGCGATGTAAGCGCCCTGGCTTTGGATGCGGCGATTGCCCGCCCCCGCGCCGCTGACCGAAGACGGATGGATCAGGCGGTCCAACTCGCGCGCGCCGTTCAGATACAGCGCATAGACCCGCAACAGCTTGACCCCGCCGGCAGTCGTGGCCACGCCGCCACCGATCAGCGCCAGCCCCATAAGAACCAGCCCCGGCGTCCCCAGGCCCGACAACTGCTGTGCATCGTTCCAATAGGAACTTTCGAACCCGGCGGTCGTCAGGAAGGACAGCACCGTGAACAGCATGCCCCAGATCACGTTCAAAACCTGCAACCCGGTGGCCTGGCCTCCTATCTCGGCCATGCCGGCCAAGGCCCGGAACACCAGCAAGGCCGCGACCGCAACCACGATCAGCAGGCCAATGCGGAACTCGGGGTCCTTGTCGAGACGGCTATGACCGGAAACCGCCGTATCGGTCGAAAAGGTCAACCGCGACAGAGCGAAAAACAGAAACAGGAACAGGATGGCCTCGCCCGTGATCCCCGCGGTCGATCCTTCCAGGCCACCAACGGGTGAAATCCCCGACGTCGCCATGATTGACATCGCATGGCAAATCGCCGTCAGACCCTGTTCGTCCGCGATCAGCAGCAGGATCCAAATCACGGCCGTCAGCCCCGCATAAACCGGTGTCAGGGTCCGAGCCACGCGAAACAGCCGGCCGCGGGGATCGGCCAGTTCGCTCTGCGCCACGCCCGAGACCGGCCGCCCCGGTTCACCGCGAGCGGTGATCTCGAACCCGCCCAGGGACAGAGGCGCAAGGATGGCCGCCGCAGAGACCCACATCAGCAGCCCGCCCATCCAGCCGACCAGCGCACGCCACAGATGCACCGGGGCCGACAGGCGGCCGGGATCACTGAAAAGATCGGCTCCGGTGGTCGTCACGGCACTGACCATGTCGAAATAGGCATTCAGAAAGCGCGTGTTCCCCAGCGCGTCATGCATTGGCACCGCCAGAAAGACCGGCAGCACGGTCAGCGTGGCGAACAGCACCGCCAGTTGGCCCAACGTGCCCCTGCGCGGCCGCCGATTGGACAGGGCCAATCCGATGATCGACACCAGAAACACCCCGATCAGGCCGGAATAGAAAAAGGACTGCGACGTGTGATGGTCGTTCAGTGCCAACGCATAGATCGCCGGAATCCACATCGCCAGCGACGCGACCCCCCAGATCAGCAGGAACAGGGGCAAGCGCTGAAAAACGCCGATCCGTCCGGTGCGCGCGACGGCCATCAGAAGAAATCGATCGACACCTGCAACAGGCGTTCGACCTCGGGTACGTCACTGGCCATGGCGAAAATCGCAAGCACATCCTTTTCCTCGATCCGCAGAGCGCCGGACGGCCGCAGCACCTCGTCGCCGCGGCGCAATGCGCCGACCAGTACACCTTCGGGGAAAGCGATGTCGCGCAGTTTCTGCCCGGCAAGCGGCGAGGTCGACAGGACCTCGGCCTCAATCACCTCGGCCTCGGCGTCGCCGATCGAATAGACCTGCCGCACGCGGCCATGCCGGATGTGGCGCAGGATCGAACTGACCGTGGTTGCGCGCGGGTTGATATAGGCGTCGATCCCCAACGGGCCGGTCAAGGCCGCCATGCTGGGATCGTTGATCAGCGCAATCGCCAGCGGACAACCCTCGGCCTTGGCGCGCACCGCCGACAACATGTTGGTCCGGTCGTCATCGGTGACGGCCAGCATGGCGTCGGCCCGCTCGATCCCGGCCTCGCGCAGCAACGCGGCATCCAGACCGTCGCCATTCAGAACGATCGTGCGCTCCAACGCCTCGGCGGCCTTCTCGGCGCAGCGCCGATCGCGCTCGATCACCTTGGCCCGGATCCGACCCTCGCGCTCTTCCAGCGTGCGCGCAACCTCGAGCCCGACATTGCCGCCACCGACGATGACCACGCGGTCCTGCTTTTTCTGCGTTTTGCCGAAGACCTCCATCGTGCGGTCGACGTCCTTGACGTGGGTAAAGACGTAGCATTCGTCGCCCACGAACAGCTGATCTTCGGATTCCGGCGCAAACAGCGTGCCGTCGCGCCGCACCCCCACCACAATCGCGCTGAGAGTCGAGAACAGATCGGTCAACTGACGCAAAGGGGTGTTCACGATGGGGCATTCTTCATCCAGCCGGATGCCCAGCAGTTGCGCCATGCCGTCCATGAACAGCTCGGTGTCGAAGGCTGCCGGCGCCGACAGGCGCCGCATGGCCGCGGCGGCCACTTCGCGCTCGGGGCTGATCACCACGTCGATGGGCAGATGGTCGCGCCGGTACAGATCGCGGTGGATCGCTTCGAGATAGGATTTCGCACGCAGCCGCGCAATCTTGCGCTGGATCGAGAACACCGAATGCGCCATCTGGCAGGTGACCATGTTCACCTCGTCAGAATGGGTGGCGGCGATGATCATGTCGGCGTCCCGCGCCCCGGCCTGCTCGAGTATGTCGGGATAGCTGGCGAAGCCCGAGACACCCTGCACGTCCAGCGTCTCGATCGCCCGGCGCACCAAATCCGGGTTGTTGTCCACGACGGTTACGTCGTTCAATTCGCCCGACAGGTGCCGCGCGATCTGCCAGCCGACCTGGCCGGCGCCGCAAATGATGACCTTCATTCCCTTGGCCCTTCTGCCTGAGCGTTTTGAATGACAGATGCCCCGAATACGGTCAATTGAATTGTCATGACCTTATCCGTGATGCAAGATCGAGGCATGAAGACCGTCTTGCTCAGCTGTCTGATCCTGCTTGCCGTGGCCGCCTGCGGTCCCCTGTCGATGTATTATCGCGAAGGCGCGAGCGTGACGCGTATGCAGGCCGATACCACCGAATGCCAGGTCGCGGCGCTGAACAAGGTGCCCGTGGCCAACCAGGTGCGTCAATCTCCGCCGGTCTACTGGCCGGGCCAGACCTATTGCGATGGCCGCGGACGTTGCTATCGCTCGGCTGGCTGGTGGGAGCCGGGGCGGGTCTACACCGTGGATGCAAACAAGGGCCTACGCGACACGGTCGAGGCGCAATGCATGGCGCGCAACGGATACCGGCCGGTCAGCCTGCCGCCCTGCAAGCAGAGCCAGAAACGCGGAGTTGCACCCCAGCGGACTACCACCCTGCCACCGCTGACCGGCAGCGCCTGCTATGTCAAATTCGACGACGGATCCTTCCAGATCATCACGCCCTGACAGGGACGACACCGGTTCGCGCATGCGCCGCAGGGGCATTCACCCCCGCAGGCAAGCCGCCCGTCACTCGGCCGGTTCGGGTTCATCCACCCGTGCCACCCGGGCGCCGGATTTGCTTGAGGTGACCACACCCAGCGACTTCAGCTTGCGGTGCAGCGCGCTGCGCTCCATCCCCACAAAGCTGGCCGTGCGGCTGATATTGCCGCCGAACCGGTTGATCTGGGTCAGCAGGTATTCACGTTCGAACGCCTCGCGCGCCTCGCGCAGGGGCAAGGTTGCCAGCGCGCCCGACAGCACCACGCGGCCCGGCTCTTCGCTCTTGTCTTCGTCGCTGGGCAGTTCGCGCGCCTCGATGGGACCGCTGCCATCACCTAGGATCAACACTCGCTCGACCAGGTTTTTCAGCTGTCGCACGTTTCCGGGCCAGCTCATGGTCTGCAGCAGCGCCACCGCCTCGTCCGACAACTCGCGAACGGGCAGGCCCTGGGTCTCGTTGCAGATCTGGATGAAATGACGGGCCAGAACCGGGATATCCTCCCGCCGATCTTCCAGCGACGGCACCGCGATCGGAACCACGTTCAGACGGTGGTACAGCTCTTCGCGGAACCGCTCGGCCGCGATCTCGGCCTCGAGGTCGCGGTTGGTCGACGAGATCACCCGAAGATCGACCCGCACCTTGTCGCTGCCGCCGACGCGCTGGAACTGCTGATCCACCAGCACCCGCAAAATCTTGGACTGCGTGCCCAAAGGCATGTCGGCGACTTCGTCGAAATAGATCACACCGCCATGCGCCTGTTCGAGAAGACCGGATTCGATGCCGCGTTCCGGCGACTCGCGGCCGAACAGAACCTCTTCCACGCGCTCGGGTTCGATCCCGGCACAATTCACGGTCACGAAGGGGGCGTTGGCGCGATTGGAATGAGCGTGGATGTAGCGCGCGGCGATCTCCTTGCCCGACCCGGCCGGGCCGCGCAGCATCACCCGACCGTTCGACTTGGTCACCTTGTCCAACTGGGCCACCATGGCGCGGAACGCGGCCGAACTGCCGATCATCTCGGAACTGCTGACCTCATTGCGCTTGAGCGAGGCGTTCTCGCGGCGCAGGCGCGAGGTCTCCATGGCACGGCGGATAACCACCATCAACTGGTCGATGTTGAAGGGCTTTTCGATGAAGTCATAAGCGCCCTGCTTGATCGCGGCGACGGCGATTTCGATGTTGCCGTGCCCCGAGATGATAACCACCGGAATGTCGGGATTGTCGCGCCTGACCGCCTTCAGGATGTCGATGCCGTCCATCCGGCTGTCCTTGAGCCAGATATCCAGGATCAACAACCCCGGCGGCTCGGCGTTGATTGCGTTCATGCATTCGTCCGAGTTTGCGGCCAGCCGGGTGGTGTATCCTTCGTCCTCCAGAATGTCGGACACAAGTTCGCGAATATCGCGTTCGTCATCTACGATCAGAATGTCGCTCATCTTTGGCCTGCTTTCAGTGAGTTGGTTATTATTGCCTGTTTCTGCGGCGCTGCGCCTGGGACCGCGTCGGTCAACGGCAAGCGGATCACGGCCATCGCGCCAAAATGGTCCTGTCCGGCGAACACGGGGGCATCCTCGAGGGTCAGCGAACCGCCGTGTTCTTCAATGATCTTTTTGACGATGGGCAGGCCCAGACCCGTCCCCTCGTCGCGGGTGGTCACATAGGGTTCGAAAAGCTTGGCCCGATCCTCGGGCAGACCGATCCCGTTGTCCGCGATGGTGATCTGAACCCCGTCATCAACCGTTAGCACCACGACTCGGATCTGCGGCATCAGGTTCTCGGGGGCCCCTTTTTCTTTCAGTGTTTCAATCGCTTCGCCGGCATTCTTGATCAAATTCGTCAAGGCCTGGCTAAGCATGGTCGCATCGACGTCGGCCAGCACCGGCTGATCCGGCAGATCGGCCGTGATCTCGACATCCGGCTGCCCGGCCTGTTGCAGCAAGACCGCCTCGCTGACCAGATTGACGACATCCTCCTGGCGCCGGTCCGGTTCGGGCATCCGCGCGAATTTCGAGAACTCGTCCACGATCCGGCGCAGGTCGTTGGTCTGGCGCACGATCACGTCGGTCATGGATTCCAGCGTGGCGCTGTCCTCGGGCTCCAGCTTGCGGGCAAACTTGCGTTTGATGCGCTCGGCACTCAGCTGGATTGGGGTCAGCGGGTTCTTGATCTCATGCGCGATCCGACGGGCCACGTCGCCCCAAGCCGCCATCCGCTGAGCGCTGACCAGGTCAGTCACGTCGTCAAACGCCACCACATACCCTTCAAGGCGGCCATCCTCGCCCCGACGCGTGGCCATGCGCACCAACAGGTTCTCCAACCGCCCCTTGCGGATCACCTTGACCTCGCCCTGAACGGCCTCCTGCGCGCCTTCCTTCAATTTCTCGAACAATGGCAGAAATTCAGGCACGGCAATGCCGATCGGCGGATGCTGGTCGCTGCCGGACCAGTCCAGCAGCCGTTCGGCCGACCGGTTCACGAATGTAACCCGCCCGTCAGAATCGACCCCGACGACACCCGACGTGACCGAGCTGAGTACCGAATCGAACAACCGCCGTCGGCTTTCGATCTGGCGGGTGTTTTCCAGCAACGTGTCCCGCTGCGCCTTCAACTGCCGGGTCATCTGGTTGAAATAGCGGCCCAGCATGGAAATCTCGTCATCGCTGGACTCTTCGATGACCTGCACGTCCAGATCACCGGCCCCGACCCGTTGCGCGGCGGTGGTCAGCCGCCCGACAGGCCGCGACAGACGTTCGGCAAACCACATGCCCAGCGACACCGCCGCCAGGATCAGGATCAGCGCAAAGCCCAGATACAGCAAGCCAAACTCGAACAGAACCCGGCCCCGCTCGCGTTCGAGCTGTTGGTAGAACTGGGCGGTTTCCTTGGTGTCGTCCAGCAGCGTCAACAACCGCCCGTCGACCGCGCGGCTAACATACAGGTACCGGTCGGGGAAGGCCTCCAACGGGACCAGCGCGCGGAACTCGTTGTTGGGCCAGTCGGCGATGACCAGATGGCCCTGCGCGCGCGCCTGGTCGAACTGCTGCGGAGTCGGTCGTTCATAATTGAACAGATAGGACCGGTCGCCCCGAGCCCGGATCTCGCCGCTGCCGTCGATGACATAAGCTTCGCGCAGGCCGCGTTGGATCTGGGCCTGCCCCTGCGCCAATACCTCGCGCAGTTCGCCATCCGAGATGAAGAAATCCAGCGACCGCGCATTGTCCAGAAACCGGGCCAGCACAAGCGCATCCTGCGTCAGGCCCTGTCGGTGCTCCTGCTCATAGGCTTCGGCCGCCGCCAGCGACGAGCCCACCACCTGCCGCACCCGGTCCGAGAACCAGCCCTCGAGCCCGATATTCACCGTCAAGCCGGCAAAGATCGCCACGATCACCGTAGGCACGAGCGCAAGCAGCGTGAAGGCGCCGATCAGCCGCAGGTGCAGGCGGGACCCCGCCGATTTCGCACGCCGAGCGGCGACCAAGCGGCCCAACTGGCTGAGCACCAGGGCCGCCACGACAAGAACGTACACCAGATCTGCCAGAAGGATCAGCCGCAGCGACGGAGCGGTCGCGCCCAGATCGAACGGCCCGATCACCAGATAGGTCGCCAAGGCCAGGGCCGGCCCCAGAACCACCAAGCCCAACGTGCCGAAATTGCGCAACTTTCGGGACTTCCGCCACCGATCTAGGACAATCATCGGCCGGTTCTGTGCCCGGGTTGCCACCATCTGCCCTCATCCTGATGTGCCGCTTGCGCGACTTACCGCCATATATCGTGGTCCTTGCCGGGCGCATGCCCGGATGCCACGGTTTGTGTGGCGATATTACATCAGTTTACGGCGACGTGTCACCTGAATATCGAGATCGGTGATTTTTTTGCGCAGCGTATTCCGGTTGATCCCCAAAAGATCGGCGCATTTCGCCTGGTTTCCGCCCGTTGCCTCCAGCGCGATTTCGATCAGCGGCGCCTCGACCTCGCGCAGGATGCGCTGGTACAGGCCCGGCGGCGGAAGCATGTTCCCGTGCAGGTCGAAATACCGCCGCAGATGGCGCGCGACCGACGACGACAGCTTTTCGCGCTCTCCCCCGCCCAACAGAGGCTCGGCCTCGGGCTGGCTGCCCAGAACCGCCTCAACCTCGGCCTTGGTGATCTCGTCAGACCGGCTGGTCAGGCTCAGCCGTCGGATGGCGTTTTCCAGCTGTCGCACGTTGCCCGGCCAGGAATAGCGGCGCACCAGTTCAACCGCCTCGGGCCCAAGCCAGCGTTTCACACCGGTGTCTCGCTCGTCCCGAGCCAGAAAATGCTCTGCCAGCAGCGGGATGTCGTCGACGCGCTCGCGCAGGGCGGGCACTTGGATCGTGGCCCCGCACAGGCGGTAATACAAGTCCTGCCGGATCTGGCCGCGTTCCATCGCCTCGGTCAGGTCGGTCTGGCTGGTGGCCATGAAACGCGGAACGTGATCGCCGGGCGTATCCATCATCCGCACGATACGGGCTTGGATCTCGTCGTCCAGATCGCCGATCTCGTCGAACAGAAGGGTCCCGCCGCGTACCCGCGCCATGACGCGCGCGGGGCCTTCAAGGTCGCTCAGATCCGCGGCGGCAGCCGTTACAAAGGGCAGCGTGCGCCGGTCCGAGAAATCGTGAATAGCCCGCGCGATCAACGATTTGCCGGTCCCGCTCTCGCCCGAGATCAGCACCGACAGATCCGTATTCATCACCCGCGCGACCAGACGGTACAGTGCCTGCATCGCCGGGGTACGACCGACCAGCGGCAAATCGTCGGGGCGCTCTTCGCTCGGCGTATCCGGCTCGGACCGTGCGCGCTGCTTCCGCTCGAGCGCGCGGGCGGTGCGCTTCATCAGGTCCGGCAGGTCGAACGGCTTGGGCAGATAGTCATAGGCATCCGCCTCGGCCGCCTGGATCGCCGTCATGATCGTGTTCTGAGCCGAGATCACGATCACCGGCAGACCCGGCCGGTCCTGCGCGATCTTGGGCAGCATTTCCAGCCCGTTGCCATCAGGCATGACCACATCCGAGATCACCACGTCGCCCTTGCCCTCGCCGACCCAACGCATCAGCGTTGTCAGGGACGAGGTCGCATGCACCTTGCAGCCCGCCCGCGTCAGGGCCTGGGTCAGAACCGTCCGGATCGTTCTGTCATCATCTGCAACCAGTACCGTGCCATCCATCTGGTGTTCTCCTTGATTATTCTTTGTCTGGCCCTGCCTCGCGCGGCGCGCGGCGCAGCGACAGCCGGAAGACCGTCCGCCCCGGCACCGACTCGGCCGTGATCCAACCGTCGTGGTCCGACACGATCTTGCTGACCAGCGCCAAACCCAGCCCGGTCCCGTTTTCCTTGCCGGATACGAACGGGTCGAAAATGTCGCTGCGGATGTCCTCGGGCAGGCCCGGGCCATTATCGATGATCTCGATCTGCAGCGGCAGCGAGTGGCCCGACCCATCACTGCGCCGCAGACGGAAGGAATGTTCGAAATAAGTGTGCAGGCGGATCGTCCCGCCCTCGGGACCGGCCGCCTCGGACGCGTTCTTGAGCAGGTTCAGAACCACCTGCAGCAACTGATCCGGGTCACCATAAGCCAGTGGCAACGAGGGGTCGTAATCCTCGATGATGGTCATGTCGGCTCCAAAGCCCAGCAGCGCCGAGCGGCGCGCGCGGTCCAGAACATCGTGGATGTTGACCGGCTTGAAGTCGGGGCGCGAGAGGTTTCCGAACTGCTCGACCTGTTCGAGCAGCTTCACGATCCGGCGGCTTTCGGCCACGATAAGATCTGTAAGTTCAAGGTCTTCTGGGCCGATATTCATGCTCAACAACTGCGCAGCACCGGTGATCCCGGCCAACGGGTTCTTGATTTCGTGAGCCAGCATCTCGGCCATGCCGATCGCCGACTGTGCCGCCGATTTGACCGTGTTGCCGCGGGTCATGCGGCTGGCCAGTTCGCGCGGCGAGACGATCATGATCATGGACCCCGGATGCCCCAGCAGCGGCGCGATCTGCAACGCGCATTGCAGCGGCGCGCGATTGCCCGAACCCACGTCCACATCATTCACGAACAGCGGCGTGCCCTGCTGGCGAGCGCGCGTGAAAGCCTCTTCCAACGGCGCGTCCACGGCGATCTGGTCCCAGACTGGATGCCCGACCACCGATTTGCGTGAGGCGTTCAGAAACCCCTCACCCGAGGAATTGATATCGGCGATGCGATCCTCGGGGTCGATGATGAAGGCCGGAACCGGCAGAGAAGCCCAGATGACCTGATCCGAAATCATGCTGCCACCTCGGCGTTATCCGTCAACGCGTCGCCGATCAGCCGCAGAACCTCGGCAGGATCGCGCGAGGTCAGGACCGCGCGGCGCAGCGACGCCGGCGTTCTGGCCTCGTCCATGTACCAGCCCAGATGCTTGCGCGCGACGCGCAGCCCCAGATCGGCGCCATAGAACCCCAGCATCGCCTCGTAATGCAACCGCACCATGTCGGCCAGATCGTCACCTTCGGGAACTTCTGGCGCCGGTGTCCCCCACAGCTCGTGCGCGATCTGCGCAAGCAGCCACGGTTTGCCCTGCGCTCCACGGCCCACCATGACGCCATCCGCACCCGACCGCTCCAGCGCTGTCTGCGCACGTCCGGGGCTGGTGATGTCGCCATTGGCCACAACCGGAATGCTGACAGACTCTTTGACCGCGCGGATCGCGGCCCAATCCGCCTCGCCCTTGTAGAACTGACAGCGCGTGCGCCCGTGGATCGTCACCATCTGAACGCCGGCCTCCTGCGCCCGCCGCGCCACGTCCGGCGCGTTCAGCAGCGTGTCGTCCCACCCCAGCCGGGTCTTGAGAGTCACCGGAACGTCCACCGCGCCCACGACCGCCTCGATAAGGGTCAGGGCGTGGTCGGGCGTCTTCAGCAGGGCCGAGCCGGAATAGCCGTTCGTCACCTTCTTGGCCGGGCAGCCCATGTTGATGTCGATCACCCGCGCGCCCCGATCGGCGACCTGCCGCGCGGCCTCGGCCATCCAATAGGCGTCGCGCCCGGCCAGCTGTACGGCAGTGTTTTCCACATCAGCCGACAGCTCGGCCCGTTCGCGCACGCCCGGCTTGGCCTGCACCATCTCCTGGCTGGCGACCATCTCGCTGACCAACATCCCGGCACCGAACCGCATGACGAGGTCGCGAAAGGGCCGGTCGGTGATTCCGGCCATCGGCGCCAGCAAAACCGGCGGGGTCACAATTTTCTCGGCAATGCGCAGCGTCAACGTGCCTAATCCTTGAGCATTCGCGGTTTTCATATCGAATTCGGCGCGTATGAACAACAAAACCACGGCCCGCAAGCCCGCAAAATCATCATGTGCACAATTTTTAATCAGACTACCGCGAGTGATTGCCTCTGCTTTCACCGCCGCCTAAACACGGGAGCTAAGCGAAGTTCGGAAACACAAACATGACAACCGCCGCCATCATCGTCGCCGCCGGGCGCGGCCTGCGCGCCGGAGGAGGCCAGCCCAAGCAATGGCGCCCTTTGGCCGGGCGGCGTGTGGCCGACTGGACGATCGAACGGATCAAGGCGCAGGTGTCACTGGTCGTGCTGGTCCTGTCTCCCGACGACCCCGCGGCCTGGACGGAATTCGCCGACAGCGGCCTGATCCTTGCGCCCGGCGGCGCCGACCGGGCCGAATCCGTGCGCAACGGCTTGCAAGCACTGGCTGATCGCAGCGTCAGCAAGGTTCTCATCCATGACGTGGCCCGACCCTGTGTCAGCGCGCGGGTCATTGGTGACGTGCTGGCGGCCCTCGACACCCACGCCGCCGCGGCACCTGGGCTGCCGGTGACCGATGCGCTGTGGACCGGGGCCGACGACCAAGTGACGGGTACCCGAGATCGCGCGGGCCTGTTTGCCGCGCAGACGCCGCAGGGGTTCCGCTATGACGCCATCGTGACCGCGCATGCGGCGCACTCCGGCGGGGCCGCTGATGATGTCGAGGTTGCCCGGGCCGCCGGGATCAACGTGGCCATCGTGCCGGGCGACGCGGACAATCTGAAAATCACACGGCCCGAGGATTTTGCCCGGGCTGAACGGATATTGAGGTCAGACATGGATGTAAGGCTGGGCAACGGATATGACGTGCACCGGTTCGGGCCGGGCGATCACGTGATCCTGTGCGGCGTCGAGGTCCCGCATGATCGAGGGCTGCAGGGCCATTCCGACGCGGATGTTGGCATGCACGCCGTCACCGACGCGATCTATGGCGCGCTGGCGCAGGGCGATATCGGCCAGCACTTCCCCCCGTCCGACCCGCAGTGGAAAGGCGCCGCCAGCGAGATCTTTCTGCGCCATGCGGTGGATCTGGCCACGCGCATGGGTTTTCGTATCTCGAACATCGACTGCACGCTGGTCTGCGAATACCCCAAGATCGGCCCGCACGCTGCGGCGATGCGGCAGAAAATGAGCGAAATCATGGGGTTGGAGTCCGATCGCGTGTCGATCAAGGCTACCACGTCCGAGCGGCTGGGCTTTACCGGCCGCAAGGAAGGCATCGCTGCTATCGCAACCGCCTGTCTGGTGAAACCATGACCTTGGCGCGCCTGATCGGAACCGTCGGCGGGGTCGGATATCTGCGCCCTGCCCCCGGCACCTGGGGCTCGCTGGCCGCACTGCCTTTGGCCTTGGCGCTGCACCTGCTGGGTGGCTTCCCGCTGCTGGTCGTCGCAACCGTCGCCGTCTTTGTGGCCGGCACCTGGGCCACCGGCGTCATGACCGCCGGGCAGGACGATCACGACCCCTCGGAGATCGTCGCCGACGAGGTCGCGGGCCAGTTCATCGCTATCTGGGCCGTGTCCTATCCGGCCTGGGCGCATGACATCGCGGTCACCGCCCTGTGGCCGGGCTGGATCGCCGCGTTCTTGCTGTTCCGCCTGCTCGACATCACCAAACCCGGCCCCATCGGCTGGGCCGACCGGCGCGGCGACCCCTTGGGCGTGATGCTGGACGACGTGATCGCGGGCGCGTTCGCGGCCGTGGGCGTTCTGATCCTGGCCGGGATAGCACACGGAGTACTGGGCCTATGACCGTCGCCGAACTGCTCGACCGCGCCAAGGCGCTGAACGTCATGATCGCCACCGCCGAAAGCTGCACGGGCGGTATGGTCGCCGCCGCGCTGACCGACATTCCTGGAAGTTCGGCCGTGGTTGACCGAGGCTTCGTCACCTATACCAACGCCGCCAAACAGGACATGCTGGGCGTGCGCGCCGAGACCTTGGCGGCCCATGGTGCCGTCTCTGAAGAGGTCGCCCGCGAGATGGTCGAGGGTGCGCTGGCGCATTCTCAGGCGCAGCTTGCAGTCTCGATCACCGGCATCGCGGGGCCCGGCGGGTCCGAGTTCAAGCCCGAGGGCCGGGTCTGTTTCGGCCTCGCCGTCAACGACCGCCCTACCCTGACCGAAACCGTAGAGTTCGGCGCCGCAGGCCGCGCCAATGTCCGACGCGCGGCGCGGGATCATGCGCTGAAACTGCTGGAAAACGGGCTTTCCGAACTCGCCTAATTTTTCGACACTTGTCCAAAAAAGGCGCACTTTTTGTCACCACTTGGAAAAAGGGCGCCAAAACAGGCATCTTTTTTGCACCCTGCCTCTTTTTTCCTCGGCGTCCGTTCGGTTGAACCCACGGCACGTCACTCACACCGCGCCCCTTGGCGCAGCTTCAGGAAAGAGGAGAACGGCCCAATGAACGGAGCCGATACCGCCTGGATCATCGTCGCGACGGCGCTGGTCCTGTTCATGACCTTGCCGGGCCTGGCCCTGTTCTATGGCGGGCTGGTGCGCGCCCGCAACGTGCTGAGCGTTTTCATGCACTGCTTCGCGATCGCCTGCCTGATGAGCATCCTGTGGCTGGTCGCGGGTTACTCGATCGCCTTCGGCGACGGCGGTTCGGGCCTGTGGGGCGGGCTGGGCAAGGCGTTTTTGAACGGCGTCGATGCCGACAGCCTGTCGGGCACCCTGCCCGAGGTGCTGTTCTTTGCCTTCCAGATGACCTTTGCCATCATAACCCCGGCCCTGATCGTCGGCGCCTATGTGGAGCGCGTGGGCTTTGGCTTCGTGCTAGTCTTCTCGGGCCTGTGGATGCTGCTGTGCTATGCGCCGGTGGTTCATTGGATCTGGGGCGGAGGAATCCTGACCGATGGCGGCATTCTAGGTGAAATCGGCGTGCGCGATTTCGCCGGTGGAATCGTGGTGCACGAAACCGCCGGTCTGGCCGCTCTGATCATCGCTTGGGTCCTGGGGCCGCGCAAGAACCGCACAACCCCGCCGCACAACCCCGGATTCGTCATGATCGGGGCCGCGATGCTGTGGGTCGGCTGGTTCGGCTTCAACGGCGGCTCGCAACTGGCCGCGGATGGCGGCGCGGCCATGGCGCTGACGGTCACCCATATCTCGGCCGCCACCGCATCGCTCAGCTGGGCGCTGTGGGAGCGGATCAAGTATGGCAAGGCCTCGCTGGTCGGTCTGGTCACCGGGACCATCGCGGGTCTGGCCTCGATCACTCCGGCCTCGGGTTATGTCGATCCGGTTCAGGCGCTGATCATCGGCGCGGTCGCCGGCATCCTGTGCCAAGAGGCGGTGAACGTGGTCCGCAACGTACTGAACATCGACGATACGCTGGACGTGTTCGCCGTGCATGGCGTGGGCGGCATTTTCGGCACCATCATGATCGCCGTCTTCGGCCTGGGCGCTTGGACCGCACAGCTGGGCGGGCTGGTGATCGTGGGTGCCTTTACGTCAGTTGTCACATTTGTGCTGATCAAGGTGGTTGCGCTTGTCACCCCGCTTCGCGTAGACGCCGAGACCGAGACGAACGGGCTCGACCTGTCGGTCCACGGCGAACGGGCCTATGACATGAGCAGCTAAGCCCACCTTGGCTGCCTCAACTGCCCATCCGGGCATCAAGCGGACCTCTTGCGAGGTCCGCTTTTCTTTTGCGCCAACCCCTCTCGACATCGGGCCGGTCCGCAGGCTATCAGCCCGCAACGTCATTTCAGCACCGAGGTCCCGCCATGATCCCCAGTTCCTTTCCCGACAGCACGGAAATCGCCCGCCTGACCGCGCGGATGCTACTGGAGATCAAGGCGGTGCATTTCAACGCGCGTGAGCCGTTCACGCTGGCCAGTGGCCTGCCCAGCCCCACCTATATCGATTGCCGCAAGCTGATCTCGTACCCGCGCATCCGGTCGACCCTGATGGATTTCCTGACGGTCACAGTCATGCGGAATGCCGGGTTCGAAGCCTTCGACAACATCGCCGGCGGTGAAACCGCGGGCATCCCCTTCGCCGCGATGGTGGCCGAACGCATGGCCCTGCCGATGACCTATGTGCGCAAGAAGCCCAAGGGCTATGGCCGCAACGCCCGGATCGAAGGGGCCATGACCGAAGGCCAGCGCGTGCTGCTGGTCGAGGACCTGACCACGGATGGCGGCTCGAAACTGTCCTTCGTGGACGCGATCCGCGAAACCGGCGCCACCTGCGCACATACGGCGGTGATCTTCTATTATGGCATCTTTCCCGAAACCGAAAAGACGCTGGGCGATCACGGCGTGCAGTTGCACCACCTGTGCACTTGGTGGGACGTTCTGGCCGAGGCCAAGGCGCAGCAAGCCTTTGATGCGGAAACACTTGACGGGGTCGAAGCCTTCCTGAACGACCCGCGCGGCTGGCAGGAGGCCAACAAACAGTCTTAGGTCAAATGTGGATGAGATGGGGATAACTGTGAGGGAATCAGACCAGTCACCCCGATATCTGGTGACTTTTTCACCGTTTCCTACATAATAGGCGACAATCAAGATAACATCCAAACGGTCTGGAAAGTTATCCCATGGCTTTACCCGCAGTTAGCCACAGGTATTTCCAGATAGCTTGAACAGCGGGTCTGCGTGTAGAACCTCGGGACAGGCAGCGGGGACGAAATGAACGAAATCAGCAGTATCGAGCAGGCAGCGGCGCAGATTCAGAACGCCGAGACCATGCCGCATTCCATCGAAGCCGAACAGCAGCTTCTTGGCGCGATCCTGACCAACAACGACCTGTATGACAGGGTCGCCTCGATCATCGGGCCCGAGCATTTCTATGACCCGGTCCATGCCCGTATATATGAAGTCGCCGCCGCGCGCATCGCCAAGAACGCACTGGCCTCGCCGGTGACGCTGAAATCCTTTTTGGCCGAGGACGAAGGCCTTAAAGAACTGGGCGGTCCGGCCTATCTGGTCAAGCTGGCCGGCGCCTCGATCAGCGCCTTTGCCGTGCATGACTATGCCCAGATGATCTATGACCTCGCGATCCGGCGCGAGCTGATCCGGCTGGGTCGCGACATCTCGGACAAAGCGGCGCGGGTCGATGTGGCCAGCGAACCCAAGGAACAGATCGTCGAAGCCGAGCAGAAGCTGTACCAGCTGTCTGAGCAGGGCCAGACCGAACAAGGGTTCAAGTCCTTCCTCAAGGCCGTGACCGAGGCGGTGAACGTCACCAACGAAGCCTATCAGCGCGGCGGCGGCATGGCCGGGATTTCAACCGGGCTGATCGATCTGGACAAGCAGCTGGGCGGGTTGCATCCGTCCGACCTGATCATCCTTGCGGGGCGGCCGTCGATGGGAAAAACCTCGCTGGCGACCAACATCGCCTTCAACGTGGCCAAGGCCTACAAGCGCGGCATCCGTGCCGATGGCACCGAAGGGGCGGTCGATGGCGGCGTCGTCGGCTTCTTCTCGCTGGAAATGAGCGCCGAGCAGCTGGCGGGGCGGATCCTGGCCGAAGCGTCCGAGATTTCCAGCCACAAGATCCGCCAGGGCGACATGACCGAGGATGAGTTCCGCCGTTTCGTCGACGCCGCCAAGGCGCTGGAGGCCTGCCCGCTGTTCATCGACGACACGCCGGCCCTGCCGATCAGCCAGCTGGCGGCGCGCGCGCGTCGGCTCAAGCGGACGCATGGGCTGGACCTGCTGGTGATCGATTATCTGCAGCTGTGCCGCGGCATGTCCGACAATCGCGTGAACGAGATCGCCGAGATCTCGATGGGCATGAAGGCCATCGCCAAGGAACTGAACATCCCCGTCATCGCCCTGTCGCAGTTGTCGCGTCAGGTGGAAAACCGTGACGACAAGCGCCCGCAGTTGTCCGACCTGCGCGAATCCGGCTCGATCGAGCAGGACGCCGACGTGGTGGTGTTCGTGTTCCGCGAAGAGTACTACAAAGAGCGCGAAAAGCCCGGCGATCACGAGCTGGAGAAGATGGAAGAATGGAAGCAGGCGATGGAGCGCCTGCACGGCAAGGCCGAGGTCATCGTCGGCAAACAGCGCCACGGCCCCATCGGCACGGTCGAGCTGTCCTTCGAGGCGCAGTTCACCCGGTTCGGCAACCTTGTCAAACCCTGGCAGCAGGGTGCCCAGATCGAGGGTTACTGACCCCCTCTCCTCAGTCGACCATGTGAACGATCGGGGTCATTCGCTGGCTTTGACCCTGGTGGGGGAACAATGCGGGTGGACGTCGAACGCGCCCCCTTTGGGCGCGGCCCGGCCACATGCTGCCCAAGTCGCGGAGATTCCGCTCAGTTGTGGCGCATTCCCCCTTGACCTCGTGCGGCGCGATGTCATGAACGGATCATGAGTACCGCACGTTTGACGATCAACCTTCACGCGCTGGCCGGAAACTGGCGAGCGCTGGACGCCAAAACCGATGCCGAGACCGGCGCCGTGGTCAAGGCCGACGCCTACGGTCTGGGTGCCGGCCCCGTTGCCAGCACGCTGGCCGAGGAAGGCGTCCGCAAGTTTTTTGTTGCCGTGGCCGAGGAAGGCGCCGCCGTGCGCCGGGCGATCGGTCCCGGGCCTCTGATCTTCGTGTTTTCCGGCCACATGGAAGGCGATGCGGATCTGCTGCGCGATCACGACCTGGTGCCGCTGCTCAACTCGCCCGAACAATTCCAGCGCCACATCCAGGCGCTGCCGGTGCATCCGTTCGGCCTGCAACTGGACACGGGCATGAACCGCCTGGGGCTGGAACCCGCCGACTGGTCCGCCCTGCGCAACCGGGCCGAGGCACTGAACTCGGTGCTGGTCATGTCGCACCTGGCCTGCGCAGACGAACCCGACCACCCGATGAACCGCCAGCAGCTCGAGGCATTCCGGGGCATGACCGAGGGCGTCTCGGCCCCCCGGTCGCTGGCCGCCACCGGTGGCATGCTGCTGGGCCCTGAATACCATTTCGATCTGTGCCGCCCGGGCATCGGCCTGTATGGCGGCCTGCCCTTCGCCGCGGCCAGGCCGGTCGTCACCGTCGATCTGCCGGTAATCCAGGTGCGCGATCTGGCCGTCGGAGAAACCGTCGGCTATGGCAATACCTGGAAGGCCCGCCGCCCGTCGCGCATCGCCACGGTGGCCGCGGGCTATGCCGACGGGCTCCACCGCGCCATCGGCGGCGGCATCGACACCTTCGCCGGTGACCTGCCCTGCCCGGTCGTAGGACGCATCTCGATGGATCTGATCACCGTTGACGTGACCGACCTGCCGCACACGCCCGAACGTCTGCGCATTCTCAACGGCCACCAGACGGTGGACGATCTGGCCGAGGCCGCGGGCACCATCGGGTACGAGATCCTGACCTCACTCGGCAGCCGCTATTCGCGGGGCTACGTCGAATGAACCCGATCGCATGGCTTGGCGAACTGGGCCGCGCGGTCCTGAACCTGCTGGCCGCCTTCGGCCGCGTGGCGCTGTTTGCTCTGGATGCGGTGTCGCACATCTTTCGCCCGCCCTTCTACCCGCGTGAATTCGGCGTGGCCCTGCTGAACATCGGCTGGCTGTCCTTGCCGGTCGTTGGGCTGACCACCATCTTCACCGGCGGGGCACTGGCGCTGCAGATCTATGCCGGCGGCGCGCGTTTCAATGCCGAGGCCGTGGTGCCCCAGATCGTCGCCATTGGCATGGTGCGCGAGCTGGGCCCTGTCATGGTCGGCCTGATGATCGCCGCCCGCGTCACCTCGTCAATCGCGGCCGAAATCGCCACCATGAAAGTGACCGAGCAGATCGACGCGCTGGTCACCCTGTCGACCCACCCTATGAAATACCTGACCGCCCCGCGCGTTCTGGCCGCGCTGATCACCCTGCCCGTGCTGGTGGCGGTGGGTGACATCATCGGCATCGCGGGCGGCTATGCCGTGGCCACGCAGAACCTGGGCTTCAACCCGGCGGCCTATCTGAAGAATACGGTCGATTTTCTGGAACCGCTCGACATTCTGTCGTCGCTGGTCAAAGGGGCGGCCTTCGGGGTAATCGCCGCCATCATGGGCTGCTACTACGGCATGCACTCAGGCCGTGGCGCCCAGGGCGTGGGCCGCGCGACCAAAAGCTCGGTCGAGGCCGCGGCCGTGCTGATCCTGGCCGCCAACTTCGTTCTGACGGGGGTGTTCTTCTCGCTATGATCCGGTTGGAGAACGTACACAAGGCCTTTGGCGACAACCATGTCCTGCGGGGCGTGAACCTGGAAATTCCCACGGGTACCTCAATGGTCATCATCGGGGGGTCGGGCACCGGAAAATCGGTGGCGCTGAAATGCATCCTCGGCCTGATCAAGCCTGACAGCGGCAAGATCTATGTCGATGGTCAGGATGCCGAAACCGGCGACCGCGATGCCTTTCTGGCCCGGTTCGGCATGCTGTTTCAGGGCGGCGCTCTGTTCGATTCCCTGCCCGTCTGGCAGAACGTGGCCTTTCGTCTGCTGCGCGGCTCGCTCAAGCGCCCGGCACACGAGGCCCGCGAGATCGCCATCGACAAGCTGCGCCGCGTTGGCCTGCGCGCCAATGTGGCCGATCTGTACCCCTCCGAGCTGTCGGGCGGCATGCAGAAACGCGTGGGCCTGGCCCGCGCCATCGCCGCCGAGCCCGAGATCATCTTTTTCGACGAGCCCACCACGGGGCTGGACCCTATCATGTCGGGCGTCATTAACGATCTGATCCGCGAAATCGTGACCGAGATGGGCGCCACCGCAATGACCATCACCCACGACATGAGTTCCGTCCGCGCGATCGCTGACAACGTGGCGATGCTGCATGACGGGGTGATCCAGTGGACCGGTCCGGTCAGCCAGATGGATTCCTCGGGTGATCCTTTTGTCGAGCAGTTCATCAGTGGGAGTGCGGAAGGGCCGATTGAGGCGGTGCGGTAGGGAAAGCTATTTTCCATGGGGTATTACTGTGACTTCAAAAGTTTTTGCTGAAATCGAACGTCGCGTAATCAATGGAACAATCAGGCACGCAGATCGGAGCCTAGCCTCCGTCGACGCGCTTCTAGTGTTGTCTGAAGCCGCCGAAGAGAAACTTCCCAAACACTTCCTAGATGTACTTCGAACTTTCCATAAAGAATACAATCTAGATTCTACTGACGCGGCTACAGAATTTAGGAGACTTCGTCATATTTTGGACGCATATCAAACGGTTCTTGAAGAGGATTACTCTGAACTCAATCCTGGACTGTTGCCGACATTTTCGTTGGAAGACGATGACAGGGCGAGAGTCATAAAACTCTGTTCTGATATGAGAAAGATTGTCCTATCTGCGACAGAATTTGACCATCCGCACAAAGTTCGACTGGCTAACAGGATTGCGGCTATTGAGGCGGAGGTTCACAAGGAAAAAGGTCTATTCGATGTAGTTCTTGGTGGTGTCAATGATGTCGGTGAAACTCTGGGAAAATTCGGCAAAGATATAAAGCCACTCACGGACCGAATGAATGAAGTTTTAAAAATTACGAGAAAGAGCTCAAAGGAGTATGAGCAACTTCCGATGCCGGAGGATGTTAAACGCCTACCTTCCCCCAACGAAGAAACAGAGGAATGACCCTCCGCCTCGCCACCCTCTCGCTGCTGATCCTCTACCCCATCGCGTGGTTCGCCCCGCTGATGCGCGCAGGCCTGCTGCCGATCTTCGGCCTCAGCGAGATCAGCGTCATCACCGGCCTTCAATCCCTCTGGAAATCAGACATCTTCCTCGCGCTGGTCGTCACCGTCTTTGCCCTGTTCGCCCCTTACATCAAAACCATCGGCACCGCGCTGGTCCAATGGGATCTGCTGGACCCACGTGTCCAACCCGCGCTGAACATCATGGGCAAGCTGGCCATGGCCGATATCTTCCTCATCGCGCTCTACATCACCTTGGCCAAGGGCATTTCCTACGCAACGATCGAAACCGCCTGGGGTCTCTACCTGTTCACTGGCTGCATCCTTGCCTCAATCGCGCTGGGCTACGTTACCGAAGTGAAACGTGGTTCACGAAATCCCCGGACCTGATTGATTGAAAACGCATTTCTGGCTATGATGGCCAGTATTCGAGCAGCCAAGTCGTTTTTTTTGTTTCAGGGTCCGACGCGGACCGTCTTGCACGTTTGATGGATACTCCGCCCGGGCCCGGTTTTGCCGGTTTCAAAAGGAGTAGGACTGCCATGGCCGCCCTCCATTCGATTTCAATTCATTTCCAAAACGTATTCCTTCGACTGACTTTTTTCCTGATCTGCGCCGCCGCCCTGTTTGCCGTATCCGCCACCATGCTCGCCGCTGTGAATGTCTGGCCTTGGCTGACGATGCAGGCTGGATTGGGCGGACAGGACATCCCGAACGCAGGCGCCTACATCCAGATCGGCCTGACCGCTCTGGTTCTGATGCTCGCTTTCTATCTGCCCTCCAGCGCGCGCATGATGGCGTTGGAAAATGCGCATCGGAAGTTCTCGCTGCAGATGCAGGACGTGGTCGATGCCTACCAGATCGCCCACGCGGCCGACCGCAGCGGCGTGTTTGCGCTGGCCTCGGAATTCGACGCGGTCAAGGAACGCATGGCTTTCCTGCGCGACCACCCCGACCTGCAAACGCTCGAGCCCGAAGTCCTGGAACTGGCTGCACAGATGAGCCAGGTCAGCCACGAACTGGCCGAGACCTATGGCGCGGCCAAGGTCGCGCGGGCGCGGGCGTTCCTGCAACAGCGGCAGGAAGAGGTCGCGCAGTTCCAGCAGCGGATTGAAGAGGCCCAGACGATCCAGCACGAGCTGCGCCAGTGGACGCGCGACATCGAGATCGAGGAATCGATAGCCAAGTCCCAGTTGACCCGCCTGCGAGACGAATTGTTCGAGCTCCTGCCCGAGCTGTCCGCCCAATTGCAGACCCCACCCGACGACAGCGACCCGACTGCCACGAGTGTCATCGCCATGCCCCCGCGGGCTGCTGAATAGCACGCCCCCCAAGTGCACCAGCACCCGCCGTGAAGGATGGCCCGCCGGGCCTGACGCCGCGGCTCGCCCGTTCGGCTTTCGGGCCACGGGGGCTTGAAGAACCTTCCATCCTCGGGCACCAAAGGCTCCATGGCAAAGATGACGACTTTTACCTGCTCGGCCTGTGGCGCCTCGCATACCCGCTGGTCCGGGCGCTGCGACGGCTGTGGCGAGTGGAACACCATTGTCCAGGAAACCCCGCTATCGGCTGGCCCAGCCAAAAAATCTCTGGGCGGCAAGCGCGGCCAAGCTGTAACCCTGACTGACCTCTCCACCGAAGAGGCCCCGCCCCCCCGCACAGTCTGCGGTGTCGAGGAACTGGACCGTGTCCTGGGCGGCGGGCTGGTCCCGGCCTCGGCCCTGCTGGTGGGCGGCGATCCGGGCATCGGCAAATCCACCCTGCTGCTGCAGGCCGCCGCGCGCTTTGCCCGGTCGGGGCTGAAAACCATTTATGTCTCGGGCGAGGAAGCCAGTGCGCAGGTCCGCATGCGCGCGCGCCGTCTGGGGCTTGAAGACGCGCCGGTGCAGCTGGCCGCCGAGACCAACCTGCGCAACATCCTGACCACGCTCGAGGCCGAGAAACCCGGCCTTGCCATAATCGATTCGATCCAGACCATGTGGGCGGACAATGTCGACAGCGCGCCGGGATCGGTCAGCCAGGTCCGCGCCGCCGCGCATGAACTGACCAGCTTTGCCAAGCGCCACGGCGTATCCATCATCATGGTCGGCCACGTCACCAAGGAAGGCCAGATCGCCGGCCCCCGCGTGGTCGAACACATGGTCGATACCGTCCTCTATTTCGAGGGCGAGCGCGGCCACCAGTTCCGTATCCTGCGCGCGGTCAAGAACCGATTTGGCCCCGCTGACGAGATCGGCGTATTCGAGATGACTGGGAAAGGTCTGGCGCAGGTCACCAACCCTTCGGCCCTTTTCCTGTCGGAACGCGGCACGCCCAGCCCCGGCTCGGCCGTTTTCGCAGGCATCGAGGGCACCCGGCCGGTTCTGGTCGAACTGCAGGCGCTGGTCGCGCCCTCGCCCCACTCACAGCCCCGCCGCACCGTCGTCGGCTGGGATAGCGGACGGCTTGCGATGATCCTCGCCGTGCTCGAAGCGCGCTGCGGCATACCCTTTGCGGGGCTCGACGTCTATCTGAACGTGGCCGGAGGCCTTAAGATCAGCGAGCCCGCAGCCGACCTCGCAGTGGCAGCCGCTCTGCTGAGCGCGCGCGAGGACACCGCCCTGCCCGCCGACACTGTGGTTTTCGGAGAAATCTCTCTATCCGGGGCACTTAGACCCGCACCGCAAACCGAAAACAGGTTGAAAGAAGCGCAAAAACTTGGTTTCACATCGGCAATTGCTCCGGCAGGTGGCAAAACCGGCACTGTGGCAGGTCTGACACTCACCCGACCCTCTGATCTGGCCGGGTTTGTTGGCGAAACCTTCGGAGCAGGTTAAGCTCGCGCCACGAGGGGCAGAAAAACGAACAGGCGAGGGCCATGGAAGGTTTTACAATCATTGACGGGGTCGTTGCCCTGATCGTCGTGCTGTCGGGCATCCTGGCCTATTCACGCGGGTTCATGCGCGAGGTGATGGCCATCGCCGGATGGGTTGCCGCGGCCGTACTGGCCTTCATCTTTGCGCCGCAGGCGGTGCCGCTGGTCAAGGAAATCCCGGTGGTTGGGGATTTCCTGCGCGACAGCTGCGAGTTGTCGGTCATCACCGGTTTCGCCGCCGTGTTCGCCGTGGCCCTGATCGTGGTCAGTATCTTTACCCCACTGTTTTCGTCGCTGGTGCAGCGGTCGGCGCTGGGAGGGCTGGATCAGGCGCTGGGGTTCTTCTTCGGCATCGCGCGCGGTATCCTGCTGGTGGCCATTGCCTTTTTTGTCTATGACACCGTCATGACCGGTCAGTCCTACACGATCGTGGACGAAAGCCGCTCGGCCAAGGTGTTCGAACAGTTCAGCGACAAGATCGAAGAGCAGAACCCCGAGGCCGCTCTGGGCTGGGTCACCACGCAATACGAACAACTGGTGGCAACGTGCACCGCGGATTCGCAGGGTCAATAACGGCTACCCGGAATTGCAGACCAAGCCCGGCCCTGGCCGGGCTTTTTCTTTTTGCCGGTCAGACGAACCCTTCGCCACCACAAACCGAACAGCGCGATGTCTTCAGGCCGAAACAGCCATCGCAACGATTGAATTGCGGCTGACCGAGGTGATCGCGGCCTTTCAGAACCTCACCTTTGCCCATGCAGATCTGACAAGGCGCGCGTCCCATTCCGCGGCACCGATGACACCTTCGCTTGACGCGTTCTTCCTTTTTGGGTCCGGGTCGGCCTTGCCACATGCCCACCTCCATCTTGGCTTGGGACCGCAGGCCAGCACTCCTCGGAACACCTGCGGTGGCGATATTTCCGCCCATCATTGAACCCCAAAACCGCGCTGCGGCAAAACGATTTGTGATCCTTTGATGACATGCGCGGGTTTAGGCATTATGTGAGGGCCAAACCGCAACGGAATCGGAGCTGCCCGTCTTGCCAAGCCCGCAGATGCCCCCCGCCCACCCGTTCGATGACGACAAACTCCGCGAGGAATGCGGGATCTTCGGTGTCGTCGGCGTCCAGGATGCCGCAAGTTTCATCGCTTTGGGGCTGCACGCCCTGCAGCATCGCGGGCAAGAGGCCGGCGGGATCGTCACCCACGACCCGCAGCTTGGCTTCAACTCGGCCCGCCGGTTCGGCTATGTGCGCGACAATTTCACCTCGTCCGACATCATCGAAAGCCTGCCCGGTCCGATCGGCATCGGGCATGTGCGCTATTCCACGGCCGGGTCCAAGGGCCAGACCGCAATCCGCGACGTTCAACCGTTTTTTGGCGAGTTCGCCATGGGCGGCGCTGCGATTGCGCACAATGGCAACATCACCAACGCCAACGCCCTGCGGCGCGAGTTGATCGAGCGCGGCTCGATCTTCCAGAGCTCGTCCGACAGCGAATGCATCATCCACCTGATGGCGCGGTCGTTGCAGCGCAACATCCCAGAACGGATGGAGGACGCGCTGCGCCGGGTCGAGGGCGCCTTCTCGGTCGTGGCCATGACCCGCACCAAGCTGATCGGGGTACGCGACCCCCTGGGTGTACGCCCGCTGGTTTTGGGCAAAATCGGCGACGGCTGGTGCCTGGCTTCGGAAACCTGCGCGCTGGACATCATCGGCGCCGAATTCCTACGTGAGATTGAGCCCGGCGAAATGGTGGTGATCAATGCCCAGAACGGCGTTGAAAGCCACTTCCCGTTCCGCCGACAACCCAGCAAGTTCTGTATCTTCGAGCATGTCTACTTCTCGCGCCCAGACTCGATTCTGGGTGGACGCTCGGTCTATGAGACCCGCGAGGCCATCGGACGCGAGCTGGCCAAGGAAAGCCCGGTCGAGGCGGATCTGGTCTGCCCCGTGCCCGACAGCGGCACACCAGCGGCCATTGGATACTCGCTGGAGTCGGGCATCCCCTATGCAATGGGTATCATCCGCAATCAATACATGGGCCGCACCTTCATCGAACCCACCGAGCAAATCCGAAACATGGGCGTGCGGCTCAAGCTGAACGTGAACCGCGCCCTGATCGAGGGCAAGCGGGTGATTCTGGTCGACGACTCGGTGGTGCGCGGCACAACCAGCCGCAAGATCAAGGAAATGATCCTGGATGCCGGTGCGAAAGAGGTGCATTTCCGCATCGCCTCGCCTCCCACGGCCTGGCCCTGTTTCTACGGCGTGGACACGCCACAGCGCGAAAAGCTGTTGGCCGCCACGATGACCGAGGAAGAGATGACCAAGCATTTGGCGGTCGACAGCCTCCGGTTCATCTCGCTGGACGGGTTGTACCGGGCGGTCGGCGAATCGCAGGGTCGCAGCAAAGAATGCCCACAATACTGCGATGCATGCTTCTCGGGCGAGTATCCCGTCACTCCGGCGGATATGGTTGAACAAGGGTTCAAGATGCAACCGGCGGCCGAATAAGGCCGGAATTCAGAGACTTCTCCAAGGGGCCGCAGGGCCCCTTGTTTCATGGCCCCGGTCCGCGTGGCAAAAGATGGCCGAAAGCTGCTGCACCGGCTTTTCCTTCCCCTTTGGCTCTGCTAGCCAGCCGGCTGCTCACTCACGCAATCACACGGAGGCCGGGCCACCGGGCCGGCCAGTTCACATGGCAAATCCCCGAGTCGACAGCGCGGCCACGCAGAAGGGCGCGCTCAGCAAGAATGGTACGACCGTCCTGGGCGTCTTTGGCCCGCAGAACGACATGCGCGCCCTGATGCGCTCATCGTCGGGACGGGTTAAAGAGGTCAAGACAGGCAGCCGCTTTGGTTCGGGCACGATCGTGGCCATCGACAAGGACGGCATCATACTGCGACAAAGCGGCCGGACCCAGCGCATCGCCGTCCCCGGAAGCTGATCCGGGCTTGACGGGCTGCGCGCTTGGGTTCAAACCCCGCGCATGACCGATCAGACCAAAATTGCCCTTGTTACCGGCGCGTCGCGTGGGCTGGGAGCCGCCCTGGCCGAGGCGCTGGCACCCGAATACCACATCGTCGCCGTTGCCCGCACCACAGGCGGGCTGGAAGATCTGGATGACCGCATCAAGTCCCAAGGAGGCGCGGCCACCCTGGCGCCGATGGATATCGCCGACCCCAATGCCATGGCCACACTGTGCCGCGGCATCCATGACCGCTGGGGCAAGCTGGACCTGTGGCTGCACACGGCCATCCACACCGCACCGCTGACGCCTGCGAATTTCATCGACCCCAAGGATTGGCAGAAATCCGTGGACGTGAACGCCTCCGCGACTTCGGTTCTGATTCCCTATGTCGCGCCCCTGCTGGGTGAGGCTGGACAGGCGGTGTTCTTTGACGACCCGCGTGCCGGCGAGAAGTTCTGCGCCACCTATGGCGCAACCAAGGCTGCGCAGATTGCCATGGCGCGCAGCTGGGCCGCCGAAACCGTGCGCACCGGGCCAAAGGTTCATGTTCTGCAGCCCAGGCCTATGGCCACAGCCCTGCGCGCGCGTTTCTTCCCGGGTGAGGATCGGTCGAAGCTGGCCAGCCCCTCGGACGAGGCCGCGCGCCTGCTATCCATGCTGGGCTGAGACCGTTCGGCCAGATCCCTTGCAAGTTGCAGCGGCGCCCCCATGACGGGCGCCGTTTTCATTCGATATGGACGCCCTGCCGGCCCGCCAGATCGACAAAGAACTGCCACGCCACCCGGCCCGAACGCGCGCCGCGCGTGGCCTGCCATTCGATCGCTTCGGCCCGCAGAGCGTCGGCATCGACGCTGACGCCATAAGCCGCGCAATACCGGTCGATCATCGCAAGGTATTCGTCCTGATCGCAGGGGTGAAACCCCAGCCACAAGCCGAACCGGTCGGACAGCGAAACCTTTTCCTCGACTGCCTCGGACGGGTTGATCGCGCTCGAGCGTTCGTTTTCGATCATGTCGCGCGGCATCAGGTGGCGGCGGTTCGACGTGGCATAGAACACCACGTTTTCGGGCCGACCCTCGATCCCGCCATCCAGTACGGCCTTCAGCGACTTGTAGTGCTGATCGTCATGGCTGAACGACAAGTCGTCGCAGAACAGGATGAACCGGAAAGGTGCAGCGCGCAGGTGGTTCAGCAACCGCGCGACCGAGCCCATGTCCTCGCGCTGAAGCTCAACCAGCTTCAGGTCGGGAAACTCGGGCTGAAGGGTGCCGTGCACCGCCTTGACAAGGCTGGACTTGCCCATACCGCGGGCACCCCACAACAGCGCGTTGTTTGCCTTGTACCCGGCCGCGAAGCGGCGCGTGTTGTCCAACAGCGTATCGCGCGACCGGTTGATGCCCACCAGCAGGTCAAGATCAACGCGGTTGACATGGTGCACCGGCTCCAGCCGGTCGGGCGCAATGTGCCAGACAAAAGCGGGGGCGGCCGAGAAATCAGGCGCAGCCATCGGCGCCGGGGCCATGCGTTCCAATGCGTCGGCAATGCGGTTCAGGGCTTGGTCGTCCATGGGTCCTCCGAAGTCTTGCGGCCGATTTCAACCACGTTCATGGGCCGCCAACAAGACCCGGATGAAGAAAGGGCGCACCCGTCAAGGCGCGCCCTTCCCCATTCACTGCTCGGGTTTACTTGTCGTCTTCGGCCTCAAACTCTGCCATCAGCTCGTCATCGGCTGCTTCTTCATCGTCATAATAGCCGTCGGCCCGCAGCTGTTCTTCGCGCTTTTTCTCGACCCGGGCCACCAGGAAGATCGAAATCTCGTACAGGCCGTAGACCACAACGAACAGAATGATCTGGGTGATCACGTCCGGCGGGGTCACGATGGCGGCCAGAACCAGAATGCCCACCACGGCATATTTGCGCACCGCGCCCAAACCTTCGGCGCTGACCAGCCCGGCCTTGCCCATCAGGGTCAACAAAACCGGAAGCTGGAAGCACAGACCGAAGGCCACGATGAACTTGATCGTCAGGTTCAGATATTCCTGCGCCGAACCTTGGAACACCACGCTCAGCGGCGCGGATGCGCCTTCGGCGACAGCCTCACCCTCGGCCCCGAATTGCTGGAATCCAAGGAAGAAGTCATAGGCCAGCGGGGTGACCACGTAAAAGGCAAAGCTCGCGCCCAGCAGGAACATGAAGGGCGAGGCCAGCAGGAATGGCAGGAAGGCGTTCTTCTCGGACCGGTAGAGCCCCGGCGCCACGAACCGCCACATCTGCATGCCGATATATGGAAAGGCCAGAATGAACCCACCCAGGAGCGAGACCTTGATCGCCACGAAGAAGCCCTCCTGCGGCGAAATGAAGATCAGGTCGCAGTCCTGTCCGCGCTCGGACAGAACATCGCACAGGGGCTGGGTCAGAAAGTTGAAGATCGGCGTGGCTACCGTGAAACAGATGATCATACCGATCAAAAAGGCCACGACGCTGTGGATCAGACGCGTGCGCAGCTCGGCCAGATGCTCGATCAGGGGGGCCGAGGTATCCTCGATCTCGTCGGTCTTGCTCATGTCTTGCCTTCGGTTTTCAGCGCGGCTTCGGCCTCTTCGGCCTTGGCCAGGGCCTCGGCGGCTTCTTTCGCCTTGCGCTCGGCGGCGGCACGGGCGGTGGCAGCCTGGATCTTCTTGGCCTGCTCGGCGCGTTCAGCGGCCAGTTTGCCGGTTTCGCTGTCGGGGTCGAACTTGGTCGGATCCATGCTCTTGGCCATGTCCTGCGCGGCCTGCTTGACGCCATCCATCGCACTGCCCACCGGGTTGGTGGCCGCGTCCAGACCTTTCTTGATATCGTTCACGCCCGCCTGGTCGGCCGCCTCGTTCATGGCGCTTGAAAATTCGCGCGCCATGCCACGGGCCTTGCCGATGAACCGTCCGACATTGCGGAACAGAACCGGCAGGTCCTTGGGCCCCACGACGATCAGGGCAACGATGCCGATGACCAGCAGCTCGGTCCAGCCCAGATCAAACATGGGCGATCAGACCTTGTCTTTGTCGGTCTCGGGCGTGACATCCTTGGCCAGCTCAGACGCGTCCTGTTCGATCTCCTCGCCGCCTTCCTTGACGCCTTTCTTGAATGCGGTGATGCCTTTGCCCACCTCACCCATCAACGAGCTGATCTTGCCGCGGCCAAACAGCACCAGCACCACGACGGCGATCAGCAGGAGGCCGGGAAGGCCGATATTGTTGAGCATGTCTCTTCTCCTTCTACGTCGGCGCAACGCGCCGGGAATGTGATCTGACTTCGTGTCTACGCCCACCGGGCCATCGAAAAAAGTGACGCAAGTCAAATCCGCGTTCAAATCCGGGCCGCTCATGTGGTTTTTGCGGGCTGGCAATTTTCAACTGACAGGTTTATGTCAGTTGCAGACGACTAGGAACAGGGCATCGAAACCTGGTCAACGGAGACTCACATGACCCATGTTGCTGAAATCGTCACCTTCACCCTCGCTGATGGCACCACGCCGGAAGAGTTCGTCAGGCTCAGCCAGACGACCGAGGCCTTCGTGCGTGCGGCTCGCGGCTTTGCCCACCGACAGTTGAGCCAGGGCGAGGATGGCCGCTGGACCGATTATGTCATCTGGACCGACATGGAGGCCGCACAGGACGCCGCAGCGCAGTTCCCACAGCAGGATTTTGCCGCCGGTCTGATGGCGGCGATCGACCCCGCCAGCATCCAGATGCGCCATGAGAAAGTGCTATGGAACATGACCGCCTGATCGCGGTCCGGACGGCGTGTCATGCGCCGCACTGACCGCCTGTTCGACATCATCCAGATCCTGCGCGACGGCAAACTGCACCGCGCGCAGGACATCGCGGACCGGCTCGAGGTTTCGGTCCGCACCATCTATCGCGATATGGACACACTGGTGGCTTCGGGCGTTCCCGTCCAGGGCGAACGCGGTGTGGGTTACATGGTGCGCGAGCAGATCACCCTGCCCCCGCTGAACCTCAGCCCGGCCGAGCTTGAGGCCCTGAACCTCGGCATGGCGATCGTGGCCGAGGCCGCCGACCCCGACCTGAAGGCCGCCGCGGAGTCGCTAGCCGCCAAGATCGACGCAGTACTGCCCACCCAGGTGGTGGCCGAGGCGGATGCGTGGAAATTCGCCGTCTATCCCTTTGCCGATGCCGCGCGCGGGCTGGCGCATATGGCGCCGATCCGAGCGGCCATCAAATCGCGCCAGAAACTGCGGCTGACCTACCGGCGCATCGACGGAACCCTGACCGAACGCACAATCCGCCCCTTGCACATGGAATACTGGGGCAGGGTCTGGACCCTGACCGCCTGGTGCGAGCTGCGCGATGCCTTCCGCGTGTTCCGCATTGACCTAATCGAAAGCGTCACGCCCTTGCCCGAGATCTTTGCCGATGAGCCCGGAAAGCGGCTGGCCGATTACGACCCGACCGCCTGATGCCCGTCAGCCCCGAAAGATCGCGCCGAATTTTCAGCGCAGATAGGTTTCCGGATCCACCGACTCAAAGCCTTCGCGCACCTCGAAATGCACATAGGCGTTTTCGCCGCCGCGCAGCTTGGCAATGCTCTGGCCGCGGCTGACCCGGTCGCCTTTCTTAACCGAGATCCCCTCGACATTCGCATAGACCGTCAGCAGATCGTTGCTGTGCTTGACCACGATGATCGGGATCTGGTCGGCATCGGCCGTGATCGCGGCCACGGTGCCGGCCTCGGCGGCCTTGACCGGTGTGCCGGGGCTGCCGGCAATATCGATCCCCTCGTTCTTGCCCTTGGCATAGGGCCGGATGATCTTGCCGGTGACCGGCATCGCCAGGGCCGAAGCGCTGGTCTGGGTCGGCGCCTCGGCGGTAACGTCCGGCGCGGGGGCCGGCGGTGCGATCTTTTCATCCGGCAGGGGCTGGGTGGCACTGGGCGGCGTGGGTGTCGGAGACCCCTGCCCCGGCTCGGTCACCGCCGTTGCCGCGGGCACGGCCGCCTGTCGCGGCGCGGCCTGGTCCTTGACTGGAATCAGCAGGTATTGCCCCTCGCGCACGGTGAAATCGGGGCCCAGGCCGTTCCATTCGGCCAGCGCATCCACCGGCACCTGGTACAGGCGGGAAATGGTATAGGCCGTCTCGCCGCGCTTGACCTTGTGGCGGATCGGCTCGTCCGTCGAGGTGACCGGCGCAGGTTTGACCGGTTCCAGCGTCGAGACACGCACGCCGCCCGTATCCGGCGCCTGCTCGATGGCCGTCGTTGCGATCGAGGCGATATCGACATTGCCCACCCCGGCCCCGACCGACCGGGGCAAGGCCAGAACCTCGCCCTCGCGCAGTTGGTCGCTGGGCAGCAATCCGTTGAACCGGGCCAGTTCGGCCTCGGGCAGGCCGACCCGCGCCGCGACCGTCCCGACCGTATCGCCCCGCCGGGCCACCGCCACCTGGTAGGTGGGATAGGTGATCACCCCGCGCGCATCGGGCGCCGGGCGGTCTGCTGTGGCCGACAAGGCGGCCGGGGTGGTCGAAAACCCGCCGACCTGACCCCGCAAATCGTAATCCAGCGGCCCCTCGCACCCGGCAAGCACCGCGACCGTGGCCAGCGCCGACGCGCCACGACCCAAGACTGACCTGGAAACTGCTCTCATGTCTCTGTCCTCAACACCTGCCCCTGTTTGCCGGGGTTCTGGCGCCCTTTTTGCTACGGCTTCTACGCTTCGTCCCTGCCAAGCCCCTCCAACAAGGGCACGAATCGGACGGGCAACAATTCGTCATAGTCGAAGCCGGACTCGGTTCTGGTGACCCGGATCAGGGTCTGCACCGCATCCGACTGCCCCACGGGCAACACCATGATACCGCCGATTTTCAACTGCGCCAAGAGCGGCCCGGGCGGATCCTCGGCGGCGGCGGTCACGATAATCCGGTCAAAGGGGGCCTGTTCGGGCAATCCAAAGGATCCGTCTGAATGCATCGCGGTAATGTTGGTCAATCCCAACTCGCGAAACAGCTCTCCGGTTTCGCGCACCAGGCGCTTGTGGCGCTCGACCGTGTAGACCCGGCGTGCCAGCTTGGCCAAAACCGCCGCCTGATAGCCCGACCCGGTGCCCACCTCGAGCACCTTGTCCCGCGGCGTGACCTGCAGCGCCTGCGTCATCAGCCCAACGACCGAGGGCTGGCTGATCGTCTGACCGCAGGCAATCGGCAGCGGCGTGTCCTCATAGGCCCGTTCCGCGAACAGGCCGCGGACGAACCTGCCACGGTCGATCTGCTCCATCGCGTCCAGAACGCGCGCATCCGTCACCCCGCGCGAGCGCAGGGCAAACAGGAACTGCATCTTGGTTTCCGGGTCCGGTCCAGTCATTCGATCGTCTTCAAAGCGTCAAGCGCGTCATGCGCCGTCAGATCGGCCCGCATCGGCGTGACCGAGATGTAACCTTCCAGATTGGCCGCCGCGTCGGTGCCGGGCGCGGTGGGGTTGTGCTGATAGCCGCCCTTGATCCACAGGAACCGCCGCCCCGAAGGCGAGGTGTGCGGCTCGACCGAGAAATGCGTGTCGCGCCGAAAGCCCTGGCGCACGACGCGGGTGCCCAGCACCTCGTCGGCGGGAACGGGCGGGAAATTCACGTTGTAGAACAGCCGGTAGTCTTCCTGCTCGGGCGGCGTGGCCGCAAGGATGCGCCGCACCAGGTCGGCGCCGTGACGCGCGGCGGCCTGGAACGGATCCTCGAGCCCTAGATTGCGCGGCCCGAAATACTGCGACAGGGCAATCGCGGGTATGCCCTGCAAGGCGGCCTCCATCGCGCCGCCGATGGTGCCGGAATACAACGTGTTCTCGGCCGAATTGTTGCCCCGGTTCACCCCGGACAGGACCAGATCGGGCCGGGCGTCCTTCATCACCTCGTGCAGCCCGGCCAGAACACAGTCGGCGGGCGAGCCCTCGGCGGCGAACCGACGCTCGCCCAGCTTGGCGATCATCATCGGATGGGTATAGCTGATGCAATGGCCCACCCCCGACTGCTCGAAAGCAGGCGCCACTACCCAGACCTCGCCCTCGGGCCCGGCCAGATCTGCAGCGATCGCCTCCAGCGTCATCAGCCCCGGCGCGTTTATCCCGTCATCATTCGTCAGAAGTATGCGCATCTGCCTGCTGTGCCCCCGCGTTTGGCCCTTGATAGACGCAGCCACCGAACGCGGCAAGCGACGCCCCGGCCCTTTCTGCGGCATTCGCGCACCACTTGCGGAGAAATCGACGGCGCAGGGCGGTCAGGCCGGAAAAACGAAACACTTGTCGCGGCGGATGGTCAGCCACATCACCCGACCCGGATTGGGCACGAACACGTTGGGCACGGTGACCTTCAGGATCGAGCCGTCATAGTCCATGCGAAACTCGATCAGGCTTTCGTTGCCCAGGAACCGCGCCCGCTCGACCACGCCGCGGGCCGGAACGCCGTCGGTGGCGGTGGGCAGCGGCCCCTTGCCGTTGCGGTCGAAATCCAGCCGCACATGCTGCGGGCGGAACACGATCTCGACATTGGTGCCGTCGGGGATGCCCGGCGCCAGGAACTGTCCGAATGGCGTTTCCGCCAGCGCCCCATTCACCTGTGACCGCAACACGTTGACATCGCTGAAGAACGCCACCGCCGCCTTGTCGACCGGCCGGGTATACACGTTGTAGGGCGCGCCCTGCTGCACGATCCTGCCGCGCCGCATCAAAGCAATCTCGTCCGCCATGCGCATGGCCTCTTCGGGCTCGTGCGTGACCAGCAGCACGGCGGCGTCCTCTTCCTTGAGGATGGCCAGCGTCTCGTCGCGGATGCCATCGCGCAGACGGTTGTCGAGGCCCGAGAACGGCTCGTCCATCAGCATGATCCGGGGACGCGGCGCCAGCGCACGGGCCAGCGCGACCCGCTGTTGCTCGCCCCCCGACAACTGATGAGGAAACCCGTCGACATAGCGCAGCAGGTCCACCTTGCCCAACAACTCCTCGACGCGGGCGCGTTTCTCGTCCTTGCCGCCCTTCAGGCCGAAGGCCACGTTGTCGGCCACGCTCAGGTGCGGGAACAGGGCGAAGTCCTGGAACATCAGCCCGATCTCGCGCCGTTCGGGCGGCACGCGGAACACGGTGTCGCAGATCAGCTTGCCGTCGACATAGATCTCGCCGGACTCCTGCATCTCGACCCCGGCGATCGCCCGCAACGTGGTGGATTTGCCGCAGCCCGACGGGCCCAGCAGACAGGTCACCTGCCCCGCCTGAACGGTCAGAGAGACATCATCGACCACCGTGCGCCCGCCGAACCGGCAGACCAGATTGCGGATTTCCAATCGCGGAGGAGCTGTATTGATTGCCACCGACGGACCCCAATTGCCTTTTCCCGATCAAATTCATCGGGCTTGCGTCGGGATAACAACCCGGCCCATCGGGCGCAAGAGAGGCCTATGCCAGCAGCTCGAACGACACGCCCGCGCGGACACGGCCGTTGACTTGAACCTCAAGCCTGTGCGGCCCCGGGACCAGCCGAAACGTGGTGGCGTCGCCCTTGAGCTTGTGCCGCTTGCTCAGCTGCAGGTGGCCATCTGACAGATTGGCTTGCTTGAGCTTGTGAACCTTGGGTGAGATTTTTCCCCCAGATCGCTGAAAATGAACGATATAGTCGATCAATACCGGTTGATCATCGGGACCTGAAACCGAGACGGTGAACTCCAGAACGCCGCCGATACGGGCGTCGCCATTCACCGCAACATCCACCTCCAGCGGCGCGTCGGGATCATAGCCCAGCAGCGCCATCGCCCCGCCATGGCCGGACTTGACCAGCCCGCGCAGCGCATGTGCGGTGATCCACCGCATCTCGTCAGTGTCTTGCGCGCCCGAGGCATGCCACGCCTTCAGGCGGTTCAGCGCCAGGTCAGGGTCTTTCTTGGTGATGTCGTTGAGATGGTTCGCTACCGACCGCGTGACATAGCGCGTCGGGTCCGAATGCAACCGATCCAGCAGCGGCAGTGGGTCGGTCAGGTCCAGCCCGACCGCCTGCCCCCAAGGCAGCCGCGGGCGCGTGCCTTCGGAGACCAGCCGCCGGACGTGATAGCTGGAATGCCTACACCAGTCCTGCATCCGGTCCAGCACCAGATCGGGATGGCTGTTCAGAAAGGGCCGGATTGCCCATTCCATCGAGAACCGCTGGGTCAGCTCCGCAAGGACATCCAGTGCCAGGTCGGGATGGTCCGCGCCGACCTGCGCCACCCAGTCACCCAGCGGGGCGAAGATGAAGTCACCGAAATCGTCATCGCTAAGGGACGGATCCAGAGGCGGCGGCAAGGCGCGCAGAATCACCGGGGCTACGTCGGGCAGCGCGCCGGGAAAGGCCGCATGCAAACAATCGGCAATCCACGCGATCCGCTGCTTCAGCTCCAGCTCCGGCAGGCGCGACATGACCCGCGCGTGGAACGCGTCGCCGTCAAAACCGGCGTCGGCCTGCGTGAACAGGCCGGCCAGGTAACGGGTCTTTTCCGCGTTGAACAGTTGATCCTTCAGCGAAAACCCCTGCGCCACGGTCACATCGTCAGGTTGGTCGCCCCGCCATCCAGCAGGATGTTCTGCCCCACGATGAACCCGGCATGTTGTGAGCACAGAAACGCGCAGGTCGCGCCGAATTCCTGCCGCGTCCCGTAACGCCGCGCCGGGATCGTGGCCGCGCGTTCGGCCCGTGCCTCGTCCAGCGAGATTCCCTTTTGCTGCGCGACGCCACTATCCAACGAATCCGCACGGTCGGTGGCGTGGATGCCCGGCAACAGGTTGTTGATCGTCACGCCATAGGGCGCCACCTGCCGCGCGGTTCCGGCCACATAGCCGGTCAGCCCGGTGCGCGCCGCGTTCGACAGGCCCAGCACCGCGATCGGCGCCCGCACGGATTGCGAGGTGATGTTGACCACGCGGCCCCAACCCTTGTCCATCATCGACGGCAATAGCGCCTTCATAAAGGCAATCGGCGTCAGCATGTTGGCATCCAGCGCCTTGATGAAATCCTCGCGGTCCCAGTCCGACCACAGACCAGGCGGCGGGCCACCAGCGTTTGTCACAAGGATATCAACACCCTGCGCGGCCTCGATCACCTGCGCTTGACCGTCGGGCGTGGTCACATCGCAGGCCACGGTCTGCACCTCGACGCCATGTTCGGCGCGCAACCGGTCGGCCTGGGCCTCCAGCGCGTCAGGCCCGCGCGCGTTCATCACCAGATCGACGCCCTCGGCCGCCAGCGCCTCGGCGCAGCCCAGCCCCAAGCCCTTGCTGCTGGCACAGACCAGCGCGCGTTTTCCTTTGATTCCCAGATCCATCTGATCCCCCCTGTTTGTTGTTGCCCGCATGTCTAGCACCGGCTAGGCAAGGAAGACCAGATTGGCAGCGGCAAATCAGTAGAAGAACTCTTCGCGTACGATCTTTCCATCTGCCACGTGATAGACGCCGACCTCTTTCATATCAAAGACTTCACCGGTTTCCTTCACCTTGCCCTGAACCTCGAAGATCACGGCGAAGCGGTCTTCGCCATGCAGGAACGGGTCGCTGACCGACGCGCCCGACACCTCGTGCGCGCCTTCCCACCAGTCGTGCTTGCCTCGGATGCCTTCAATGCCGTGGGTCTCGCGGCCCATGCCCTGCATGTCCATCGCTTCGACCGAAACGGCATCGGGAGCATACAGTTTTTCCAAATTCTCCTTGGCGCGGTCCTCGCGGCAGCCGGCCACCAGCTCCTGAGCGATTTCTTTTAAATTCATTGGTCCACTCCATTATTTGTTCACTATATGTTCTTCGTCGCACATCCGCCCGATTCGAACCACCCCCTTTGTCTTGCCTCGGCAGGATTCCCCGCCTATACGCGCGGTCATGCTTGATACCGCCTCGAACCAACCCACCCTGCCGCCCGAGATCGCCCGGCGCCGAACCTTTGCCATCATCTCGCACCCGGATGCGGGCAAGACGACCCTGACCGAAAAGTTTCTTCTGTATGGCGGCGCCATCCAGATGGCCGGACAGGTGCGCGCCAAGGGTGAGGCGCGGCGCACGCGGTCGGACTTCATGCAGATGGAAAAGGACCGGGGCATTTCGGTCTCGGCCTCGGCCATGTCGTTTGACTATGGCCCCTATCGGTTCAACCTGGTCGATACGCCCGGCCACTCGGACTTCTCCGAAGACACCTATCGCACCCTGACCGCCGTTGACGCCGCGGTCATGGTGATCGACGGGGCCAAGGGTGTGGAAAGCCAGACGCAGAAGCTGTTCGAGGTCTGCCGCCTGCGCGATCTGCCCATCCTGACCTTCTGCAACAAGATGGACCGCGAAAGCCGCGATACGTTCGAGATCATCGACGAGATCCAGGAAATGCTGGCCATCGACGTGACCCCGGCCAGCTGGCCCATCGGCATGGGGCGCGATTTCATCGGCTGCTATGACATGCTGCGCGACCGGCTGGAGCTGATGGACCGCGCCGACCGCAACAGGGTGGCCGAAAGCATCGAGATCAACGGGCTGGAAGACCCCAAGCTGGCCGAGCACGTACCCGCGCATCTGCTGGACAAGCTGCTGGAAGAGGTCGAGATGGCGCGCGAACTGCTGCCCGCGCTGGACCCGCAGGCGGTTCTGGAAGGGCATATGACCCCGATCTGGTTCGGATCGGCCATCAACTCTTTCGGCGTCAAGGAACTGATGGAGGGTATCGGCCAATATGGCCCGCAGCCGCAGGTGCAATCGGCCGAACCGCGCCAGATTTCGCCGGACGAAAAGAAGGTGGCGGGCTTTGTCTTCAAGGTGCAGGCCAACATGGACCCCAAGCACCGCGACCGGGTGGCCTTTGTCCGCATGGCCAGCGGCCATTTCAAGCGCGGCATGAAGCTGACCCATGTGCGCACCAAGAAGCCCATGGCGGTGTCGAACCCGGTGCTGTTCCTCGCATCCGACCGAGAACTGGCCGAAGAGGCTTGGGCCGGCGACATCATCGGCATCCCCAACCACGGACAGTTGCGCATCGGCGACACTCTGACCGAGGGCGAGGCGATCCGCGTGACCGGCATCCCGTCCTTCGCGCCCGAACTTCTGCAGGGCGTCCGCGCGGGCGACCCGATGAAGGCCAAGCACCTGGAAAAGGCGCTGATGCAGTTTGCCGAGGAAGGGGCGGCCAAGGTTTTCAAGCCGTCGATCGGCTCGGGCTTCATCGTCGGCGTGGTGGGGGCGTTGCAATTCGAAGTGCTGGCCAGCCGGATCGAACTGGAATACGGCCTGCCCGTGCGCTTCGAGCCGTCGCAATTCACCAGCGCGCGCTGGGTGTCGGGCGACAAGGCCGAGATCGAGAGGTTCGCCAATGCCAACAAGCAGCACATCGCCCATGACCACGATGGCGACATCGTCTATCTGACCCGGCTTCAGTGGGACATCGACCGCGTGGTGCGCGACTATCCCAAACTGTCCTTGACCGCGACCAAGGAGATGATGACGTAATATCAACGGGTTTGTGATCCGGCCCGGACCGGATTGGGCGGTATACTGCCGTCGGACACAGCGCGGAGGATGCGGCATGAACAGGCTTCTGGGCACGGTTGGGCGCACACTGTCGCGGTTCATCGAAAAGCCGCTGAAAGGGTATCAGAGCTTTTCGACCACCACGCCCGAACGCCTGCGCCGCACCCTGCGGCCCTGCGACGTGCTGCTGGTCGAGGGCAACAGCCGGGTCGCCTCGGCGATCAAGTATCTCACCAACTCGACCTGGTCGCATGTGGCCTTCTACGCCGGGGGCGACGACCCCGACACCCAGATGATCGAGGCCGACCTGCAAGAGGGCGTGCGCGCGGTTCCGGTTTCACATTTCGCCCATCTCAATACTCGTATCTGCCGCCCCATCGGCCTGACCCCGGAAGACGAGGCGCAGATCATCGCCTTCATGCGCGGCAGTATCGGCAAGACCTATGACCTGAAGAACATCTTCGACCTGCTGCGGTATCTGCTTCCGAACCCGCCGGTTCCGGCCCGTTTTCGCCGCAAGATGCTGGAACTGGGCTCGGGTGACCCGACCCGCGCCATCTGCTCGACCCTGATCGCCGAGGCGTTCCAGAGCGTACGCTATCCGATCCTGCCGGTCCTGACCGAAGACTGCGACGCCGGCCAGGCCCGCGAGATTCTCAGCATCCGGCACCATTCGCTGTTCGCCCCGCGCGACTTTGACCTGTCGCCCTATTTCCGCATCGTGAAACCGACGATCGAATACGGGTTCGACTATCGCACCCTGACCTGGTCGGACCGGCCGCCCGGGCTCGATGCCCTGCCATCCGAACCCAACCGCAGCGCCGCGACATGACGACTGCGCCCGACCGGGCCTCGCCGCCTCGGGGGATGCCATCGATGGTCGCGGTTTCACTTTCGACATCCTCGTCCGTGTCGCCCTCATCTGAATGCGGGGCGTGCCACATCCACCTCGATTAGCACGCCCGTACGACCTTTCGCACTCTGCGCAGCTTTTTCGACGAACCCGGCCGTGCCGACCCGAAGGTGTGCGGGGCATGATCCTGCACCGGCAGCTGGAACTCTAGGCGAAACCACTGAAAAACTTCCCCGGAAGTTGCTGAATTGTCGCGCCAAAAGCCCAATCACAGATGACGGCCACACATGAAGGCGACTTCATTTGACCCTGCCACACCTTTTTGTTATGTCCGCACCCAAGCCGAAACGCGCATGGTGCGCATGGCCATCCGGGCCCGGCATTTTTCATACGCGCGGGCCAGGTCAGTGTCCGCATGAACCGGACATACATGACGAAATTCACCGATCTGAACCTGAACCCGAAGGTCCTCAAAGCTATTGAGGAAGCCGGCTACGAAACCCCGACCCCGATCCAGGAAGGCGCCATTCCACCGGCGCTGGAAGGGCGAGACGTTCTGGGTATCGCCCAAACCGGCACAGGCAAGACCGCCAGCTTCACCCTGCCGATGATCACCCTGCTGGCGCGCGGCCGCGCCCGGGCGCGGATGCCGCGTTCGCTGGTGCTGTGCCCGACGCGGGAACTAGCGGCGCAAGTGGCGGAAAACTTCGACACCTACACCAAGCACCTGAAGCTGACCAAAGCGCTGCTGATCGGCGGCGTCAGCTTCAAAGAACAAGAGGCCCTGATCGACCGTGGCGTCGACGTTCTGATCGCCACGCCCGGCCGTCTGCTGGACCATTTCGAACGCGGCAAGCTGCTGCTGACCGGCGTGCAGATCATGGTCGTGGACGAGGCTGACCGGATGCTGGACATGGGGTTCATTCCCGATATCGAACGCATCTTCTCGCTGACGCCCTTTACCCGTCAGACGCTGTTCTTCTCGGCCACCATGGCGCCCGAGATCGAGCGGATTACCGACACTTTCCTGTCGGCCCCGGCACGGATCGAAGTGGCTCGTCAGGCCACCGCGTCCGAGACCATCGAACAGGGTGTCGTGATGGTCAAGGGCGGCCGCCGTGACCGCGAGGGCAGCACCAAGCGCGAGGTCCTGCGCGCACTGATCGATGCCGAAGGTGACAAATGCACCAACGCCATCATCTTCTGCAACCGCAAGACCGATGTGGATATCACCGGGAAATCGCTCAAGAAATATGGTTACAACGCCGCGCCGATCCACGGCGATTTGGACCAGTCGCAGCGGATGAAAACGCTGGACGGGTTCCGCGAGGGCTCAGTGCGTTTGCTGGTGGCGTCTGACGTGGCCGCGCGCGGGCTCGACATTCCGTCGGTCAGCCATGTGTTCAACTTCGACGTGCCCAGCCACCCCGAGGATTATGTGCACCGCATCGGCCGCACCGGCCGCGCCGGGCGCGAGGGCAAGGCGATCACCATCTGCTCGGCCCGCGATGAAAAGGCGCTGGATGCGATCGAGAAGCTGATCCAGAAAGAAATCCCGCATCTCGACAACCCGGTTCAGGCCGAACCGGCCGAGGCCGAGGACAAAAAGCCCGAAAAGAAATCGCGCGCCTCGACCCGCAAGGATGAGGGCAAGAAAGACAAGCCCGCCAAGGACGCCGCCCCGAACGACAAACCTGCCAAGGAAAAACGTGGCAAAGGACGTGGGCGCCGCGATGATGGCGGAACGGCCGTCGTGGGCATGGGCGATCACCTGCCCAGCTTCATCGCTCTCAGCTTTGACGAACGCCGCGCGGGCTGACCGGCCTGCACAGCAAAAAGATCAGAAGGCGCACGGACCTCCGTGCGCCTTTTTGCATCTCAGATCGCTGCGACCAGGATCAGGATCGAGAGGCACAGCAGGACCATCCCCGCAATCTCGCGCCGTGTCACCGTCTCGCGGAAGACCAGGACTGAGGCCATGAGGCTGAAAATCAGCTCCACCTGCCCCAGCGCCTTGACGTAGGCCGCGTTCTGCAGGCTGAAAGCCCAGAACCAGCAGAACGACCCGCCCAGGCTGGTGAGGCCGACAAAGATGCCGGTGCGCCGCGTGTCCCACACCGCGCGCAGCTCGGCCCGGTCGCGCCAAACCAGCCACAGCGCCATCGACAGGAATTGGATCGAGACCACGACCGCCAGCGTCACCAGCGCCCGGAACCAGGCCTCGCCATCGCCCAGTTGCAGCGACGCGCCGCGATAGCTGACCGCAGAAAAGGCGAACAAGACGCCCGACCCCAACCCCAGTTGCGAGGCGCGGTTGGTCAGGTGACGCCACCACGCCCCACTGCCGCCCGGCGTTTTCGACAACAGCAGAACCGCCAGCAGCCCCAGCAGGATGGCCCCGAACGCACCGGCCGAGACCCGGTCTCCCAGCACGATGAAACCGACGATGGCGGTCTGGATCACCTCGGTTTTCTTGAAGGTGATGCCGACGGCAAAGTTGCGCTGCTTGAACAGCGCCACGACGCAGATCGTAGCGAGGATCTGAGACACCCCACCGATGGCGGCATAGAGCCAGAACAGAGGCAGCAGCGCCGGCAGCGGCAGACCGCTGAGCCGCATCGCCCCCGCCAGCCCCAGCAGCACCAGAGGCATCGAATAGGCAAAGCGCGCAAAGGTCGCGCCGGTCGCCGACAACTTCACGCTGCTCAGCGATTTCTGCAGCATGAAGCGCACCGTCTGAAAGGTGGCGGCGGCCAAGGTCACGGGAATCCACAAACTCATGGATTCCCTTCTGTCGTCAAATCAAGGTTTTGGCCAGAGCGGATGCGCCACCGGATCCTTGGCGCGCCAGAAATACTGCCGGAAGACCTGCCCGTACGAGCGATAGACATAGGCCTCGTTGCAGGCCAGATAGCGCTCTTTCCCTCGGCGATAGAGCGCGGGCAGTCTATACCATGGCGCCGCCGGGTTCATGTGATGAACGACATGCAAGTTGTTGTTCAGAAACAGAAAGGCAAGCGGTCCGCGGTCTTCGACGATAACCGTGCGGGCACGTGATTTCTCGTGCGCTCGATGTTCCAGAAAGGTGCGGATCTTGACCAGCGCCAGCCCCAGATAGGCCGCCAGAACAAAGGCCCAGACAGGCATCGCTGATTGCGCCACGATCCACAGAACCGCCGCCGCGCCCGGCAGATGCAGGGCCCAGGCCAGCCAGATGTCGCGGTCCCCGCTTACCGCGCCGCGCCAGTCGTCGCGCATAAAGGCCAACTGGCCGATGATCGGACCCAGCACCATGCGCCCCAACAGCGTGTTGTTCGCCTGATAGACCCACCGCTGCCAGCGCGGCAGCCTGATCCAGACCGCCGGGTCCAGATAGTTGGATTCCGGATCGTCGTAAGGGTCGGTCAGGTTGGCATCCTGATGGTGCGCCAGATGCAGATCGCGGAAGCGGTTGTAGGGGATGAACAGGGTCAGCGGCAGCGCCATCAGCGCCTCGTTCAGCCACTTTGCGCGGAACGGATGGCCGTGCAGCGCCTCATGCGTAAGGGATGAGTGCAGCGCCGCGACACCACCCATCATCGGCACCGCCAGCCAGAGCGACCACGCCGCCACAACGAAAATCGCGATCAGCCAAAGGGCATAGCAGGCAACGATCAGCGCAAAGGTCGGCCATTCGGGGGACTTGGGAGTGGTCGCCTCAGCCATGCCGTCCCCAGGAGATTCCGGCCCAGATGCGTTCGTAAATCACGTAGAGCGTCAGGCCGATGGCCGTGTTCACCACCGCCAATGCGCCGCCGACAGCGGCCGAGCCGGTGGCGATCAGCCCCACCACGGTCATGACCGCAAGGCCCATCGCATTCCAAATGATTGCTTTCACGACTGATCTTCGCCGCGTTTCCATTCCGGTCCCCAGTCTTTTTTGCTTTTCACCAAAGCGTTACCTGCCAGTGGCGCTGTCGAGAATTCCGAATATGATTAACAAATCTCAGCGTCCGTGATATTTATCATCAAATGCAGGAAAATTTCGACAAACGAGACCGCGCCGCGCAGTTCCGTCTGCGCCTGGCCCGAGCGATGGCGCAGCGGAACATGAGCCAAAGCGCGCTGGCGCGCACCATCGGGGTCGATCGCTCGACCGTTTCCCAGTTGCTGACCGATACGGGCGCACGCCTGCCCAACGCCCATGTTGTGGGCAGCTGCGCCACGGCTCTGGGGGTGTCGGCGGATTGGCTGCTCAGCCTCTCGGACCGCCCTGAAAGCGCGGCCGAGCTGCTGGCCAGCTCGCTGACCATGACCGAGGCACCCCGCGCGCTGGTCGATGAGCGCATCTTTGAATGGCACCAGCAGGCCGCGGGTTACAAGATCCGCTATGTTCCGGCCACTCTGCCCGACATGCTGAAAACCCGCGCCGTGCTGGAATGGGAATACGCGCCGCATCTGGGCCGAACCGCCGACCAGGCCATCGGCGCCTCCGAGGACCGCCTGACCTGGATGCGCGGTGCCCAGTCCGATTATGAAATCGCTATGCCGCTGTATGAGATTCACAGCTTTGCCCATGGCACCGGCTATTATGATGGACTGCCCCTGCAGGCGCGGCTGGACCAGATCGATCACATGCTCGAGCTGTGCGAGCAGCTGTATCCGCGTATGCGCATCTACCTGTTCGATGCCAAGCGGCTCTATTCCGCGCCGGTTACCATCTTTGGTCCGCTGCTGTGCGTGTTCTATGTCGGCAGCCACTACATGGCCTTTCGCGACCGGGACCGGATCGAGGTTTTTACGCGGCATTTCGATACCTTGGTCCGCGAAGCCGATCTGACCGCCCGGCATTTCCCGACCCATCTGCGCCAACTGCGCGCCGCCATTTCGGCGGGGTGACACCAGTCCACAGGTGCAATTTCCCACCCGATCCCCTATAGTGAGGTGCGCGAAAATCCGAACGATCCGACCCAAAGGAGGATATCTGGAATGGACGCTCTCAAAACCGCTCAATACGCACGCGCCCTCTACTCGGCGCATGGCGACAAGGCCGAGGCCGAAGCCGCCCAGAAAGCCCGCGAATTCGAAGCCGCCGGAAACGTGGAAGAGGCACAGAACTGGCAGGCCGTTCGCGCCTCGATCCGCCAGATGCGCGGCCCCAACCAGGGCTAAAGCTTGGGGTCGGGGTTCACGGTGTGCCCATCGACGGCAATGACCTGGCCCGACACCAACCGTGCCGCATCCGAGGCCAGGAACACCGCCATGGCGGCAATGTCATGGGCTTCGACGAAGCGGCCCATCGAAGTGCCCGCCGCATAGCCCTGATAGACCTGATCGCGGGTCATGCCCTTGGCGGCCGCTTCGCGCTGCAGCACGCCCTCCATCCGCGGGCCTTCCACCGCGCCGGGGCAGATCACGTTGCACCGTACGCCGTGCGGCCCCAGTTCCATCGCCAGGGTCTTGCTTAGTCCGATCACCGCCCATTTCGCAGCCGCATAGGGCGCACGGTTGGGATAGCCGTACTGCCCGGCGGTCGAGGATGTGATCAGCACCACGCCGCGTCCCTGCCGTTTGAGCATCGGCGCCGCGTATTTCGCGCACAGAAACGCCCCATCCAGATTGACGGAAATACATTTTTGCCAATCGCTTAGCGCAACATCCTCGACCAATGCGGTCGGCCCCGCGATACCCGCATTCGCGCACAGAACGTCCATACCGCCCCACTGCGCCGCGATCTCGCCGAACAGCGCTGCGACGGCGGCCTCATCCGACACATCGACCTGCGACCGCCCCCAGTGATCCGGGCAGGCCTGAAGCGCCTCGGCGTCCACATCCGCCACCCAGACCTGAGCGCCGGCGGCGTCGAACGCCTCAGCCATCACGCGCCCCACGCCCGAGGCACCGGCGGTGATCAGAACCCGCCCGGTCATACCGGTTTGCGGATCGCCGCCCCTGCGCCCTCGGGATAGGGCAACCCGGCCTGCGCTTCGGCGATGCGGGCCATCGCGGCTTCGATCTGCGGAGACGGCGCACAGGGCCGACGGGTTTCCAGGCTGACATGCAGCAGAAAGCTCTCGCCCGTGGCCAGCAATTTGTCGCCCTCGTACATGCTGTGGAACAGGTGCAGCTTCTTGCCCTCGCCCAACAACATCTGCGTGCGCACCTCGATTTTCGCCCCGGCATGGGCCTCGTCCAGATACCGGATGTGATTTTCAGCGGTGAAATAGCTGCCGCCCGAGGCGATGTAGTCGGCATCGCAGCCGATGATTTCCATGAAGCGGTCGGTCGCGGCAGCAAAGGCCTCGAGATATCGCGCCTCGTTCATGTGACCGTTGTAGTCGGTCCAGTCCAGCGGCACCGCGCGGGCCAGCGTCAGGATCGGCTGGCTCAGGTCTGCCTGATCCAGCGTCGGCAGGGCACCCGGCTTCAGCAGCGCGTCATACTGGTTCAGTACTGCCCCCGCGCCCCAGTCGCGCGCCTTCAACGCCCGCATCATGCCCACCAGATTGTTGTCACGAATCCGCTCCAGCTCGCGGATCGAGTGCATCCCCGATTGCGCGTCCGACTGGTCGGCGATCATGTCGACCAACGCGTCGGTGAACTCGGGCACGTCCATCAGCTTGGTCCAGGGCCATTTCAGCGCTGGCCCGAACTGGGCCATGAAATGCCGCATCCCGGCCTCGCCCCCAGCCACACGATAGGTTTCGAACAGGCCCATCTGCGCCCAACGGATGCCAAAGCCCATGCGGATCGCCTCGTCCACCTCCTCGGTCGTGGCCACGCCGTCCTTGACCAGCCACAGCGCCTCGCGCCAGACGGCCTCGAGGAACCGGTCGGCGATATGCGCGTCGATCTCCTTGCGGACCTGCAGCGGGAAGAATCCGACCGAGCGCAACACGTCCTTGGCCTGCGCGACCAGTTCGGGCGAGTTGGCGGCCGAGGGCACCAGCTCGACCAGCGGCAGCAGATAGACCGGGTTGAACGGGTGTGTCACCACGATCTGTTCGGGCCGCAACGCGCCTTCCTGCAGCTCGGACGGCTTGAACCCGCTGGTCGAGGACCCGATGATCGCCCCCGGATCGCAGGCCTCCTGCAGCCCCTTGTAAACCTTCAGCTTCAGGTCCAGCCGCTCGGGCACGCTCTCCTGTATCCAAGTGGCCCCCTGCACCGCGTCGGCCATGTCGCCGTGAAAGCTCAGCGCGCCCTCGGGCGGCAGCGGTACATCGCTCAGCCCGGGCAACGACCGCCGCGCGTTGTCTAGGACCTCGCCGATCTTGCGCTCGGCTTCGGGGTCCGGGTCGAACACCCGCACGTTCCAGCCATTCAGCAGAAACCGCGCGGCCCATCCGCCGCCGATCACGCCACCACCGATGATCGCTGCCGTCTTCATCTTCTCTCCTTCGCCCCAAGCGTCCACACGGCATCTGGGGCCATCGTTGTTTGACAGAATTTCCGAGGGTCGCCCCGCTCGTCAGGTTGCCACAGGCGCCCGTTTGACCAATCCCAACTTCTCGCGCACCTCAGCCGGGCCGATCACCCGCGCGCCCATGTTCTCGATGATTGTTCCGGCGCGTTCGACCAGTTGCCAGTTTTCAGCCAGCACCCCCTTGTCCAGCCACAGGTTATCCTCGAGCCCCACGCGCACGTTGCCGCCAGCCAAAACCGAGGCCGCCACGTAGGCCATCTGATGCCGCCCCAGCGAGAACGCGCTGAAGGTCCAGTCGTCGGGCACGTTGTTCACCATCGCCATGAAGGTGTTCAGGTCATCCGGCGCGCCCCACGGGACGCCCATGCACAGCTGCACCAGCGCATTCGGGGCCAGAACGCCCTCTTTCACCAGTTGCTTGGCAAACCACAGATGGCCAGTGTCAAAGGCCTCGATCTCGGGCTTCACGCCCAGATCGGTCATCATCTGCCCCATCGCCCGCAACGCGCCGGGCGTGTTGGTCATCACATAGTCGGCCTCGGCAAAGTTCATGGTGCCGCAATCCAGCGTGCAGATCTCGGGCAGACATTCGGCCACATGGGCCACGCGTTCCGACGCACCGATCATGTCGGTCCCCTCGGCCACGGGAAACGGGGCTTCGACCCCGCCGAACACGATGTCGCCACCCATGCCGGCGGTCAGGTTCAGAACCACGTCCACCTCGGCATCGCGGACGCGGTCGGTCACCTCGCGATACAGGTCCAGACGGCGGCTGGGCGCGCCGGTTTCGGGGTCGCGCACATGGCAATGCACCACCGCCGCCCCGGCCTTGGCGGCCGCGATGGCGCTGTCGGCGATCTGCTTGGGTGAACGCGGCACATGCGGGCTGCGATCCTGCGTCCCGCCCGAGCCGGTCACGGCGCAGGTGATGAAAACTTCGCGGTTCATTTCCAAAGGCATGGTGTTATCCCCAGGTTATACCGGGCTTCGCCATGGGTTTTCCCCAGGCTTCTCCCCGGATTCCGATTTGCGTCTGGCCCCGACTCTGGCGCAGCCTTGAGCAGACAACTTGCCAGAATGCGAATCAGACTTGATGAAATCCGCAAAAAACATCCTCCAGCCCGAGCACCGCGCGCTGAAAACCGCCGTTCTGGTGCTGGACGAGTGCAACACGCTCAGCTTTGCCTCGGCGGTGGACCCGATGCGCGCCGCCAACCGGCTGGCCGACCGCCCAGCCTTCGACTGGGACTACGTGACCGCAACGCCCGAACCGGCGATGTTGACCAGCGCATTGCAAGTGCCGGGCATCCCGCTCGCGCGTCTCGACCACTGCGACCTGATGATCGTGATCGCGGGGTTCAATCTGGTGCGCCACGCCACGCCCAGCCTTCTGGCCGGGCTGCGTCGCATCGCCAATACCGGTGCCACGATGGCGGGCATTGACGGAGGCCCATGGCTGCTGGCCGAAGCAGGGCTGCTTGACGGTCACGCCGCCACCACCCACTGGGAAGATCTCGAGACCTTCGCCACCCGCTTCCCCGAAGTCGACGTGCGCCCCGACCGGTACACCGTTTCCGGCAACCGCCTGACCTCGGGCGGCGCGATCCCCGCGGTCGAGATGATGCTGCATGTCATCGCCGCCCGCCATGGCGCCGGCTTCGCGGCCCGGGTCTCGGGCCTGTTTCTTTACGAAGGCGCCCCCGAACCCGGCAGACCGCAGAGCCGTACCGGCGCGCCGCACCGCCACAACGCCCTGACCGCCCGCGCCAACGCGATCATGCAGGCCGCGCTAGATGACCCGCTGCCCCTGGCCGAGATCGCAAAGGCCCTGGGAACCAGCCCGCGCACCCTGCAGCAACAGTTCCGCCTGCGGCTGAATACCACGCCGCAGGACCACTACCTGCAACTGCGCCTGGCCGAGGCCCGCCGTCTGGTCACCGACACCGACATGCCGCTGATGGACGTGGCGCAAGCCACGGGGTTCACGTCACAATCCAGCTTTGCGCGCGCGTTCCGCACCGCGCACGGGCAGTCCGCCCGTGACCTCAGACAAGACCGCACCCAGCCCACTCATCACTGACGGGCGCAAACTTCATCTGGCAAAAAATATCCCGGGGGAGTCGCCAAGGGCGACGGGGGCAGCGCCCCCATCGCTCAATACGGCATCGGATGCGCGCGATGGGCCGCGTTGATCTCGGCCAAAATCTCATCCGACAGCACGACATCCCGCCCCTCCAGGATCCGCTCCAGCTGCACCTGCGTGGTCGCGCCGAAGATGACCGAGGTCATGAACGGCCGCGCCTGGCACCAGGCCAGCGCCATGTGCACCGGGTCCAGCCCGTGTTTCGCGGCAATCGCCAGATAGGCTTCGACCGCGTCGAACACCCGGTCGCCCTTGCGCCCGCCCATCTGCGGCACGATTGACATGCGCGATCCCTCGGGCACCGCCCCGCTCTGATACTTGCCAGTCAGAAACCCGGCAGCCAGCGGCGAAAATGCCAGCAGACCCACATCCTCATAGGCACTCAGCTCGGCCATGTCGGTGTCATACAGGCGGCACAGCAGGGAATACTCGTTCTGGACCGACGCCACCCGTGGTGCCCCCAACTCGTCGGACAGGCGCAGCCACTGGGCGGTGCCCCAGGCGCTTTCATTCGACAGGCCGAAGGCGCGGATATTGCCCTTGTCCACCTGCGACTGCAGCGCCTCGAGGCATTCGCGCATGTTGTCCAGAACCGCCTGCCGATCACCGCCTGACGGGTCGTAGTCCCAATTCTGTCGGAACATGTAGCTGCCGCGGTTGGGCCAGTGGAACTGATAGAGGTCGATGTAATCGGTCCGCAGACGCCGCAGAGACCCCTCGATGGCGCCCGGGATGGTCGCAGCCGAGATCGGCGCACCATCCCGCACGGCGGCCAGGCCCTCCCCCGAATGCTTGGTCGCCAGAACATACTCGGCCCTCCGCGCCGGATGGGCGGCGTTCCAATTGCCCAGAATCTCCTCAGTGCGGCCGATCGTGTCCTTCGACACCGGGTTCACCGGGTACATTTCGGCGGTATCGACGAAATTGATCCCCGCCGCCAGTGCCGTGTCCATCTGCCGATGCGCGTCGGCCTCGGCGGTTTGTGTGCCGAAAGTCATCGTGCCCAGGCACAGGTCCGACACCTCGATCCCCGTGCGGCCCAAAGGCTTCAACTTCATTGCAATCTCTCCTGTCCTCGCGGGCGGTCGCACCGCCCGTGGCCGCATCACCCGGATTCGGCCTTTTTCTCCCAACGGCCCGACTCCTCGGACCAGTACTGGGCGGCGCAGCCCGCCCCGGTCAACGTCTTCCACTGCCCCCGCGCATGATCCAGCGCCTGCGGATCGTTCCCGTCGAACAGGATGCAGACCCGCTCCAACGCAGTCACCTCGTCGGCGGTCACATCGGCCCCGTCCACCGCCATCAGACAGGCCGGGTGGTTGGCGGCCTCGGGTCCGGTGGTCAGCAGGATGGGCTGCATCGCGTCATGCGGCCCGCCCGCGCGACCATGCGGCAGAAACGATTCCTCGGGGCCCAGCCACAGCCTTTCGTCCAGCCAGTCCATCCGCGCGGGGTCTGTGCCCCGCACGGCAATCCGCCACCCGGCCTGCCGCGCCTTGTCCAGCAGCACCGGCAAGGTGTGCTCCAGCGGGTGACGGGTCAGGTGGTAGAAATAGACGGCGCCCATCGGCCTACTCGAAATTGTCCTGCACGAAGCGGTTCAGCGCCCGCACGCCCCATCCGGTCGCGCCTTTGGGCGCATAGTTGGTTTCCTTCGCCACCGAGGCCACACCGGCGATGTCCAGATGGATCCAGGGCGTGTCTTCTTTGACGAAACGCTGCAGGAACTGCGCCGCGGTGATCGACCCGGCGGGCCGGCCGCCCACGTTCTTGATGTCGGCGATGCGGGACTCCAGCTGCTTTTCATAGGCCTCGCCCAGCGGCATCCGCCACGCGCCTTCGTCCTCGGCCCGGGCCGCCTTCAGGAACGCGTCGCAGAAGGTGTCGTTGTTGGAAAACACGCCTGCGTTTTCATGCCCCAGCCCGATGATGATGGCGCCGGTCAGGGTTGCCAGATCTATCATGCCCACCGGTTTGAACCGCTCCTGTGCGTACCACATTACGTCGCACAGCACCAATCGGCCCTCGGCGTCGGTGTTGATGATCTCGACCGTGTCGCCCTTCATCGACTTGACCACGTCGCCCGGGCGGATGGCATTGCCCGAGGGCATGTTCTCGACCAGCCCGACCAGACCCACAACATTGGCCTTGGCGTTGCGCTTGGCCAGCGCGCGCATGGTGCCGGCCACGACCCCGGCGCCACCCATATCCATGGTCATGTCTTCCATCCCAGCCGCGGGCTTCAGGGAAATCCCGCCGGTGTCGAACACGACCCCCTTGCCCACCAGCGCCAGCGGCGCGTCATCGGCGTCGCCGCCGTTCCACTGCATCACCACCACCTTGGATGGGCTGTGCGACCCCTGTCCGACGCTCAGCAAGGTGCGCATGCCCAGCTTGGTCAGATCGTCCTCGTCCAGCACCTCGACCTTAAGGCCCAGATCTTCCATCTCTTTCAGACGGTCGGCGAATTCGGTGGTGGTCAGCACATTGGCCGGTTCATTGGTCAGGTCACGGGTCATGCGCACGCCATCGGCCACCGCATACAAGGGCGCGAACGCGGCCTCGGCATCGTCGGCCTTGACATGGCAGATGGTCACGGCGCCCTGCGCGTCATCCGCGTCGGCCTTGGTTTTGTGCGCATCGAACGCATAGCTGCGCAAAGCGATGCCCATGGCCAGATCCTCGACCCGCGCTTGGTTGCCCGCCATCACCAGCAGTTCCTTGCCCGCGGCCAACTTGGCCAGCGCGGCGCCGCCTTTGCGCGCCTCGTCCGCGTCGGGCCGGCGCGGCAGGACCAGGACATCCAGCGCCTCGGCCGCCATGCCGCAGGGCCAGGCCAACGAGATCACCTCGCCCGTCTTGGCCTTGCCGAACCGCGCACTTTCAATCAGCCGGGCAATGGCCCCGCGTGTCAGCCGGTTGGCCCGGCGGGCGACGGGGTTCAACTTGCCATCGGCGGGGATGATGATGGCCACACGCCCCTCGGCCTGCGCCATCAGGTCCAGATCTTGGGATTGGAAGCGGATCGGTACCAGACTGCTCATTTCTTGCTCCTGAAAGACTCTGCCCCCAGACCTAGCCCGCAGGCGCGGCATTGACCAGATAGCAGTTTTCCCCGCCAACCAATTGCATTAAGGTCGCCCGAAAATGAACGGCAGGTCCGGGGGGACAATTTGGCACCAAACGGCAGGCACAGGCCGTCGCAGAAACGGACAGGCAAAGGCGAATCCGCCAAAGAGGCCTGGTCGGAGGTGCGGACGTGATTCTCGACCGTTACTTCGCGCGTCGGTTTATACAGAGCTTTCTGGTCATCGGCGCCATCTTCCTGACCTTGATGATCCTGATCGACCTGATCGAACAGCTCCGGCGCTTTGGTGACGTCAATCTGTCCTTCGGCCAGTTGCTGCAACTGACGCTGCTGAACACGCCGGCGGCGATCTCGGAAATGCTGCCCCTGCTGATGATCCTGTCCACCATCGCGCTGTTCGTCGGACTGGCGCGCAGTTCCGAACTGGTAGTGACCCGCGCCATCGGTCGGTCGGGCATCCGTGCGCTGGCCGCACCGGCGACGGTGGCGCTGTTGGTCGGCTGTCTCGCCGTGGCCTTCCTGAATCCGATCGCGGCGGCCACGTCGGAAAAATACCGCAACATGTCAGACCTCTACAAGAACGGCGGCAGTTCGACCCTTTCGATCAGCCGCGACGGCCTGTGGCTGCGCCAGGGATCAGCTCAGGGACAGTCGGTGATCAACGCGCGCAGCACCACAAGCGGCGAAACCCTCGAGTTGCGCGACGTGACGATCATCACCTTCGGCCCCGAGGGTATTCCAAACCGCCAGATCGTCGCCCGCCGCGCCATGCTTGAGGACGGCAACTGGGTTCTACGCGACGCCAAAGACTGGTCGCTGGCCGACGGCGAAAATCCCGAAACCCAGGCGACCAAACACCAGACCCTCAGGCTGGCCACGACGCTGACCCGCGATCGCATCCTCGACACGTTGGGCCAGCGGGATTCCGTTTCGGTCTATGACCTGCCGCAACTGATCCGCGATCTGCGCGAGGCCGGCTTTTCGACCAAGCAATACGAGGTCTGGATGCATGTTCAGCTCGCGCGTCCGCTGTTTTTGGTTTCGATGGTCCTGATTGGGGCGGCGTTTACCATGCGCCATGTCCGGTTCGGGGGCACCGGCATCGCGGTTCTCAGCGCCGTTCTGCTGGGCTTCGCCATCTATTTCATCCGCAACTTCGCACAGATCCTCGGAGAAAACGGACAATTGCCGATCTACCTCGCGGCCTGGGCGCCGCCCTTTGCCGCCATCCTGTTGTCGCTTGGCCTGCTTTTGCATGTGGAGGATGGCTGATGCGCCGGCTCGCGACCTTGCTGCTGACGGCTGCGCTGGCCGCGGGCACCCCTTGGCTCGCCACCGCGCAGCCCAGCCAACCCGACACCGCCACACGGCAACAGCAGGACCCGCCCGCCCTGCTGGTGGCCGACAAGGTATTCGTCACCGCCGATGGAAAGCTGGTCGCGGAAGGCAATGTCGAGGCCTTCCAAGGCGATGTCCGTCTGACCGCGCAGCGCATTACCTATGACCGCGAGACGGGCGGCCTGACGCTGGAGGGTCCGATCCGCATCGACCAAGGTGGACAGGCCACCGTTCTGGCCGATTCGGCCGAGTTGGATGACGGTCTGCGCAACGGGCTGCTGACCGGCGCCCGCATGGTCTTTGACCAGCAAGTCCAGATCGCCGCCGTTCAGGCGACCCGCGCCGCTGGACGCTACACGCAGTTCAGCAAGGTCTCAGCGACCTCGTGCTACGTTTGCGCCGATGGTCGTCCGCCGCTGTGGCAGATCCGCGCACGCAAAGTGATCCACGACCAGGTGGAACGGCAGCTTTATTTCGAAGGCGCACAGTTCCGCGTGATGGACGTGCCGGTATTCTATTTCCCCACCCTGCGCCTGCCCGACCCCACGCTGGACAGGGCAACCGGGTTCTTGGTGCCATCCATCAGAACGACGTCGCAGCTGGGAACCGGGGTTCAGGTCCCGTATTTCTTCAAGCTCGGCGACCATCGCGACCTGACCGTCACGCCCTATGTGTCTTCCAAGACCCGCACGCTGGGCCTGCGCTATCGGCAGGCGTTCAAACGCGGACGCATTTCGTTCGAGGGGGCCTATACCCGCGACGACATCCTGCCGGGAGAAGGCCGCGGATATCTGTTCGGGTCCGGATGGTTCAACCTCAGGAACGATTTCCGCCTGACCTTCGACATCCAGGCCGCGTCAGATGACGGCTATCTGGCCGATTACGGCCTGCCCGACTATGACCGACTGCGCAGCGAACTCGCGCTGGAACGGATCAAGCGCGACACCGCGTTCCGTACCAGCTTCATTCACTACAAGACCTTGCGCGACAGCGAGAATCAGGACGAAATCCCTTCGCGCGTGTTCGACCTGTTCTACGAAAAGCGCTATTTCCCGACCACTCTGGGCGGTGAAGTCCGGTTGGGTTTCGAAACCCACTCCCATACCCGCACCAGCGACGCCGACATCACCGGGCGCGACGTCGCCCGCGCGAGTTTCGACGCCGAATGGCTGCGCAGTTGGACCTTCGCAACCGGCCTGCGCGCCGATGTCGAGATGGGCGCATCGGTCGATACGTTCGACATCCGCAACGACAGCGCCTATCCAGATCAGCTCAGCCGCGCGACCCCGCGAGCGGCGCTGACCCTGCGCTATCCCATGACTCGGCGCGAATCCTCGAGGGCGACGCAATTCCTGGAACCTATCGCCCAGATCGGCTGGACCCACGTGTCCGACACGAACGTGCCCAACGACGAAAGCACTTTTCAGGAGTTCGACCAGGGCAACCTGCTGTCGATGTCCCGGTTCCCGGCCCCCGATCGGCGAGAGGATTCGACAACCGCCGTGATCGGCGTCAACTGGGCCCGCTATGCGGCCGGCGGCTGGCAGGCCCTAGCCACGATCGGACAGGTTTTCCGCGCCGATGCTGATCCGAACTTCACCCTGACCTCGGGGCTGCAAGGCACGTCCTCGGACCTTCTTCTGGCCGGTCAGATCAAGACCGCCAACAACCTCTCGCTGGCGGGGCGCGCCCTGCTGGATGGGGATTTCAGCTTTACCAAGGCCGAATTGCGCGGTGACTGGAAGGGCAACAGCACCTCTTTATCGGGCAGCTACATCTGGCAGGAGCCCGACCCGGCCGAGAACCTCGATGACGAGATTTCCGAAATTCGGTTGACGGCGCTCCACCGTTTGAACGAAAACTGGCGGACGCGCGCGCTGGCCCGCTATGATCTGGCCGAATCCGAGCCGCTCAGATTTGGCTTGGGCCTGACCTATGAAAACGAATGCGTGCAGGTAAACATGTCCGTCAGCCGGCGATATACGTCGTCATCGACTATTGAGCCCACGACGGAATTCGGCTTTACCGTTGCACTGACAGGATACGCCGTCGAAGGCGGGGGCAAAAAGTACAAGAGACAATGCAGTTGATTTCAGCTATCTCCACCTTTCTTCGTTCCGGTTTTCTGAAATCGGCGGCGCCCCTGCTGGCAGCGGCCCTGATCTCGGCGCTGCCGCATCAGGCCCCGGCCCAAAGCCTGTTCGCCCCCGCCATCCGGGTCAACCAGGACATCATTACCTGGTACGAACTGGAACAGCGGCAGCGGTTCCTCGAGGTCCTGGGCATTCCCGGCAGTTCAGAGCCCGAGGTCCGCAAGGCCCTGATCGACGAGCGGCTGCGCAAGCAGGCCATGCGCGAAGCCGGCATTCAGCCCACCCCCGAGGATATCCAGCTTGCGATCGATGAATTCGCCGCTCGCGGCCAGTTGGCGCCCGACCAGTTCCTGCAGGCGCTGACCGACTCGGGCGTCGACCCCGAAACCGTGCGAGACTATGTCGGCAATCAATTGGCTTGGCGTGACTATGTCAGTTCGCGCTTCATTTCTCAGGCCCGGCCCACACCCGACGAGATCAACCGCGCCATGGGCCAGGCCGGTGGCGGCGGGCTTCAGGTCCTGCTGTCGGAAATCATCATTCCCGTCACCCCCCAGACCCTTGCCCAGGCCGAGGCGCTGGCCGACGAGATCGCTCAGGTCAAGACCATCGACGCTTTCTCGGCCGCGGCCACGCAATATTCGGCCGCCCCGACGCGCGAGAACGGCGGGCGCCTCGATTGGCTGAATATCTCCAATCTGCCGCCGGTCCTGCAGCCCGTGATACTGGGCCTCAAGACCGGTGAAGTGACCCCTCCGCTGACGCTGCCGAATGCCGTCGCCCTGTTCCAGTTGCGCGGCCTGCGCGAGGTCGCAACCGGAGCGCCGCGGTACTCCAAGATCGACTACGCCGCCTATTATCTTCCCGGCGGCCTCAGCCCCGAAACCTTGAAACGCGCGGCCGAGCTCAAGGAAACCGTCGACACTTGCGACGACCTGTACGGCATCGCCAAGGGTCAACCGCCCGAAGTGCTCGACCGCGTCGAGGCCAGCCCGTCGGAGATTCCGCGCGATTTCGCGGTCGAACTCGCCAAGCTCGACCCGAACGAAGTGTCCTCCACGCTGACCCGCAACAATGGCCAGACGCTGGTGTTCCTCATGCTGTGCGGCCGCACCCGCGACCTGGGCGAAGACACCTCGCGCGAGGACGTGGCCAACGCGCTGACCCAACAGCGGCTGCAAGCCTTTGCCGACAGCCTTCTGGAACAACTGCGCGCCGACGCCACGATCATCGAGCAATGACCGCGCCCATCGCGCTCAGCTGCGGCGAGCCCTCGGGCATCGGTCCGGAAATCGCCGCCAAGGCCTGGGCCGCGTTGCGCGACAGCTGCCCGTTCTTCTACATCGGCGATCCCGACCACCTGCCGGACGATATCCCCACGACCAAAATCACAGACCCCGCCCAAGTGGCTGACATCTGCGCAGAGGCGCTGCCGGTGTTGCCGCTGGCTTTTCCCGCCCCCAACCTGCCCGGCTGCCCCGATCCGGCCAATGCGCCCTCGGTGATCGATGCTATCGAAACCGGCGTGTCGCTGGTGCAATCGGGCGCGGCCTCGGCCCTCTGCACGGCACCGATCCACAAGAAGGCCCTGATCGACGGCGCCGATTTCGCTTACCCAGGACATACCGAGTTTCTGGCGGCGCTCGCAGGCCGCTCCCGCGTAGTGATGATGCTGGCCAGCGACCAACTCCGCGTGGTGCCCGCCACGATCCACATTCCGCTGTCGCAGGTGCCCTCGCGGCTCACGCCCGACCTGCTGCGCGACACGATCGCGATCACCGCCGATGGACTGCGTCGCCAATTCGGCATCCCACATCCTCGCATCGCGGTGGCCGGACTCAACCCCCATGCCGGCGAGGGTGGCAAGATGGGTCGCGAGGAACTGGACTGGATCGCGCCCCTGCTATCCGATCTTGCGCCCGACGGCTACACCGTAACCGGCCCGCACCCCGCCGACACGATGTTCCACGCCGCCGCACGCGCCCGATACGATGCCGCGATCGCCATGTATCACGATCAGGCGCTGATCCCGATCAAGACGCTCGATTTCGACCGTGGCGTGAACGTGACCCTGGGCCTGCCCTTCATCCGCACCTCGCCCGACCATGGCACCGCGCTCGACATCGCCGGGAAAGGCGTCGCCAACCCCACCAGCTTGATCGAGGCGCTGAAACTCGCCCAACGCATGGCACAAAGCACTTGATCCTTCATCTGGCCCCAAATATCCCCGCCGGAGGCAATAAATGTCTGGCGCACCGCCTGCACCTCGCGCCACGGTAACCGGATCATGAGCGCAATCGACACCCTCCCCCCGCTGCGCGAGGTCATCGCCAAGCACCAGCTCTCGGCCCGCAAGTCGCTGGGCCAGAACTTCCTGCTCGATCTCAACCTGACCGCCAAGATCGCCCGGCAGGCCGGCGACCTGAGCCAATGCGACGTGCTGGAGATCGGCCCCGGCCCCGGAGGCCTGACCCGCGGTTTGCTGGCCGAAGGTGCGCGAAAGGTGGTGGCGGTGGAAAAAGACACCCGCTGCATCGCCGCGCTTCAGGAAATCGCTGCTGCTTATCCCGGGCGGCTTGACGTCATCAATGGTGACGCTCTCGAAATCGATCCAACTGAACACCTGACGCCGCCCATCCGCGTGGCGGCCAATCTGCCCTACAATGTCGGGACCGAACTGCTGGTGCGCTGGCTGACCCCGCCGGAATGGCCACCCTTCTGGCAAAGCCTGACCCTGATGTTCCAGCGCGAGGTGGCCGAACGCATCGTGGCGCAGCCCGGCACCAAGGCCTATGGCCGACTTGCGATCCTGGCCCAGTGGCGGGCTGAGGCGCGCATTGCCATGTCCCTGCCCCCCGGTGCGTTCACGCCGCCGCCCAAGGTCAGCAGCGCCGTGGTCCACTTGACCGCCCTTCCCGAACCACGCTTTCCGGCGGATGCCGACACCCTGTCACGCGTCGTGGCCGCTGCGTTCAATCAGCGCCGTAAGATGCTGCGCGCGGCGCTCAAGGGGCTGGCCCCCGATATCGAGGACCGCCTGACAGCCGCAGGCATCAAGCCGACTGATCGTGCCGAGCAAGTCTCGCTCGAAGCCTTCTGTGCGCTGGCACAGGAATTGCGGAAAACCTGACAGTCTGACCAAGAAAAAGCCCCGGCGCAGATGCCCGGGGCCTGTTCGTTGGCGCAAGTCCGACCGACTATTCAGCCGCTTCAGGCGCATCGCCTCCTTGCACAGGTGGCTCGGTTTCGGCCGGCGCCACCTTGGGTTTGCGACCGCGCGGACGGCGCGCGGGCTTTTCCTTCGGCTCAGACGCGTCGGCTGTACCGCCCTTGCTCTCTGGAGTTTCAACCAGCCCGGATTCAGGCGAATCCGCATCGCTATCCAAATCCAACACATCCGGCTGCGGCGCTTCGGCCGGATCCGCCCGGCGCGCAGCTTCCCGCTCCTGCCGCTCGGCCCGTTCACGGTCACGTTCGGCCTGCCGCTCGCGGTTCTGCCGCTCCTGCTCCTCGCGGCGTGCTTCCATCTCACGCTGCGCTTCGCTCAGCATACGCAGATAGTGCTCGGCATGTTGTTGAAAGTTTTCGGCAGCCACGCGGTCATTGGCCAGCTGTGCATCGCGCGCCAGTTGGTTGTACTTGTCAATGATCTGCTGCGGCGTGCCGCGCACCTTGCCCTCGGGTCCCGAGCTGTCGAAAACCCGGTTAACGACGTTGCCACCAGAGGGGCGATTGCGGTTGTTCTTTGCCCGCGAGCGGGATTTGGAGGATCTCATCTTACTGTACGTCAGCCTTGTCTTGCACTGTCGATCCGCCCGAAGTCTGCGCTGCTCTGTGGCTTGTGCCTTTGCGGGACTGTCGACGTTTTTGGGCTTGGCGTCAGGGGTGCGCCGAAAGGGCGTCAACCGCGCTGACTAACCCGAGTAAACATGTCCTGACGGCGCAGACAAGGGGTTAAAGTTCAAAATGCCGGGTTTTTTTGCCGCGACAGGCGTAAATCGGCCTCAGAATCCACGGCTAGCCCGGCATTTTGGCGCCAACAACCCGGTCGCGTCCATCCAGATCGGGGATCACGCGGATATCCACCAACCCCGCCGCGTCGAACAACGCGCTGACCGCCTGCGCCTGTGTCGGGCCGATTTCCACCAGAAGTCGTCCACCGGGCATCAGGTGATCAGGGGCGCCCGCCGCAATCCGGCGATAGGCGTCCAGCCCGTCCGCTTCATCCGTCAAGGCCAGACGCGGTTCGTGCTCGCGCACTTCGGGCGCCAAACCGTCCATCTCATCGAGCGCGATATAGGGCGGATTGGAAACGATCAGGTCGAAATACCCGCCAATGTTTTCAAACCAGTCCGAGCGCAGGATCTCTGCCCGATCCTGCACCCTATGGACCACCGCATTGGCGCTGGCCTGCAGACAGGCGGCCTCGCTCAGATCGACGCCCAGCCCGGTTGCGGTGGTGCGTTCCGCCAGCAGGGTGATCAGGATGCAGCCCGAGCCGACGCCCAGATCCAGCACGCGGTCAAACGGCTGGCTCAGGGCCGCTTCGATCAGCGCTTCGGTCTCGGGGCGCGGGTCCAGCACGTCGCGGCTGACGCGGAAGCGTCGGCCGTAGAATTCGCGCTCGCCCAGCAGATGGGAAACCGGAACCCGGATCGCGCGCAGCGACACCAGTTGCTCATAGCGTTCGGCGATCTCGGGCGAGAGCTCTTCAGGTGCGATCAGGGTCACGCGGCTGGCCTCGATCCGGGCGGCATGGGCCAGCAGGACCCGGGCGTCCCGCGCCGGGTCGTCCACACCTGCGGCCCGCAGGCGCGCGGTGGCGGCCACCATGGCCTGTGCCGCTGTCAGCGCCGCGATCATTGCGCCATCGCCGCCAACAGGCGCGCCTGATCGTCGGCCGTCAGCGCGTCGATCACCTCGTCCAGATCACCCTGCATCACCTGGTCCAGTTTGTAGAGCGTCAGGTTGATCCGGTGATCGGTCATCCGGCCCTGCGGGAAATTATATGTACGGATGCGCTCGGAGCGGTCGCCCGACCCTACCTGGCTGGCCCGGTCGGCCGAGCGTTCACTGTCGATCCGCTGACGCTCGAGGTCATAGAGACGCGTCTTGAGCACCTGCATCGCGATCTCGCGGTTGCGGTGCTGCGACTTCTCGGAACTGGTGACCACGATCCCGGTCGGCAGGTGGGTGATCCGCACCGCCGAGTCGGTGGTGTTCACATGCTGCCCGCCCGCGCCCGAACTGCGCATCGTGTCGATGCGAATGTCATTCGGGTCGATCTGGATGTCCACATCCTCGGCCTCGGGCAGGACGGCAACCGTCGCCGCCGAGGTGTGAATCCGCCCACCGCTCTCGGTCTCTGGCACCCGCTGCACCCGGTGCACGCCGGATTCGTATTTCAGCCGGGCAAAGACGTTGTCGCCCTTGATGTGGGCCACCACTTCCTTGATGCCGCCCAGCTCGGTCTGCTGTTCCTCGATGATCTCGAACTGCCAGCCGCGCGCCTCGGCATAGCGCTGATACATCCGCAGCAGGTCGCCCGCAAACAGAGCCGCCTCGTCGCCGCCGGTGCCGGGGCGGATCTCCAGCATCGCCGGCCTCGCATCGGCCGCGTCCTTGGGCAGCAACGCCAGTTGCAGCGCGTGCTCGGCCTCGGGGATGCGCGCCTTGAGCTGCGGGATCTCCTCCTCGGCCAGCTCTTTCATGTCGGGGTCGTCCAGCATCGCCTCGGCCTCGGCCAGATCGGCCCGCAACTGGCGCCAAGCTGCAATCTGTTCGACCACCGGCTTGAGGTCGGAATATTCCTTGGCCAAAGCCGCGATATCCCCACCCGAGGCGCCATCGGACATGGCCGCTTCGAGGTACTGGAATCGCTGGGTGATCTGTTCAAGACGTTCTTCGGGGATCATTGGGGCGGTGTCTATCATCCGACGGCTTTGGTCAAGGCCCCGGCTTGTGCTAAGCTGTGCGCATGAAACGGATCATTGCCCTGCTGATCGTCTGCGCAACGCCCGGTCTGGCCGATGTCATCGGCCCCGGTGGCAAGGTGCAGGATTGCTATTGCACCGACACATCCGGTGCGCGGGTCGAACTGGGCGAGATGGTCTGCATGCAGGTCGATGGCCGCATGTTCATGGCACAGTGCCAGATGTCGCTGAACGTGCCGATGTGGCGCGAGGTGTCCGAGGGGTGCCTGTCTTCAGGACTGCAAAGCCGCCAGCCAACCGTCGACCCGGGTGCGATTGACGTCGAAATCCCGTCGGCCAAATCGTAACCGTCCATAGATGCGCAGCGTGTCGCCGTCCTGCTGGGCAGTGGTGAAGTCGGGAAAGCCGAACACCCGGCTGCGGGTCACATAGGTGATCAGGCCCTCATCCACCGATCCGGCCAGCACCGTCGTGCGCGCCGTCGCCAGCACCACCTTGTCCAGCCGCGCAAGGCCGTCCGGTCCGGTCTGCACCACGCGGATCACGCCTCCGGGCAGGTCACGATCTGCCTCGGCCACGACCGGCACATGCCAGCGCACGGGATCGGACGGTGCCAGCCGCACATAGAGGCCAAGCGCGACAACCGCTGCGACGACCAACCAAAAAACCATGCGTTTCATTCCATTCAGACCCTCCGGCAGAACCCTAACCGCCCGCCGGTACGGGGCAAGACCTGCCGGCCTCGCCTACCGTGACGTCACGCCGGGCAGGATACACAGCAGCTCGAACAGCAGGTTTGCCGCCGTCAGCGCGGTGTTGCCCGACGGATCATAGGGCGGAGAGACCTCGACCAGGTCGCAGCCAACCACGTTCATGCCCCCCAGCGCGTGGATCAGCTGCAGCGCCTGCGGCGTGGTCAGGCCGCCGATCTCGGGCGTGCCGGTGCCGGGGGCGTAGGCCGGATCCAGGCTGTCGATGTCGAACGAGATGTAGACCGGGTGATCGCCCACCGTCTTGCGGATCTGCGCACCGATCTCGGTCAGATTCTGTTGCCACAACTCCCACGCAGGAAACTGGCGGAACCCCCATTCACGCGCCTCGGTGAAATCGCTGGCCGCATAGCCCGACCCCCGAATGCCGACCTGAAAGGTCTTGTCGGGCACGATCAGCCCCTCTTCATACGCGCGGCGGAATACCGTTCCGTGGGTCTCGCGCTCGCCGAACATCTCGTCATTGATGTCGGCATGGGCGTCCACATGCACCAGAGCAACGGGGCCGTGTTTGGCGGCAACGGCCCGCAGGATCGGCAGAGTGATCGAATGATCGCCCCCCATCGCCACCGGGGTCACCCCCTGCGCCAGGATCGCGTCATAGCTTGCCTTGATAATCCGCAGGCTGTCGGCCAGCGAGAATGTGTTGATCGCCAGATCTCCGATATCGGCGATCTGGAGGCTGTCGAAAGGCGCGGCCAGCGTGGCCATGTTGTAGGGCCGGATCATCGCGCTTTCGGCGCGGATCTGCTTGGGGCCGAACCGGGTGCCCGACCGCCACGAGGTTCCGATGTCCATCGGCACGCCCAGCACGGCCACGTCCAGCCCCGCCAGTCTATCGGCCGCGGGCAACCGCATGAAGGTGTTGGGCCCGGAAAACCGCGCCAGATCATTGCCGCTGATGGGTTGGTTGAATCGGCTCATGGCGTCTGCGCCCCCTGTCCCGTTGGTTCACCTGATACCGGCCATAGCAAAACCATGGCTAACCAATGGTTAAAGCCGCCCGTCTTTCGCCAGTTTGTTCCATCCCAGCAGGCACACGATCTGGGTCGCCACATGCGCCCCCGCGATCGCTGTGGCGCCGGACGTGTCAAACGGCGGAGACACCTCGACCACGTCGCCCCCCTTGATGTTGATCCCGGAGATGTCGCGCAGGATGATCTGCGCCTGGATCGAACTGAGCCCACCCCAGACCGGGGTGCCGGTGCCAGGGGCAAAGGCCGGGTCCAATCCGTCGATGTCAAAGCTCAGATAGACCGGGCTGTCGCCCAGGATACCCTTGATCTTCTGCGCCACGGCAGCAGGGCCGGATTCATAGACCTCGCGCGCGTCGATGATGTTGACGCCCAGCGTATCCTCGTTGGTGGTGCGGATCCCCACCTGGACCGAGCGTTTCGGGTCCACGATCCCTGACTTCACCGCCTTGTAGAACATGGTGCCGTGGTCCACCCGGCTCATGTCGTCATCGGCCCAGGTGTCGGTATGGGCGTCGAACTGCAACAGCGACATCGGACCGTATTTCTCGGCATAGGCCTTGAGGATCGGAAAACTGATATAGTGGTCGCCCCCCAGCGTGACCGAGGCCACATCCGCCGCCAGAATGGTGCGGATATGGTCGGTCAACGTGTTGGGAAAGGCGGGAATGTTGGCATAGTCATAGGCCATGTCGCCATAGTCGATGATCGCCAGCTCGCTGAGCGCATCGAAAGGCCAACCATAGGGCGCATCGGGCGATTGCAGGGCGCTGGCCTCGCGGATCGCGCGCGGGCCCAGACGGGTGCCGGGGCGGTTGGTCACCGCCTGATCGAACGGCACGCCGGTCACTGCGATATCGGCGCCGGTCAGATCCTTGGTGTACAGCCGCCGCAGAAAGGACGTGGCCCCGCCAAAGGTGTTTTCATAGCTCAACCCCTTCAGGTCGGGGTTGGTAAAGGCCTCATCGACCTGATTTTTCGCGTCTTCCAATGCCATTTTGGCCCGTATCCTCCCTGATATCGACCGGACCGTCAGGTCAACGGCTGCGCCTTTTCGACGATGCGCGCAAAAAACGAGGCACCCACCGGTGCGATCTCGTCGTTGAAATTGTACTTGGGGTGATGCAGCCCCGGCCCGTCGCCCTGCCCCAGAAACAGATAGGCGCCCGGGCGCTCCTGCAGCATGTACGAGAAATCCTCGGCCCCCATCTCGCGGCCCGAATTTGCGATCACCCGATCGGCGCCTGCCACTTCGCGCGCCACCTCGGCGGCGAAACCGGTCTTGTCCGCATCGTTGACCGTGGCCGGATAGCCCACGACGTAATCCAGCGTCGCCGTGACCCCATAGGATGCCGCCTGCCCCTGCACGATTTCTTCAAGACGGGTCATCACCATCTTCTGCACCGCCGGATCGAAGGTCCGGACGGTGCCGTTCAGATAGGCGGTGTCGGGGATCACGTTGTTCACGGTCCCGGTGTGGATCTGGGTGACCGAGATCACCAGATCGTCCAGCGCATAGTGGTTGCGGCTGACGATGGTCTGGATTGCCTGCGCGATTCCGCAGGCGGCCATGACCGGGTCGCGCGTGTCGTGTGGCATGGCACCGTGGCCACCCACGCCCTGAATGTGGATGTCGAACGTATCGACCGCCGCCATGATCGGCCCGGGCGTGGTATAGAATGCGCCCTCGGCAAAGCCCGGCGCATTGTGCAGCGCATAGACCTCGGCGATGTCGAACCGGTCCATCACGCCCTCTTTGACCATGATATCGGCGCCGCCTCCCTCTTCTTCGGCGGGTTGGAACAGCAAAGCCACGCGGCCCCGGAAATTCCGCGTCTCGGCTAGGTACCGCGCCGCGCCCAGCAGCATTGTGGTGTGCCCGTCATGCCCGCAGGCATGCATCTTGCCGGGATTCTTCGAGGCATATGCCACCCCGGTCTGCTCCTCGATCGGCAGCGCATCCATGTCGGCGCGCAACCCGATCGTGGGGCCATCGCCCTGCCCGTTGATGATCGCCACGATCCCTGTCTGCGCGATCCCTTCGTGCAACTCGTCCACGCCGAACTCGCGCAGCCGCTCGGCCACGAAGGCGGCGGTCTGGTGGCAATCGAATTCCAGTTCCGGGATCGTATGCAGGTGTCGGCGCCATTCGGCCATGTCGGCGGCATAGTCGGCAATTCGGTTCACGACGGGCATCGGGGGTGGACTCCTGATCCAAGCTGCGGGATGGATGCATCTGACACCGGAACAAGGGGCTTCGCAATGGCTGAAAATCCACTGATCCACGATACCGACGCCGGAATCGAGCGGCTGCTGGAAATCATGCGCCGCCTGCGCGACCCGGAAACCGGCTGCCCGTGGGATATCGAACAGGACTTCGCCACCATCGCCCCCTACACGATCGAAGAGGCCTATGAGGTCGCCGACGCCATCGAACGCCAGGCCTGGGACGAGCTCAAGGGCGAGCTGGGCGACCTGCTGTTCCAGTCGGTCTTTCACGCCCAGATGGCCGAAGAGGCCGGGCATTTCACCTTTCAGGACGTGGTGCGAACCATGGCCGACAAGATGGTCGCCCGCCACCCGCATGTCTTCGGCGACGAATCCCGAGACAAGTCCGCCGAACAGCAGACCCGCGACTGGGAGGCGATCAAGGCCGCCGAACGCGCGGGCAAGGAACAGAAGGGCGCGCTGGACGGTGTCGCCGCGAACCTGCCGGCCCTGCTGCGCGCCTACAAGCTGCAGAAACGCGCCACGCGGGTGGGCTTTGACTGGCCCCATGCGGGCCATGTGCTGGACAAGATCGCCGAAGAGGCCGCCGAACTGGCAGAGGCGCGCGACCAGATGGACGCCGACGCGCTCGAGGACGAATTCGGCGACCTGCTCTTCGTGATCGTCAATCTCGGCCGCCATCTGGGCGTCGAGCCCGAGGCCGCCCTTCGCCGCACCAACGCCAAGTTCACCCGGCGCTTCAACAAGATCGAGGAACGCCTCGCCGAACGCGGCAAGACGCCCGAACAGAGCACGCTCGAGGAGATGGACGCCCTGTGGGACGAGGTGAAGGCCGAAGAGCACCGCGCGAACGGCAAACTCCCGCCGGTCAAGGCCGCAAGCGACGCCTGAAACCGCTGGACAAGCCCAGCCGCGCTTGCCAGTGTCCGCCCTCACCATCCCCTCCGGAGACCCCATGACCGCCCGCAAAATCATCATCGACACCGACCCCGGACAGGACGACGCCGTCGCCATCCTGCTGGCCTTGGCCAGCCCCGAAGAGATCGAGGTGCTGGGCATTACCGCCGTCGCGGGCAACGTGCCGCTGGAGCTGACCGCCAGGAACGCCCGCATCGTCTGCGAACTGGCGGACCGAACTGACGTGCCGGTCTATGCGGGCTGCGACGCGCCTTTGAAACGCAAGCTGGTCACCGCCGAGCATGTGCACGGCAAGACCGGCCTCGACGGCCCCGACCTGCCCGACCCCAAGATGGAACTGGCCCAGGGCAACGCGGTCGATTTCATCATCCACACCCTGCGCCGCCACCCGCCCGGCACCGTCACCCTCTGCCCGCTGGGGCCGCTGACCAACATCGCCACGGCCTTTCAGAAAGCCCCCGACATCATCGAGCGGGTGCAGCAGATCGTGCTGATGGGTGGTGCCTATTTCGAGGTCGGCAACATCACCCCGGCGGCCGAATTCAACATCTACGTCGATCCAGAAGCCGCTGAAATTGTGTTTAAACCCGGCGTCGATATCGTGGTCATGCCGCTGGATGTCACGCACAAGGCGCTGGTCACCAAACAGCGCAACGACGCCTTCCGCGCCCTTGGCACCAAGGTCGGCATCGCGGTGGCCGAAATGACTGATTTCTTCGAACGTTTCGACAAGGAGAAGTACGGAAGCGAGGGCGCGCCCCTGCACGATCCCTGCGTGACCGCCTATCTGATCCGCCCCGAGCTCTTCTCGGGCCGACACGTCAACGTCGAGATCGAAACCCAGTCGGACCTCACCCTTGGCATGACCGTCGCCGACTGGTGGGGCGTCACCGACCGTAAGCCCAACGCGCTGTTCATCGGCGACGTGGATGCCGACGGGTTCTTTGCCCTGCTCACCGAACGGCTGGCGCGGCTATGAGCGCCGCCCTGCGCCTTGCCCGCCCCGACGACCTTGATCGGCTGATGGGTCTGGTCGCCGCCTTTCACGCCGAGGCAGGGATCGAACAGGACCCCGACCAGCGCCGCGCGGCCCTTGCGCCGCTGCTCGAGGGCATCCCGCACGGCTGCATCTACCTGATCGGCCCCAGCCGCGCGCCGCTGGGCTATGTCATCATCACCTTCGGCTGGTCGGTCGAGTTCGGGGGCATGGACGGGTTCGTGGACGAAATCTACATCCGCCCCGCCATTCGCGGCCGCGGCATCGCTACCGAAGTTCTTCAAGCCCTGCCCAAGGCACTGGCCGGGGCCGGCCTGACGGCCCTGCACCTTGAGGTGGATCGAACCAACGAGGCCGCGCAGAAACTGTACCTTCGAACCGGCTTCAAACCGCGCGACCGCCACATGCTGATGAGCAAGACGCTCTAGCGCGACTCACCGCGGAAGATCAGGCTGGGGCTATAGTACATCTCTTGCACCGGATCATTCTGCGACACCGGTTCGCCGGTGATCGGGTAGGTGCCAGGCCCCGCACAGGCCGCCAGAACACCGACGGAAAGCATCGAAATCACGAGAAGGATTCTTGAAGCAGACATCACGTTCTCCTTTCTGCTGTACCGTCAGACTACGCCCGTCGCTGCGGTGCGCGTAGGTAAAAGTTCACACATAATCACATTTATGTTTGCTTTTTTCGCAATTCCGACCCTCCAAAACTGAGGTTTTGGGCAATTCCACTGCAATTCCCTAGGCTTCGGCGGTATCGCCCCGCAGCGACATTTCAAAGAACAACAATTGCCCTCGGGCGATTTCGGGAATGTCGGAATAGGCATCGCGTAGCTTGAACCCCAAGGATAGGTACAGCCGAGTCGCCGCCTTAAGCGGTTTTCCGGTGTCCATCCGGATCATCTCGAACCCGTCCTTGCGGCACTGGGCAATCAGTTCCTGCATGATCGCACACCCCGCGCCAGTACCCCGAGCAGCCTCGGTCACGAATACGCGCTTGATCTCGGCGATACCCGGCCCGATTGTCTGGAACATCCCGCAGCCCACCGCCTGCCCATCCAGCATCGCCAGCCGGGTCCCACCCTTGGGCGGCATATGCTCGACCTCGATGGCCGCCAGAACGGAGGCATATTTCTCGGGCGGATAGAACGTGTTGACGACCTGCCGCGACCGTTCGTCCAGTGTCAGTAAAAAGGCGTGATAGTCCCAACACAAACGCCGGACAGCATCAAACTGGTCCGGCGTTTTAGGTTCAATGATGCTGAGCATTAGGGACCCCCGGCCAATGTCGGGGATCAGACTAGCAGCTTGTGGCTTACTTGCGAAGGATCGAGCGCCCCGCGTATTCCGCGACCTCGCCCAGCGTTTCCTCGATGCGGATCAGCTGGTTGTACTTGGCCAGCCGGTCCGACCGCGCCAGCGAGCCGGTCTTGATCTGACCGCAGTTGGTCGCCACGGCCAGATCGGCGATGGTGGCGTCCTCGGTCTCGCCCGAGCGGTGTGACATCACGTTGGTATAGCGGGCGCGGTGGGCCATATCCACGGCGCGCAGCGTTTCGGTCAGCGAACCGATCTGGTTCACCTTGACCAGCATCGAGTTGGCGCAGCCCTTCTCGATCCCCTCAGCCAGACGCGCGGGGTTGGTCACGAACAGGTCGTCACCCACCAGCTGCACCTTGCCGCCCAACTCGTCGGTCAGCGCCTTCCAGCCGTCCCAGTCATCCTCGGACATACCGTCCTCGATCGAGATGATCGGATAGTCGTTCACCAACGCTGCCAGATAGGCCACGTTCTCGTCACTGCTCAGAGTCTTGCCCTCGCCCGACAGGACGTATTTGCCATCCTTGTAATACTCGGTGGCCGCGCAATCGAGCGCCAGATAGATCTCGTCCCCCGGCTTGTAGCCCGCCTTCTCGATCGACTTGAGGATGAAATCCAGCGCTTCGCGGGTCGAAGCGATGTTCGGGGCAAACCCGCCCTCGTCGCCGACACCGGTGGCCAGCCCGGCCGCCGACAGTTCCTTTTTCAGGGTGTGGAAAACTTCCGAACCCATGCGCACCGCCTCGCGGATGTTGCTGGCGGCCACGGGCATGATCATGAATTCCTGGATGTCGATCGGGTTGTCGGCGTGTTCGCCGCCATTGATGATGTTCATCATCGGCACCGGCAGAACCCGCGCCGAGGTGCCACCGACGTAGCGATAGAGCGGCTGGGTGGTGAAATCCGCCGCCGCCTTGGCCACGGCCAACGAGACGCCCAGAATGGCGTTCGCACCCAGACGGGCCTTGTTGGGTGAGCCGTCCAGCTCAATCATCGCGGCGTCGATCGCCACCTGCTCGGTCGCGTCAAAGCCCACCAATTCTTCGGCGATCTCGCCGTTCACGGCGGCCACGGCTTCGAGCACGCCCTTGCCCATGTACCTGGACTTGTCGCCATCGCGCTTCTCAACCGCCTCATAGGCGCCGGTCGACGCGCCCGAGGGCACGGCTGCCCGGCCCATGGTGCCGTCTTCCAGAACCACGTCCACCTCGACGGTGGGGTTGCCCCGGCTGTCCAGGATTTCGCGTGCGTGGATGTCGATGATGGTGCTCATGATACCGGTCCCTGAAAATGCGTTCGGTTGCATGCCTAATACCAGCACGCGGGGAAAAGTAAACCGGGTCCGTTATCGCTAACACGCATATTTTCCGGCCTTTAGCGCCAACAGCAGCGTGTTTGCGCCAACAGGTCAGCAGACCGCCGGAGCCATGGCCCGCGCAATGCGCCGTTCGCGGATGAACGTGTACATGCCCGACCCGATGATCAGCGACGCGCCGATCATGGTCATCAGGTCCGGTCGTTCGCCGAACATCCACATCCCGGCCAGGATCGAGAACAGCAGCCGCGTATATCGAAACGGGGTCAGGGCCGAGGCCTCGCCCACACGCATCGCCGTGACGATGCCGAAATAGCCCAGCACGCCAAAGCCCACCGCGCCGATATAGGGGCCGACCTGCTCGGCCTGAAGCGGCACCAACGGCTGGCCCGCCATCAGCATCAGAACGCCCCCCGCCAGCGCCACCGCCGCATAGGCCTGCAACGCCACCACGGCCGAGGCCACCCGCGCGTCCAGCCGCCGGGTGATCAGATCGCGCGCAGCGATGGCGATCACCGTCGCCACCACGAACAGAGCCTCGGGGCGGAACCCGTCCAGACCCGGGCGGATGACCATCAGCACCCCGGCGAATCCGACACCGATCGCGCTCCACCGCCGCCAGCCAACGTGTTCGCCCAGAAACAGCGCGGCCCCCATAGTCACCGCCAAGGGCATTGCCTGGAACACGGCGGCGACCGTGGACAGATCGACCAGCGACAAGGCGGTCACGAAGCTGAGCGCGCCGACGGCCTCGGTGCCCGCGCGGATCAGGGGCAAGGGCTGCCAGGCGGCCCGGTCAAAAATCCGCTTGCGCGTGACCACAGCCATCAGGGCAAAGGCCAGCCCGCAGAACAGGCCCAGAACCAGCATGACCTGCCCGGTCGGCACGGAAGTCGACAGGTGCTTGATAAACATGTCCTCAAGCGTGAAGGCGGCCATTGCCCCGATGATCAGCAGAATGCCCTGTACGTTGTTCATGCGCGCGTCTCCGTCTGGCGGGCCCGTCTTGCCCGACCGGCGCAGGAAATCCCGATTGCCTCGGTCTGGCAACCCGCAACCTGACCACGAATGATGAATTGATTTGAGCCGACCGTTCGCGTTTCGTGATGGGTCGGTGCCGGATCAGTCCTTGTCCAGCGGCACGCCGTATAATTCCAGCCGGTGCCCTTTCAGGCGGTAGCCCAACTTGGCGGCAATCTTTTCCTGCAGAGCTTCGATCTCGGGGTCCACGAACTCGATCACCTCGCCCGAGTTCATATCGATCAGGTGATCGTGGTGGTCGCGCTCGGCGTCCTCATAGCGCGCGCGCCCGTCGCCGAATTCCAGCCGCTCGAGAATTCCGGCCTCTTCGAACAGTTTGACGGTGCGATAGACGGTCGCGATCGAGATGCCCGCATCCAGCGCCGATGCGCGGGCGTAAAGCTCCTCGACATCCGGATGGTCGTCGCTTTGTTCCAGAACGGTCGCGATGGTCCGGCGCTGGCCGGTCATGCGCAGGCCTTTGGCTTCGCAACGCGCGATGATCGTGTCCGGCATGGCACCCCTCAGAATCCGTTCGGGTCTCTGTCTTAGTCTGTCCGCACGGGTTTCGCCACCGTGTTTTGCACCCTTGCCGACTCAACCGGCCAGGCGCAGATCGGCCCAGACCGGCAGGTGGTCCGAGGCGATATGCGCGGGCCGCTCCCCGTGCACACCGTGGGCCAGCGCCTCGAGCCCGCCGCCCAGCGCGATCCGGTCCAGCGCACCCAGAGGCTGCGCGGCGGGAAAGCTTGGCACAGGTGGCAGGAACCGCATGTCGGGAGCCAGACGGTCAAGGATCGGCTGGCGCGACCATTCGTTGAAATCCCCCGCCCAGACGGTGGGCATCCGGTCCAGCGCGCGGCCGTCCTGCCGCAAGTGAATGATCTGCTGGCGGCGCCACGCCGAGAACAGCCCCAGATGCATCCCCATCACCCGCAGTGGGCCGATATGCGTGTCGAACTCGACCCGGACCGCCCCGCGCGGTTCGAGCCCCGGCAGATCGTGATGCGCGGCGCGGCGCACCTGAATGTGGTCGCCCCGCCAGATCACGGCGTTGCCATGCCAGCCGAGGCTGCCCGCACCGCCCAGATCAACGATCTTCCACCCCGCCTCGTCCAGCATGAAATGCGGCAGCGCCGCCGGGCGCGGCGGCAGGCGTTTGTCAGCCTCTTGCAGCACCACGATATCGGCGCTCAGCCGATCCAGCACCTGCAGGATACGCTGCGGCTGGCGTCGCAGGTCCAGTCCGACGCATTTCTGGATGTTGTAGCTGGCAAGGCGCAGCTTGGGCAAAGTGGTCATCGGTTTTCTACGGTTGTACCCCGTCAGGATTCGCAGGATCGCGCCCGGACGCAAGCCGATAGTTCAGCACAGATGCCGAAACCCGCTCAGGTGCCGCAAAAGGTGGCATGCACCACCTCGTCCTGCGTGGGCGGGTGCCTCAGGTCGGCGGCGTCAGGCTGGTCGTCATAGGGTTGGGCCAGCACAGCGTTCAGCCGGTGAAACAGGGCATATTCGCCCTGAACGGCGGCCTCGATCATCTGCTCGACCCGGTGGTTGCGCGGGATGAAGGCGGGGTTCGCCGCGTGCATCACTGCAACCGGGTCAGCCTCGCGCGTCAGCCGCGCGCGCCACCCCTCGGCCCAGCTGTCAAAAGCCGCCGGATCGGTAAACTGGTCTCGTGCCGCATCGCTGCCCAGCGCGCGGAAGGTATTGGTGAAATCGGCCTGGTTCTGCGCCATCCGCGTCAGCAGGTCCGAGATCAGTGCAAGGTCGCCGTCCTCCTCGGTGGTTAGGCCGATCTTGGCCCGGAACCGCCTCAGCCAGTGCTGCTGCATCAATTCGGGCATGGCATGTACGATCTCGGTCGCCTCTTCCACGGCGGCCTGCTTGTCCTCGATCTGCTGGATCAGCGCCGTCGCCAGCTGTGCAAGGTTCCACACCGCGATCTCGGGCTGGTTGGAATAGGCATAGCGCCCCATCCGGTCGATCGAACTGTAGACGGTACTCGGATGATAGCTGTCCATAAAAGCGCAGGGGCCATAGTCGATGGTTTCGCCCGAGATGGCGCAGTTGTCGGTGTTCATCACCCCGTGGATGAAGCCCACCGCCATCCATTGCGCGATCAGCGCGGCCTGCGCGTCACGCACGGCGCGCAGTAGGCCCATCGGCCCGACGGCGTCCGGGTAGTGGCGCGCGATGGCATAGTCGGTCAGCCGCTGCAGGTCGGCGATCTGGCCGCGTGCGGCGAACACCTGAAACGTACCCACCCGCAGATGGCTTTGCGCCACGCGGGTCAGCACCGCGCCGGGCATCGGGCCCTCGCGCAGCACGACCTCGCCGGTTTCCACCGCCGCCAAGGCACGCGTGGTGGGAATGCCCAGCGCGTGCATCGCCTCGGACACGACATATTCGCGCAGAACCGGCCCCAGCCAGGCCCGCCCGTCGCCCTGCCGCGAGAACGGCGTGCGTCCCGAGCCCTTGAGTTGAATGTCTCGGCGAACCCCGTCCGTGCCCACCACCTCGCCCAGCAGCACCGCGCGCCCGTCGCCCAGCTGTGGGTTGTAGTTGCCGAACTGGTGGCCGGAATACAGCTGCGCCAGCGGCTCGGCCCCGTCCGGCAGGGTATTGCCCGCAAACACCTGGGCCATGTCCTGCGCGTCACCGGGCAAGATGCCCAGCACCTGCGCCAGATCGTCATTGAAAGCCACCAGCCGCGGCGCGCGCACGGGCTCAGGCGACTGGCGCTCATAAAAGGCGCCGGGCAGCCGGGCATAGGAATTGTCGAAGGGGATCGTCAGGGTCATAGCGCAAACATATGATCTGTGCGCAGTATTGCCAGCACCAAATCCCATCGCCGTGAAAGGCCCGCCATGACCGCCGACCAGATCATCGACCACCTGCAGTTGCAGCCCCACCCCGAAGGCGGCTGGTATGCCGAGACATGGCGCGCGGACAACAGCGGCCGCCCGACCGCGACCTGCATCTATTTCCTGCTGAAACAGGGCGAGGCCAGCCACTGGCACCGGGTCGATGCGACCGAGATCTGGCTGTTTCACGCCGGAGCGCCACTGATCCTGTCGATCAGCGGAACCGATACCGGACCTGCAAGCGATCAAATGCTGTCCCCTGACCTGAGCGAGGGCGCGCCGCAGGTCATCGTACCCGCCGGCCATTGGCAGGCCGCCCGCAGTACCGGGGACTACACGCTGGTCAGCTGTGTCGTCTCGCCGGGGTTTCAGTTCGACGGTTTCGAATTGGCGCCGCCGGAGTTCGACATTCCCAGGGGCTAAACCTCCGGCCCCTGCTGAACCACGCTTGAACTTGCCCTGCCCGATGCGGCAAGGTTCGCTTGTGAATGATTGGGCAAAGATGAGGGCGCGATGCGGCTGATCAAGACTTTGGTGACCGTGGCCGTGATCCTCGGCCTGGGCGTGTTTGGGCTGCGGTTGGCCTTTCCGCTGCCCGAAACCAATTTCTCGGAGCAGACATACAGCCAACCCGCGGATTGGACGGGTCCGCTGGGCCAAGCCATCGAGCCGGCGATTCAGCGCAATCCCGGACTGGATGGCGTCCGCCCCCTCGGTCAGGGGCACACCGCATTCGCCGCCCGCGCCATTCTCGCGCGTGAGGCGGTCTCGTCCATCGATGCCCAATACTATATCTGGCAGGATGACGTGACCGGCCTGATGCTGCTGGACGAATTGCGTGCGGCGGCGGAACGGGGCGTGCGCGTGCGCCTCTTGGTCGATGACAATGGCATCTCGGGGCTGGACACGCTTCTGGCGGAACTGGATGCCATGCCCACCGCCCATGTGCGCATCTTCAACCCGTTCACTCTGCGCAACCCCAAGCTGCTATCCTATGTGTTCGATTTCGGCCGGTTGAACCGCCGCATGCATAACAAATCCATGACAGTGGACGGCGTGGCCACGATTGTCGGGGGCCGGAACATCGGCGACATCTATTTCGACTATGGGGCCGGAACGCACTATCTGGATGTCGATACCATCGCGATCGGTCCTATCGTGGACGAGGTTGCAGCGTCGTTCGATGCCTACTGGAACAGCGGCTCGGCCTATGATGCCGCGTTGTTCCTGCCTGCAGCGACCGATCCAAGCCTGAAGGCATTGGCCGAGGCCGCGCGTCAGACCGCTGCCGGGGCCGGATACCAAAAAGCGATCCGCGACAATGAACTGGCCGACCGCATCGCCGACCGCGATCTGCCGTTCGAGTGGAGCGCTATCGAACTTTTTGTCGATGACCCGGCAAAGGGACTTGGACAGGTGGAGGACGAGAACCTCATGGTCGAGCGTCTGATAGCCTTTGCCGAAAGCTCCGAGACGTCGCTCGATCTGGTCTCGGCCTATTTCATTCCCGGTCCCCGCGGGGCCGAGTTGCTCGAACGGTTGGCGTCGTCTGGGGTCAAAGTCCGGGTCTTGACCAACTCAATGGATGCGACCGATGTGATGCCGGTTCATGCCGCTTACATGGCCTACCGCGACGACCTGCTGGCAAGCGGGGTTCAGTTGCTGGAGCTGCGCGCGTTGCGCGCCGAGCATAAGGCACGCAGCCTGCCCGAGATTCTTGCAGGCTCTGCCTCGGGCCTGCATGCAAAGGTGTTTGGCTCGGATGGCAAACGGATCTTTATCGGCTCATACAATCTGGATCCACGTTCGGCCCGGCTGAACACCGAGATGGGGCTGCTGATCGAGAGCCCCGCGGTCGCTGCAGATCTGGCCCGGCAACTGGACAAGCCGGAATTCGCCTATCGCGTCGAAATGGCCGATGACGGCGACCTGGTCTGGATTCAGCAGACCAACGACGGAACGACCACGACCTTTGAGACTGACCCGAACACCTCTCGGTTCCAGCGCGGCCTTGCCGCCGTCGTCAGGTGGCTGCCGGTCGAGTGGATGCTCTGACCACCGCCGGCGTCAGTTCAGGACCGCGATCGATAGATTCAGTATGGTGGCGAATGCCACCCATGCCAGATAGGGCACGAACGCCCAGGCCGAAACGCGATCCACCGGGCGGACGCGCGCGATGAACAGCACAATCACCACCAGAAGCGCAAGAATCACTAACAATGCCAGCCACGGCTGATGCAGCACGAAGAATGTGGGCGACCACAGAAAGTTCAGGCCCAACTGCGCCCACCACAGGCGCATCGCGGGCGAACTTCGGTCGCGTTCGAACTGCCGCCAACCTGCCATTGCGATCAACACGTAAAGAACCGTCCAGACCGGGCCGAATACCCATCCCGGCGGGTTGAAGACCGGTTTGTTCAGATTCGCATACCACTCACCCGGCCCTGTCAGAGTGCCGATCAGTATGCCGCCACCCATTACAAGAAACAGAAATGCGATACGTGTCAGGGTCTTGGTCATGCCGGTTCCATCTGCAGTTTCACCGCCGCTCAGCAGGTCCCGACCGGTATAGCCGCGCGGGCCGCCGACGAAAAGACACCACGCTGCGGGTTCTGCACGCCTTCCAGAGAGACCGTCGCGCCCTGGATCTCGGCCCCCGACACGATGATCTCGCGTCCGCCACCTGTGTCATCCACGTCGATCGTAAACGCGATTTCTGCACCGGGCGGCATGGCCCGGATGTCCAGATCGACCATCGACTGTCCGTCCTGAACCTGAGGCAACCCGTTCAGATACTCGGACCCCGCGACCATCTCAAAAGGCTGAAACACTTCAACCCCTGCCCCCGAGCCGGTGACATCAAAGATCAACCCGCCCTGTGACGAAGACAAATCCAGACGCACAGTTGCAGCAGACAGGTTGCAATCGCTGGCATTGCGAAGAACGAAACGGTCCTTTGGCGCTCCCTCGACGAACTCAACCTGCACTTCGGCCATGGCAGGCACTGCGAGCATGAACGCAACAGCACAACCGGCCGCATTTTTCACAAGGGAACCGATCATCTTCATCTCCGGCGCTGTTGTGGCTACTGCTACGATTACGCTCGGGTGCCTTGGCAGGATCATTTTTCCCCGCGTTTCAGCGCGGTGCGCCCTGCGACACCCGGCTGACCGTTCCCCCGCCGACCAACGCCTTGACCCCGGTGGTGCCGGGACAAGAGGTCGGCATCCCCCGCGCCACCCGCACCGCCAGATAGGCAAAGGCCTGCGCCTCGAGCATGTCGCCATCCAGACCTACGGCCTCGACCGGATCGACCGGACAGTCCAGCGCCACGCGCAGCATCTCCATCAAAACCGGGTTCCTACGCCCACCGCCGGTGACCAGCACCCGCGCGGGCGGTTTGGGACAATGCTCCATCCCCTGCACCACCCCGGCGGCGCTCATGCCCGTCAGGGTGGCGACTGCGTCAGCGTCGCTCAATTCCTTTACCAGACCGATCATTTCGGCGAAATCGTTGCGATCCAGCGATTTGGGCGGCAGACGGTTGAAATAGGGCTCGGCCAGAAACAGCTCCAGTGCTCCGGTCTCGACCGTGCCCTGCCGGGCCAGCGCGCCGTCGCGGTCCATCGGCAGGCCCAGACGCGCCTGTACCAGATCGTCGATCGGCGCATTGGCCGGGCCGGTGTCAAAGGCCAGCAACGCACCGGGCGCCTCGGGTCCGTCAAAGGACGGGTCCACATAGGTCAGGTTGCCGACGCCGCCCAGGTTCAGAAAGCACAAGGGCGTCGTCGCCCCGACATATTTTGCGCAGGCAAAGTGGAAGAACGGCGCCAGCGGCGCGCCCTCGCCACCCATGGCCACGTCATCGCTGCGGAAATCCCAGACCACGGGCACACCCAGCGCGACCGCCAGCCCCTCGCCATCGCCCACCTGCAACGTGCCCTTGCCGCGCGGCTCATGCGCAAGGGTCTGGCCGTGAAAGCCGATCAGCTCCACGTCCTCGAATTCCGACAGCAGCTCGGCATGGGCGCGGGTCACCAGATCTTCGGCGGCGTGCACCTCGGGGCCGCTCCATTTTCCCAGCGCGGCGCGCAACAGCTTGCGCTCGTCCTCGCTATAGGGCCGGTAGGCACTGTCGCCGAACCGCAGGATCTGCCGCCCGTCGGTTTCCACCACCGCCGCGTCGACCCCATCGAGCGAGGTGCCCGACATGGCCCCCAGTGCCCGCACTGCCCCAACTTTGCCTCGGGCCTTATTCATGGCCTTTTCCTTCCCTCGTTCGCCGCCTATAACGTGCCCCGCAATTCAACCCCGAGGCAAGACATGACGTATCACCCCAAATCGGATTTCATCGCCACGATGATCGAGCGCGGCTTTTTGGCCGATTGCACCGATTATCAGGGCCTTGACGATGCTCTGACAAGCGGGGTGCAGACAGCCTATATCGGGTATGACGCCACCGCCCAGTCCCTGCATGTCGGGCACCTGATGAACATCATGGTTCTGCGCTGGTTCCAGAAGCTGGGGCACAAGCCGATCACCCTGATGGGCGGCGGCACCACCAAGGTGGGCGATCCGTCTTTCCGCTCGGACGAACGCCCCCTGCTGGGCCCCGAGCAGATCGACGCCAACATCGCCGGCATGCAGAAGGTGTTCGACAAGTACCTGTCCTATGACGACAGCGACACCGGCGCGCTGATGCTGAACAATGCCGAATGGCTGGACGACCTGAACTATCTCGATTTCCTGCGGGACATCGGGCGGCATTTCTCGGTCAACCGGATGCTGTCCTTTGAATCGGTGAAATCGCGGCTGGACCGGGAACAATCCCTGTCGTTCCTCGAGTTCAACTACATGATCCTGCAAGCCTATGACTTTCTGGAACTGAACCGCCGATATGGCTGCATCCTGCAGATGGGCGGATCGGACCAGTGGGGCAATATCGTCAACGGCATCGACCTGACCCGCCGCGTGCTGGATCACGAGATCTATGGCCTGACCACGCCCCTGCTGACCACCAGCGATGGGCGCAAGATGGGCAAAAGCCAGGGCGGCGCCATCTGGCTGAACGGCGACATGCTGTCGCCTTACGAGTTCTGGCAGTTCTGGCGCAACACCACCGACGCCGACGTGGGCCGTTTCCTGAAGATCTTCACCGAGCTTCCCGTAGACGAATGCGACCGCATGGGCGCGCTGCAAGGGTCCGAGATCAACGAGGCCAAGATCCGTCTGGCCAACGAAGTCACGACCCTGCTGCACGGTTCCGAGGCCGCGGCCAAGGCCGAGGCCACCGCGCGCGAAGTGTTCGAAAAGGGCGGCGTGGGCGGCGACCTGCCCACCCTGACCCTGACCGCCGAAGATCTGGGCGATGGCATCTCGGTTGTGCAGCTGATCGTGAAGTCTGGCCTGGCGAAATCGGGCAAGGAGGCCAAGCGCCTGATTTCCGAAAACGGCGCCCGTCTGGACGACGCACCGCTGACCGATGCGGGGCTGATGATCGACGCGGCGGCCCTGTCCTCGCCCATCAAACTGAGCGCCGGCAAGAAACGGCACGCGCTGGTGCAGTTGGGCTAACCCGTCTGACCCCAAACACGACGGCCGCCTCAGGGCGGCCGTTTTTTTATCCGCGCTCGACCGAGCCCAGCGGCAGGTCCAGACCGGCGGGCGTCACGAACAGCTCGATCTGGTCGCGCGACAGCGCCCAGTGATCCGCCGCCAGCTGCCCCGCCGCCGCCTCGTCGCGCGCCTCGATCGCGGAGATGATGGCGTCATGCTGGTCGCAGGCCAGATCGAGGCTTTCACCCATCCCGGCCTGATCCGGGCGGTAGAAGGTCATGCCGATGCGCGCATGGTCGATCAGCAGCCGCTGAAACGACGGCAGCAGGTAGACATTCGCCGCCATCTCACCGGTGATCTCATGGAACTGGTTGTTGGCCAACGCGCGATCTTCGGCCGAGCCCGTCCCCAGGGTTGCCCGAAACGCCGCCTGCGCCGCCTTCAACCGGTCGATCTGGTCGCCCGTGGCGTTCTGCGCCGCCAGCCGCAGCACCGCGCCATAGATCATCGGCGCCACCAGGAAGAAGTCGCGCAGCGTGGCATAAGACATCTGGGACACCCGCGCGCCCCGGTTTTCACGCAGTTCAAGATAGCCCAGCCCGGCCAGATGCCGGAACACTTCGCGCAGCGGTGTGCGCGACAGGCCGAACGCCTCGGACAGCTGCGCCTCGTCCAGGTCATCGCCGGGGCGCAGTTTCAGCGTCATGACCGCCGCCTTCAGATGCGCGGCCAGCGCCGCCTTGCGGCTTTTCGTGTCGTCTTTCATCCACAACCTTCGCTTCGGTCGAATCGCGACACCCAGGATGTCGCCCCTGCTCTTGCCCGATAAAATGCACCTTGTACACAATCAGCCTGACCGCCCGTGGTAGACTGAGCGCATGACCCGCCCGCAACACTTCTGCTTCATCCTCGTTCCCGAGTTCTCGCACCTGGCCTTCTCCTGCGCGGTCGAGCCGCTGCGCATCGCCAACTGGGTCAGCGGCGAGGAGCTGTACCGCTGGTCCTTCGCCTCGGAGGACGGCGCGCAGGCGGTGTGTTCGAACGGGTCCGTAACACTGGTGCATGGCGGGCTGGCGAACCTGCCGAAATGCGACCAGATCTTCGTTTTGTCGGGCATTCACATGCGCGATCACGTCAGCCGCTCATTGCTGGCCGCACTGCGCCGCGAACGGGCGCGCGGTACGGCCATCGGGGCGCTGTGTTCGGGCGCGTGGCTGCTGGCCGAGGCCGGGTTCCTGAACGGGATGCAGTCGGCGATCCATTGGGAATATCACGACGCCTTCATGGAGGCTTTCCCTGACGTGAACCTGGTGCGCAGCGTCTTCGTGGCCGATGAAAAGCATATGACCGCCTCGGGCGGCACCGCGACGGCCGACCTGATGCTGCACCTGATCGAGCGCGACCACGGGCAGGACCTGTCGATCGCGGTCGCCGACCAGATGGTCTATAACGCTGTGCGCAACGCGACCGCTGATCAGCGCGTGTCGCTGCAATCGCGCAACGGCATGCGCAACGCGCATCTGGCCAAGGCGATCCAGATCATGGCCGACCGCATCAACGACCCGATCTCGCCGGCGTTGATCGCCGAACAGATCGGCATCTCGACCCGCCAGCTGGAGCGGTTGTTCGGAAAATACCTCAACGCCTCGCCCAAGAAATACTTCATGGAGTTGCGGCTGGACCGCGCGCGAAACCTGCTGTTGCAGACCGAATCCTCGGTCACCGACGTGGCCTTTGCCTGCGGCTTTGAAAGCCCTGGCCATTTCTCGCGCGTGTATCGCGCCGCCTTTGGCGTCACCCCGATGCAGCAGCGCAGCCGGCTGGATTAGGTTAAAACCACAGCCAGTCGGCCACGCTGAGAACCACGAACACCGGAACCGACAACGCGGCAGCCAGCAGAAAGGCCGCGGCACGGGTCACGCGCGGCGATGGGATTGTCTGTCCGAGAACCGTTTTCATGCTGTCATTAACCCCGCTTTAGGTTTCCACCGGGTTAATGCCCGCATGACGACCACGCACACCCCCGTGATGCAAAGCACCGAGATGCAGGCGACCCTGCGCGCCTGCGGGCAGGGCCCGCTGCGGCTGGCGGACGGTACGCTGGTCCTGCGCCGTCGGGTCTTTCCCGGCGTGACCGTGGCAATGCTGCCGCGCGCGCGGATCGACCCGGCCACCCTGCCCGGCCTGATCCGGCAGGCCGGGTTGAACCGCACGCCGCTGATCCTGTCGCCCGACCATCCAGCCCCCGACCTGACCACGTTGGGCGCGATGCCGCTGGTTACCCCGACCTGCGTTGCCGAGTTGGATCTGCGCAGCGACCTGCGGGCAGGGCTGCATCAGAAATGGCGCAATGCGCTTGTTCAGGCCGAGCGCAGCCCGCTGCGCATCACGCGCCGCATCCTGCGCGAAGGGTCGGACAAATGGCTGCTGACCGCCGATCAGGCGCAACAGCGGGCACGCGGCTATCGCAACTGGCCGGTACCGCTGACCCTGGCCTATGCCCGCGCCAATCCCGGCAAGGCCGTTGAATTCTTAGCCACCGACGGCGACACCGTGGCGGCTATGCTGTTCCTGTGCCATGGCTCGGTTGCCACCTATCACATCGGCTATTCAACCGCGCGTGGGCGGCGGCTGAATGCCCACCGGCTGATTCTGTGGCAGGCGATGCGCTGGCTGGCGAAACGGGGTTTTCAGCGGCTCGATCTTGGCCCGGTGTCGACCGAGGATGCGCCCGGTCTGGCCCGGTTCAAACTGGGAACCGGCGCCCGCGCCCGCTGGCTGGGCGGCACCTGGGGCTGGTGGCCACCGCTGGGGCGCAGCCTGCGCCCGCTGGCGGGCCTTGACCGCGGCGGGATGCGCTGGACAGATCCCCATACAGGCTGATATTTGAACACTTGTTCAGATCATTGGGGAGGAGCCCGCCATGCAATTGTCCACCACCGCCGCCGTCATCACCGGCGGCGCCTCGGGCCTCGGAGAGGCCACCGCCCGTTACTTTGCCGAGAACGGCGCGCAGGTGACCATCCTCGACCGCGATGCCGAGCGTGGCGCGCAGGTCGCGGCCGAAATCGGCGGGCATTTCGCACAGACCGACGTGACCGACGAGAACTCGGTGGCCGCGGCCATTGCGCTGGCGATGGAAAAGATGGGCCAGATCACTGCTTGCGTGAACTGTGCCGGCATCGCCTATGGCATCAAGACCGTCGGCAGGGACGGCCCCCACCCGCTGGACGCCTTCCAGCGCACCATCGACATCAACCTCGTGGGCACCTTCAACGTGTCGCGTCTGGCTGCCGTCGAAATGGCCAAGAACGCGCCCGAGTCAGATGGCGCGCGCGGCGTAATCATCAACACCGCCTCGATCGCGGCCTTCGACGGCCAAAAGGGCCAGGCGGCCTATTCCGCCTCCAAGGGCGGTGTCGTGGGCATGACACTGCCGATGGCGCGCGATCTGGCCTCGACCGGGATCCGGGTGATGACCATCGCGCCCGGCATATTCATGACGCCGATGCTGGCCGGCCTGCCCGAAGAAGTGCAGCAGCAACTGGCTGCCGACGTGCCCAACCCCGCCCGTCTAGGCGACCCGCGCGAATATGGCCGGCTGGCCGGGTTCATCGTCGAGATGGGCTATCTGAACGGCGAGGTCATCCGCATCGACGGCGCCCTGCGCATGCGCTGACATGACCGCATGGCGTGGGCAGAGCCGATCTGCCCGCGCTTTGGGTCGAGCCTGGCTAGGCCCCGGCCTCAGCCTTTTCTTCCAGTTCCAGCCATTCCTCCTCGGCGGCGGCCAGCTTCTGCTGCCGCTCGACAAGGGCCTCGGTCGCCTTCTGGAACTTCACCGGCTCGCGGGTGAACAGCTCGGGGTCCGACATCAGCTCCTCCAGCTTGGCGATCTCGGCTTCCAGCCGCGCGATCTCGGCGGGCAGCTTCTCCAGCCGGTGCTTTTCGGAAAAGGACAGGCCGGTTTTCGGCTTGGCTTCCTGCTTGACTTTCGGCTTGTTCTCTTTTGTTTTCTCAGGTCTTTTCTCGGTCAGATCACCGCGCTGCGCGATATAGTCCGACCAACCGCCCGCATAGACCGTCGCGCGGCCGTTGCCCTCCATCGCGATGGTGGTGGTCGCCACACGATCCAGGAAATCCCGGTCGTGGCTGACCAGCAGCACGGTACCGTCATAGTCGTCCAGCAACTCCTGCAGCAGGTCCAGCGTCTCGACATCCAGGTCGTTGGTCGGTTCGTCCAGCACCAGCAGGTTCGACGGTTTCGCCATCAGCTTCGCCAGCAGCAACCGCGCTTTTTCGCCACCCGACAAAGACTTGACGGCCGCTCTGGCCTGCCGCTCGTCGAACAGGAATTCCTTGAGATAGCCCACCACATGCTTGGGCTGGCCGCGCACCATCACCTGATCGGCCTTGCCCGAGACGCGCATCTCGGGGTCGCCGGTCAGGCTGTCCCACAGGGTCATCTCGGGGTCCAACTGCGCGCGGGTCTGGTCGAAGACCGCGATTTCCAGATTGGTGCCCAGAGTCACCGACCCTTCGTCCGGCGCGGCCTCGCCCAGCAGCAATTTCAGTAGCGTCGTCTTGCCAACTCCGTTCGGGCCGACAAAGGCCACGCGGTCGCTGCGCTGTACCAGCAGGTCCAGGTTGCGTACGATGGGCCTGCCGTCGAACGACTTGCTGACACCCCGCGCCTCGATCACCTTGCGCCCGGATTTCGGACCGGATTCCAAAGACATGGCCGCCGAGCCCTGACGCTTGATTTGCGCTGCGCGTTCCGCCCGCAACGCTTGCAGCGCCCGCACCCGGCCCTGATTGCGCTTGCGGCGCGCGCTGATCCCTTCAACCGCCCAGCGGGATTCGGACTTGATCAGCCGATCCAGCTTGTGGCGTTGCTGGTCTTCTTCCTCCCAGATCTTGTCGCGCCAGGCCTCAAAAGCCTCGAACCCCTGCTCCTGCCGGCGCACGACACCGCGATCGATCCACAGGGTTGCCCGTGTCAGTGCTCGCAGAAAGGCGCGGTCATGCGAGATCAGGACAAAAGCCGCCCGCGTTGCACCCAGTTCGCGCTCCAGCCAACCGATGGCCTCGATGTCCAGATGGTTGGTCGGCTCGTCCAGCAGCATCAGGTCGGGGGCCTCGGCCATCAGCTTGGCCAGCGCCGCACGGCGCCGCTCTCCGCCCGAGGCGGTTTGAACCGCACGCGAGGGGTCGAATTTTAGCCCCTCACCGGCCCGTTCCACCTTGTACAACTCGCCTGGTTCCAGCCCACTGGCGGCATAGTCGCCCAGCGTGGCAAAGCCTTCCATATTAGGGTCCTGCTCCATGTAGCCCACGGATTTGCCGGGCGGCACAACGATCTCACCCCGGTCCGGCTCGACAAGACCGGCCATGACCTTCATCAGGGTGGATTTGCCCGAGCCGTTCCGCCCGACCAGCGCAACGCGGTCGCCGGGCTGAACTACCAGGTCCAGGTCGGAAAACACCGGCTCGCCCCCGAAGGTCAGCGAGATACCGGACATCTGCAACAAAGGAATACGTGCCATACGCGCCAGCTAAACCGGCAGGCATTGGGCGTCAACGCCCCAGCCTCACCTTTTGACAGCGGCGCGGCTTCAGCCCGCGATCATCCGCAAGAGGCGTTTCCGCGCCGCGGGAATCGCACCGATCTCGACGCCGGTGAAGACATGCAGCGTGTTCAGCTGGCGGTCCACAACCGCATGATCGCTGACCCAGCCGCCCATCATAAGGTAGGTGCGCAGCAACGGCGGCATGCGCCGCATGGCCTTCTGCGCGTCGGGCCGGCGCCGCAGCCGCGCGGCAAAGCGGAACACGTCCGGCGCCTTGACCCGCGGCAACCAGCGTTTGGGCGCCAGGTGGCGATGTTTGAGCATTGCGAAAGCATCCAAGTAGGCCTCGGTGTCGGTCCCGGCAAATGACGCACAACCAAACAGCAACCGGATGTCACACCGGTCCACAAACACGGTCATCGCGCCCCACGCCACCCGCAGGATATCCGGGTCGGTCCGGTCGGGATGCACCGCGAACCGGCCCATCTCGACCATCCGTCCCTGAAAGTTCTGCAAGCCCGACAGATCGTAGAACTGTGCCGAATAGCTGCGGCCGATCTCGTGCCCGCAATCCATGACCAGCATCCGGAAACAGCACACGAGTTGCCCGCCGGCCCGCTGATCCTCGACCAGCACATGGGTGCAGATCCGGTCGAACGCATCGCGGTCTTTCCGTGCGGTGCGAAAAGCCAGCGTACGCAGCGCTTGCGCGGCGCCGATGTCCTCGGGCGTGCGGGCCAGTCGCGCCCGATACCTCCCCTTGTTCAGCAAGACATCCGTGGCCATGGCCGCACCCTCCGCGGTATCTGACTTTCCCAGGTTCCGCCTGCCACTAACACCAAGTCTGTAACCGCCTCATGACAGACCGAGGGACCGGACGCACGATCAGCTCTGGCCTGGGATGTTTGCCGGATTGAAACTGCCGATATTACCCAACAACTGACGCAGGAATCCCCTGTCCTGAACGCTCGAATCGGTCACGCGGCGGTCCAGGACGATGACATAGCCATCCTCGAGCCCGAACCGTTCGATGTTGCGCACGACCCCGCGCTGGTCAAAGCTGACGGCGACCAGCTGCCGCTCGACCACTTCGGGGCGTTTGGGGCCATAATGGCGGACACGCGAGGCGACGTAATAGTACCCCGAATCCTTTAGAACCCCCGACGCACCGGGCGCGCCGACCTTTTCGACCACGCTGTCGCGGGTATCGACACCCACCTTGATTTCGGCCAGTTCCTCGGGCGTGGGGACATAGCCGTGGTTCTTGTAGACCGGGCTGCATCCGGCCATCGCAAGCACCGACACGCAGGCAAGCGTTCCGAACGCCAGTTTCAGCTTGTTCGCGACCTTCGACATCTTCACCCTCTTGCCTTGCACCCTTGCGGCTTCTATCCGATTACAGAAACCCATGCCCCGGTTCAACACAGGAAAGGGTCACTATGGCCAAGGCAACATCTTTGCGCGTCGCGGACCTGCCGCAGAACAGCCCCGTCCCGTTCGATCTGCGCCCGGCAGCGGATGAACTGGATGTCCTCCGGGCGGATCTGGGCCTGCAGGGGCTGCGCAAGCTGAGCTTTGTCGGAGAGATAAAGGCCCGCGGCAAACGCGATTGGGAACTGACCGGTCGCCTTGGCGCAACCGTGATCCAGCCCTGCGTCGTCACGCTGGACCCTGTGACCACGCGTATCGAAACGCCCGTGCGGCGCCTGTTCCTGTCGGACTGGACCGAGCCGGACGAACCCGAATTCGAGATGCCCGAAGACGACGAAACCGAACCCCTGGGCCCCGAGATCGACCCCGGTGCCGTGATGCGCGAAGCGCTGGCGCTGGCGCTGCCGCAATACCCCCGCAAGGACGGCGCACATCTGGATGACGCAATTTTCACCGAGCCGGGCAAACAGGCCATGACGGATGACGATGCCAAGCCTTTTGCGGGGCTGGCCGGGTTGCGCGACGCGCTGAAAAAAGACAAGTGACAGCGCCATGATTTCCTGTCATAGCACTCGGTCAGAAAAACCCCTTGAACATGTCGAGAATCGCAGTATTTTCGCGCGCTCATCGGAATTTGGGTTGGACATCGCGGGGCTCGTCCCCTAAACGCGCGTCACACCACGAGAAAACGAAGAATGAAACCCGGGCTGGCAGCGAATCTGCAGCCCCCAGTCAGACAAAGGTTGAGACCATGGCCGTCCAACAGAACAAAGTTTCCAAGTCGCGTCGCAACAACCGCCGCGCACACGACGCTCTGGTTGCTGCAAACCCGAACGAATGCCCGAACTGCGGCGAACTGAAACGCCCGCACCACGTCTGTGCAGCCTGCGGCCACTATGACGACCGCGAAGTCGTGGCGCAGGCCGACGAAATCGACCTGGACGAAGACGCGGCCTGAGCCTGATTGACCGCAGGTTTTGGCATGACGGCGCAGCCCGAGCAGACCGGAAAGATCATCATCTCGGTTGACGCAATGGGCGGGGACTCCGGTCCCGCGGTCGTGGTTGCTGGAATCGCGAAATCAGCGCAGAAGAACCCCGATATCGGGTTTCTGCTGCACGGCCCCCAAGACGTCTTGCGCAAGCTTGTTGCGAAACGGCGCGTTCTGGAAGGGCGCGTCGTTTTTCGCGATTGTCCCGATGTCGTAACGATGCAGGACAAGCCCAGCCAGGTCGTGCGCAACGGCAAGAACACCTCGATGTGGTCGGCGCTGGATTCGGTGCGCAACGGAGAGGCGCACGGCGCCGTATCCTGCGGCAATACCGGCGCGCTGATGGCGCTGTCGATGATGCGGCTGCGCAAGCTGCCCGGCGTGAACCGCCCGGCGATCGCGATCCTGTGGCCCTCGCGCAATCCGCAGGGGTTCAACGTGATGCTGGACGTGGGCGCGGATGTGCGGGCCGATGCCCGGGATCTGCTGCAATACGCGCTGATGGGGGCCTCGTATGCCCGCAACGGCATGGCCCTGGCGCGTCCGCGCATCGGGTTGCTGAATGTCGGTACAGAAGAACACAAGGGCCGCGCCGAGTTGAAAGAGGCGCACGCGTTGATCACGGACTTCGCCGAGCAGGCGAATTTCGATTTCGTGGGCTTCGTGGAAGGCAGCGACATCCCCGGCGACAAGGCCGATGTCATTGTGACGGACGGGTTTACCGGCAATGTCGCGATCAAGACGGGCGAAGGCACCGCTAGCCTGATAGGCGACCTTCTGCGAGAGGCGTTCAGCTATTCTCCTCTGTCCCGGCTGGCCTCGGTGCTGGCGATCACGTCATTGCAGCGCCTGAAAAAGCGCATCGACCCGCGGCGCGTGAACGGGGGGGTGTTCTTGGGGCTGAACGGGACAGTGGTCAAATCGCACGGGGGCGCTGATGCCACGGGTGTGTCCGCGGCCATCAAGCTGGCTTTTACCCTGGCACGGTCGGGTTTTGCCGAAAAATTGGCCGCACGGGTTGCATCGACTGCCCAGCTTGAACAAGATGCTGCGCAATCTGCGCTGCAGACCGAAAAATAACAAAAAGGCAGGACCTCAGATGGCAGGCCGTTCAGTCGTTGTTGGTGTCGGGCATTATCTACCCAAACGCATCATTCCCAATTCCGAGTTCGAAAAGACGTTGGACACGTCCGACGAATGGATCCGGACCCGCTCGGGCATCGAACGCCGCCATTTCGCGGCCGAAGACGAAACCACATCTGATATGGCGACCCATGCGGCCAAGGCCGCGCTGACCGATGCGGGGCTGACCGCCGACGACATCGACGCGATTGTTCTGGCCACCTCCACCGCAGACCTGACCTTTCCGTCCGCTGCGACCATGGTTCAGGCCAATCTGGGCATGACCCGCGGATTTGCCTTTGACGTGCAAGCGGTCTGCGCCGGCTTCGTCTTTGCGCTGGCCAACGCCAACGCGCTGATCCTGTCGGGTCAGGCCAAACGCATCCTCGTGATCGGGGCCGAGACCTTCTCGCGCATCATGGACTGGTCGGACCGGAGCACCTGCGTTCTGTTCGGCGACGGCGCCGGCGCGCTGGTGCTCGAGGCGCAGGAAGGCGCCGGAACGCCTGAAGACCGGGGCATTCTATCCACCGACCTGCATTCGGACGGGCGGTTCAAGGATCTGCTCTATGTCGATGGCGGGGTCTCGAACCGGACCACCGGCTATCTGCGCATGCAGGGCAACCAGGTGTTCCGCCACGCGGTCGAGAAACTGGCTGCCACGGCCACCACCGCGCTGGATCGCGCGGGGCTAACAAGCGGCGACGTCGATTGGATCGTCCCGCATCAGGCCAATATCCGCATCATTCAGGGCACGGCCAAAAAGCTGCAGCTGCCCATGGATAACGTGGTGGTCACGGTTCAGGATCACGGCAACACCTCGGCCGCATCGATCCCGCTGGCGCTGTCGGTGGGCAAGGAACGCGGGCAGATCAAGCCCGGCGACTTGATAGTGACCGAGGCCATCGGCGGCGGACTGGCCTGGGGCGCGGTGGTGATGCGCTGGTAGGGCGGCGCAAACCTGCTTACACCACCACGCGCAATTCATTGATATTGACAGTGAATTTGCCCTGCCCCTATGGTCGTACATCATCAGGGGAATAATCATGGGCGAAAAAACACTGACGCGAATGGACCTGAGCGAAGCCGTGTTTCGCGAAGTGGGTCTGTCTCGCAACGAAAGCGCGCAGCTTGTCGAAAGCATTTTGAACCACATGTCCGATGCGCTGGTGCGCGGCGAGCAGGTCAAGATCTCGTCTTTCGGCACGTTCAGCGTCAGGGACAAGTCGGCCCGCGTCGGCCGCAACCCGAAAACCGGGGAAGAGGTTCCCATCGAGCCGCGCCGCGTTCTGACCTTCCGCCCTTCGCATCTGATGAAGGATCGGGTCGCGGCCGGAAACCGCAAGTAAGTCCGGGGCAAGGCAGGCATGAGCAAGTCTCCCGACGCATTTCGCACCATCAGTGAAGTTGCGGATTGGCTGGGTGTTCAGGCGCATGTCCTGCGGTTCTGGGAAAGTCGGTTCAGCCAGATCAAACCGGTCAAGCGGGCCGGAGGACGTAGGTATTACCGCCCCAACGACATGCGCCTGTTGGGCGGCATCAAGAAGCTGCTGCACGAGGATGGCGTGACCATCAAGGGTGTTCAACGCATCCTGCGCGAACAGGGCGTGGCCTACGTCGCGTCGCTGTCGCCGGGACTGGACGATGGCGCGGCTCCGGCCCCGACCATCGAAATCCAGGCAGCTGAGAACGTGGTGCCGCTGCCGCAGCCCCCCGCCGTGGTGCAGGGTGCCCTCGATCTATCACCGACCGAGGCCGAAAATTTGGGCGAACCTGCCGCCCCCAAAGCCCGGGATCACGCTGCGTCGCAGAAACCCAAGACCGAGACCACGCCGCAGCAGGCCGGAATCGCAGCCCGGGCGTGGCGGAAAACCGAGTTCGACACCGACACGTTGCGCCGGATCGCGCCCGTTGCCAAGGATCTGCGCGCCTGGCTGGACCGGGTCGAACAGCAATTGGCGGGTTGAGCAAAAAGGTAATGTTTTCCTCTTGCCCCTGCCGGGAAAATCATTATGAACACCTCAACGTCGGGCTATGGCGCAGCCTGGTAGCGCGTCCGTCTGGGGGACGGAAGGTCGCAGGTTCGAGTCCTGCTAGCCCGACCAAATCACACCGACGTTCAGAAAATACGGGCCGGAGCCTCCTTCGGCTGAGGGGAGGAGCGGAATGACCGGCGTGTGCCCGAACCAGCAGATCGCAGCGATGATCGACACCGGTGAGATCACCGCGACCCCGCCGATCACCCCCGCCCAGATCCAACCCGCCAGCCTTGATCTTCGTTTGGGAACAGTGGCTTACCGTGTGCGCGCCTCGTTTCTGGCTGGCGAAGGCCAGAGCGTGGCCGACCGGCTGGCCGAGTTCGAGATGCATCACATCGACATCTCGGAAGGTGCGGTACTGGAAAAAGGTTGCGTGTATCTGGTACCGCTGATGGAATCGCTGGCCCTGCCCGGCGACGTGACCGCCGTGGCCAACGCCAAAAGCTCGACCGGGCGGCTCGACTTGCTGACCCGCACCATCACCGATGGCGGAACCGAGTTCGACCGCGTTCCCGCCGGGTATGCCGGCCCACTCTATGCCGAGATCTGTCCGCGTTCGTTCTCGGTTCTGGTCCGTCCGGGCATGCGCCTGAACCAGATCCGATTCCGCCGCGGTCAGGCGGTGCTGTCCGACGCGGATCTGGCTGCGTTGCATGCGCAATCGCCGCTGGTGGACGGCCCGGCTGTCATTCAGGACGGGCTGGGGTTTTCGGTCGATCTGCGCCTTCCCAACACCGATCTGGTCGGGTACCGGGCCAAGCCACATACCGGCGTGATCGAGCTGGATCGGATCGGTGAATACGACCCGCAGGACTACTGGGAAGAGGTGCGCACCCGCGACGGGCGCATCATTCTGGACCCGGGCGCGTTCTACATCCTGGTCAGCCGCGAGGCGGTCCACATTCCGCCGATGTATGCCGCCGAAATGGCGCCCTATCTGGCGATGGTGGGTGAATTCCGGGTTCACTACGCGGGATTCTTCGATCCCGGTTTTGGCCATGCCGAAGCCGGCGGCGCCGGATCACGCGGCGTGCTGGAAGTCCGCTGCCACGAGGCACCCTTCGTGCTGGAACACGGACAGGTCGTCGGGCGGCTGGTCTACGAGCGCATGGCCGAGATGCCAACTCAGCTGTACGGCGCGGGAATCGCTTCGAACTATCAGGGTCAGGGCCTGAAATTGTCGAAGCATTTCAAGTCGGTCCAGTAATCCCTAGAACCGCATGAACCGCCGCATCTGGCGGGTCAACTGTCTGGCCTGCTTCATGCTCTGGGCTTGGCGGCGCGCACTTTGCGCCATGTACCGGTCGGCCTTGGGGTCGCGCGGTCCGTCCGGCTGCCCGGACTTGCGTCCCATACGTTCGGCCAGGTCGAGGCCCTTGTCCACGCCGCGCGTGACCAGCCGGCGCACGACTTGCCGAACGATCATGTCGATGATGCGGTTTGCGTTCATTCCGGTCTCCGTTCCTCGGTGTCAAACCTGGCGGGGAATTCGCCGACAAAAGGGTGACGCGTTCAGTCTTCCTCGAACAATTCGGTCTGGTCTTCGTCGCCGGGTTCATCTTCATTGGCCTCGCCGATCGGCATGGTCCCCGGCGGCGGGCGGTTCTCCAACAGCCCCGCAGCACGCAATTCCTTAAGGCCCGGCAAGTCTCGGGCACTTTCCAGGCCGAAATGGTCCAGGAACTGTGGCGTCACCACGAAGGTGACCGGGCGCCCCGGCGTCATGCGGCGGCGGCCCAGCCGGATCCACTCCATTTCCAGCAGTTGGTCTATGGTTCCCCGCGACACGGACACACCGCGGATTTCCTCGATCTCGGCGCGGGTGCAGGGCTGATGATAGGCCACGATCGCCAGGGTCTCGATGGCGGCGCGGCTCAGCTTGCGGGTCTCGACCGTTTCCTTCTGCATCAGGAACCCCAGATCGGGGGCCGTGCGGATGGCCCAGGCCTCGCCCACCCGAACAACGCGCACCCCGCGCCCCTCATAGCGTTTCTGCAGCAGTTCCAAGGCCTGCTTGGCGTCACAGCCATGCGGCATCCGCGCCTCAAGATCGGCCACCGTCACCGGCTCGGCGCTGGCAAACAATACCGCCTCGACCATGCGTTCCTGCTCAGCCAGTGGGGGGGCTTCGAACAGGGTGCCGGTGCCGTCGTCTTCGGGGGCGTCAGTCACTGGGCTTCGTCCTTCTGCGCAGTTGGATCGGGGCAAAGGTCTCGCTTTGCTTGATCTCCATATGTCCTTCCTTGACCAGCTCCAGCGAGGCCGCAAACGTCGCCGCCGTTGCCGAACGGCGCCGCATCGGGTCAACGTCCCAGCCTTCGGGCAGGTAGGTTTCCATGTCGGTCCAGGTTCCGGCAAATCCGATCAGCGGGCGCATTCGCTCCAGCGCCTGTTCCATCGTGAAGACCGAATCGCGGTCCATCACGAAGGGCCGGAATTCGTCACGGGTGCGGATGCGGGCATAGCCCTGCATCAGGTCCAGCAACGTGGCGGAATAGGTGACCGTGCGGATGCGGGTCACGTCCTCGCCCTGCCCGCGCTTGAAGAAATCGCGCCCCAACTGATCGCGCGCCATCAGGCGGGCGGCCGCATCGCGCATCGCCTGCAGGCGTTCCAACTGAAAGGCCAAGTGCGCGGCCAGTTCTTCGCCCGTCGGCCCCTCTTCATCGGGGTCGGGCGGCAACAGCAGGCGCGATTTCAGAAAGGCCAGCCATGCGGCCATCACCAAATAGTCGGCGGCCAGTTCGATCCGCAGGGCGCGGGCCCGTTCGACAAAGGCCAGATATTGCTGCGCCAGCGCCAGTACCGAGATTTTGCGAAGATCGACCTTTTGCGTCCGTGACAAGGTCAGCAGCACGTCCAACGGGCCTTCAAACCCGTCCACGTCCACGATCAGCGCCTCGGCGGCCAGCCGATCGGCGACCGAAACCGGGTCTTCGCTGAAAAGGTTATCCGTCATACACCTGCCCGCCCATCAGACGGGATAGTTCCGTCTCGGCGGTACGGATGTCAAGTTCCTCGGGGCTTTGCCGCCGGGCCAAGGCGCGGTCCGCGCGGGCTTGCGCCGCCTCGGACATTTCGCCCGCGGCCTCCATCACCTCGGCGCGTTCTTCGAACGTCCCGTTGCAGTGCAGAACCACGTCGCAGCCCGCCGACAGCGCCTGTTGCGACAGATCGGCTAGCGATCCGCTGAGCGCCTTCATCGAGATGTCATCGGTCATGACCAACCCGTCGAACCCGATGCGCTCGCGGATGATCCGCATCATCGCAGGCGAAATCGTGGCCGGTTTTCCGTCAACCTGATCATAGACCAGATGGGCTGTCATACCCATCGGCAAGTCGTTCAGGGCGCGGAAAGGCTCGAAATCGGTCTGCATCAGGTCGTCCAGCGGCGCATCCACGTGCGGCAGGTCGAAATGGCTGTCGAGCGTGGCGCGCCCGTGGCCGGGGATGTGCTTGACGACGGGTAGAACGCCGCCATCCAAGTGCCCCTGTGCGACCGCTCGGCCGAGGCGTGCGACCGTGGCCGCATCGCCGCCATAACATCGGTTGCGCAGGAAATCGTGCGTCTCAGGTCGGGCCAGATCGACCATCGGGGCGCAATTGCTGTCGATGCCCAGCGAAAACAGCTCGTGCGCAATCAGGCGATAGCGCAGGTACATGGCGCGTTCGGCCTGGCCCTCGGCTTGTTCGGCATGATCCATCGGGGGACGCCATTGACGGGCCAGCGGCGGGCGCAGGCGTTGCACCCGTCCGCCCTCCTGATCGATCGTAATCATGCAGTCGCGGCCCACGGCCTCGCGCATGTCGTCGCACAGTGCGCGCACCTGATCGGCCGTGTCGATGTTGCGCGCGAACAGGATGAAGCCGAACGGGTTCATCTGCCGAAACAACGTCTTCTCTTCGGGCGTCAGGCGCAGACCCGCCGCATCAGTGATCGTGGCGCCGTACCTCACCGCACGGCAACCGGGATGCAGTCGGCATCCTGCGCCACCAGCGCCGCGCAGAACTGACGCGAGTCGCTCAGATCGGCAAACCCATGCACGCGCAAGCGATAGAAGGTGCGACCGCCGCTCGAGGTTTTCTGGATAACTCGTTGTTTCCCCTGCATGTACTCGCCAAAGCGGCGGTACAGGCGATCCCATTCAGCGCGGGCCACATCGGGGCTCTCATAGGCGCCCAGCTGGGCCAGCCGTGTACCCTTGGCCAGCGAGTCGGGATCGACATCCAGACCCATTGCCGATTTCACGGCGGCATTCACCGCATCCGCGTCGATTGCGCCACCCACCGGAGCGGCGCGGCGCAACCCGGCGGGGCGCGTCAGCGGGCGCAGAGACCGCCGCACACCGGGCAAGGCGGCAAGCTCCGGGTCGGGCAATTGTGCGGCCAGATCGGCCGGGTCGATGGCGGGTTCGTCCTCGGGCATGGTCAGCGCGGCCAGTTGCACACCCGGTTCCAGCTCGGCAGAGGCCGGGACATCACCCGACAATTCCGAAACCAGCGTCTCCACCGCGTCCTGCCGCAACTCGGCGGCCTCCTGATTTGTTATTGTCTCTTCAACCTTCAGAACCGCCGGGGTCGGTTTCAACGTGCCCATCGGCGCGTCCTCGTCGCTCAGCGAGACCGGGCGCGGGGCAAGGATCAGCCGGTCGGCCGGCGGCGCGGCCGTGCCGACCGCCGCCACGGCGTTCACCGCCAGACCTTGATGATCGGCCGGCGTTCCACCGGGGTTTTCGGGCTGCACGCGCATCGGACCTTCGACCGCACGCACCACCGGCACGCCGGACACGTCCCGCATCACCAGCTTGTAGCCCCAGACTGCCACCCCGGCCACCAGCGCCAGGGACGCCGCGGCGCCAAGAATATTCACGATGCGGCCAAAGCCCGGGACACCGGCCGATGCCCCGTCGAAATCCGGCATGTCGCCGGGGTGCTCGTACCCGTCTTCAGCGGTGAATTGATTCGAGTAATGCATATGCTCGGGGCCTGTCTGCCCCGAGAAATCGTAACGTGCCATATCCGCCTCACTGCCCGAAATGCGCCTGAAATCGCGGCGCGCGGGTCATTTCTTGCCTACCTCGTACCGGCGGTTCGGGCGGTGTTGGTTACCGCATCTCCTGCGCCGGCGTGACCCCAAGAATACCCAAGCCCGCTGAAATCACAACAGAAACGGCCCGGGCCAGCGCTATTTTTGACTGGCTTGTGGCCACATCACCATCCTGCAGGAACCGCAGCGTGGGCTCGTCGTTGCCACGGTTCCACAAGGCGTGGAAATCCCCTGCAAGTTCATACAGATAGAAGGCGATGCGGTGCGGCTCGTTGGTGCGGGCCGCGATCTCGACCAGGCGTGGCCATTCGGCCAGCTTCTTGGCCACGGTCAGTTCGGCCGGGTGATCCAGCGCCGCCAGGTCTGCCCCGCGCAGGGTTTCGTCGGTGGCGTCGATGCCCGCCTCGGCGGCGCGGCGCAGCACGCTCATCACCCGGGCATGGGCATATTGAACATAGAACACAGGGTTCTCGCGGCTCTGTTCCAGCACCTTGTCGAAATCGAAATCCAGCGGCGCGTCGTTCTTGCGGGTCAGCATCACGAAGCGCGTCACGTCGGGGCCCACCTGATCGACCACGTCGCGCAGGGTGACGAAGTTGCCGGCCCGTTTCGACATCTTGAACGGCTCGCCATTCTTCCACAGCTTGACCAGCTGGGTTAGCTTGATGTCCAGCGGCACTTTGCCGTCCGACAATGCCGAAACGGCGGCCTTCATTCGCTTGACATAGCCGCCATGGTCCGCCCCGAACACGTCGATCAGCGCGTCGAACCCGCGGGTCACCTTGTCATAGTGATAGGCGATGTCGGGGGCGAAATAGGTCCAGCTGCCGTCGGATTTCTTGACCGGGCGGTCCACGTCATCGCCATGCGCGGTCGAGCGGAACAGGGTCTGCTCACGCGGTTCCCAATCCTCGGGCTTCTTGCCCTTGGGCGGTTCCAGAACGCCCTCGTAGATCAGGCCCTTTTCGTTCAGCGCCTCCAGCGCGGCCTCGATCTTGCCGGTGCCATAGAGCGATTTTTCCGAGAAGAACACGTCCATCTCGACGCCCAGCGCCTTCAGATCGGCGCGGATCAGATCCATCATCGCATCGGTGGCGAATTCACGCACCTCGGCCAGCCACTCGCTTTCGGGCTTGTCCAACAGGCTGTCACCATATTTCTCCTTCAGCGCCTCGCCGATCGGGATCAGATAGTCGCCGGGATACAGGCCCTCGGCGATTTCCGGGCTCAGGCCGTTGGCCTCGCGGTACCGCTCGAACGCAGACCGGGCCAGAACATCGACCTGCGCGCCGCCATCGTTGATGTAATATTCGCGGGTCACGTCATGGCCGGAATACGCCAACAGGCTGGCCAGCGCGTCGCCGAACACCGCACCGCGGGTATGACCCACATGCAGCGGCCCGGTGGGGTTGGCCGAGACGTATTCGACGTTCACCTTCAGCCCCTGCCCCATGGTCGAGCGGCCATAGTCGGTGCCCTTTTCCAGCACCGCGCCCAGAACGCCCTGCCAGACCGACGGCGCCAGACGCAGGTTCAGAAAGCCGGGGCCGGCGACCTCGGCGCTGGTGATCCGCTCATCCTCGGCCAGCTTCGCGGCCAGCGTCTCGGCGATGTCGCGGGGCTTCATCTTCGCCGGTTTCGCCAGCACCATCGCCGCGTTCGTGGCCATGTCGCCATGCGCCGCGTCGCGCGGCGGCTCGACCGCCACGTTGTCAAAGCTCAGCCCCTCGGGCAGAGCGCCTTCGGTTTGCATCTGGGTCAACGCGTCCAGAACAAGGTCGCGGATATCAGAGAACAGGTTCATTTCGGATGTCCTTTTGCTTGCCCGGCGGTTTATCACGCAAGGCGGCAAGGTCAATGCGGGCGATGGCCAAGGACGCGGGCGCCTAACGCTCCAGCGGTGTTTTCCCAGTCAGGCGTGCGTGATCCTGCAGCGCGAACCGGTCGGTCATCCCCGAGATATAGTCCGACACGATCCGAGCCAGTTCGGTTTCGTCCGCTGCGGCCTCGATATCGTCATGCCAGTGCCGGGGCATCTGCCGGGGATCGTTCAAGTAGATCGGGAACAGCTCCTCGACCACGCGACTGACCCGGGCGCGCACCTCCATGACGCTGGGCGCACGATACATGCGGGTGAACAGAAAAGCCCGTATCTCGCGCAACTGCGCCCATAGACCCTCCGAGAACCGGATGACCGGTTGGCCCAGGTGGCGGATATCCTCGACCGATTGCGCCCCTGAAGCGGCCAGAATGGCGCGGGACGTGTCGATGACATCGGACACCATCACGCCGAACACGCGCCGCAAGGCCTCGTGCCGCCGGCGATAGGGATCAAGGCCGGGGTACTTGCGATCCACATCCGCGTAGCATTCACCGATGATGGGCAATTGCGTGATCTCGTCGTCGGTGAACAGCCCGGCGCGCAATCCGTCCAACAGGTCGTGGTTGTTATAGGCGATGTCATCGGACAACGCCGCCACCTGCGCCTCGGCGCTGGCATGGGTGTGCAGTTCCAGATCGAAGGCGTCATTGCATTCGGCCAGCGCCCAGGGCAGATCGCCGGTGACCGGACCATTGTGCTTGGCGATCCCCTCAAGGCATTCCCATGTCAGGTTGCAACCGTCGAATTCGGCATAGTGGCGTTCGAGCCTCGTCACGATCCGGATGGCCTGGGCGTTATGATCGAACCCGCCGAAAGGTGCCATCAGCGCGTGCAGCGCGTCCTCGCCGGTATGCCCAAACGGAGTGTGACCCAGATCATGCGCCAGCGCGACGGCCTCGGTCAGTTCTTGGTTCAGGCCCAGAGCGCCCGCGATTGTGCGGGCGACCTGCGCCACCTCGATGGAATGAGTCAGCCGGGTGCGGTAGTTGTCGCCCTCGTGCTCAACAAAGACCTGCGTCTTGTGCTTGAGCCGCCGAAAGGCGCTGGCGTGAATGATCCGGTCCCTGTCCCGCTGAAAGCAGGACCGAAAGCTGCTCTCCTCCTCTGGCACCAACCGCCCCCGTGCGCGGCTGGGGTCCGAGGCAAAACCTGCTCGCTCCAATCGTCTTGTCCTTGTCGCCCGTCGTCGGGTTTTCTATATTGTACGATGGTCAAGAAAGAAACCTTTGGAGTCCGGCATGAATCTGCCCCCCACGGTCACGGAACGCGCGTTTGAGCGGTTGGCTGAAATCGGCGCGGCCGACAATGGCAAGGCGCTGCGCATCGCTGTGGAAGGCGGTGGCTGCTCCGGCTTCCAATACGAAATCGCGCTGGACGAGCCCAAAGAGGACGATCTGGTTTTGGAGGGCAAAGGCCAAAAGGTCGTCGTCGACGCAATTTCCCTGCCCTTCCTCGAAAACGCCACCATCGACTTCACCGAAGAGTTGATCGGCGCGCGTTTCGTTATCGACAACCCCAACGCCACCTCATCCTGCGGCTGCGGCACGTCCTTCTCGATGTAATGCCTCGTACGGGCTTTGCCCCCACACCCCCAGGATACTTTTAGCCAGATGAAGGCGGAGGTCGGCCCTCCGACGCCAAAGCCGGAGGGCTTCACCTGGCGCGGTCATCGGCGTCCCCGCCTGTACCGCCCCTTCTTTCTCCGACGATCTGGTTAACACACCGTTACTTCATCTGGCACCAAATATCCCGGAGCGCGAGGCAGAGCCTCGCATTCCCGGCTAACTGCTTGCCGTTGGGGTGGTTCTGCGCGATAGGTGGCCTTGGTTCAACTGGAGGGCTCGCATGAAAATTGCCTCGTTCAACATCAACGGCATCAAGGCCCGCGCCGACGCCCTGCTGCGCTGGCTGGACGACGCACAGCCCGACGTCGCCGTGTTGCAGGAAATCAAATCCGTCGACGAGAACTTTCCGCGAGAGGTCTTCGAGGAGCGCGGCTACAACGTCGAAACCCACGGTCAAAAAAGCTTCAACGGGGTCGCGATCCTGTCTAAACTTCCGTTGGAGGATGTCACCCGCGGATTGCCAGGCGATGATGGCGACGATCAGGCTCGCTGGATCGAAGCGACCGTCGTGGGCAAGAAAGCTCTGCGGGTCTGCGGGTTGTACCTTCCCAACGGGAACCCCGCACCCGGGCCAAAGTTCGACTACAAATTGGCATGGATGGATCGGCTGCATCAACGTGCACTCGAATTGCTGAAGGCCGAGGAACCCGCCCTGATGGCAGGCGACTACAACGTCATTCCGCAGGCTGAAGACGCCAAGCGCCCGGATGCCTGGCGCGAGGACGCGCTGTTTCGTCCCGAAAGCCGCGCCGCCTTTCGAAAAATACTGAACCTCGGGTTCACTGACGCGTTCCGCGCCCGAACCCAAGGTCCCGGACACTATACGTTCTGGGACTATCAGGCCGGCGCCTGGAACCGGAATGACGGGATCCGTATCGACCATTTCCTGCTGACCCCGCAGGCCGCGGACCTGTTGCAGGACTGCCGGATCGACGCCGAGGTACGCGGGCACGAAAAGCCTTCGGATCACGTTCCGATCTGGGTCGATCTGGATCTCTGACCCGTCACGCCGTCGGATCGTAATCGTAGATCCAATCATATCGCCGCGTCAGCCTGCGACCGATCAGCGACAAAGCCATCTGCGCCGCGATACGCGTCGGACCTTTCAGGTGGAAGTTTCGTGCGTTACCTGCGGCGGCAGCGACCACCGCGCGGGCGCGGGGGCGGCGCCTGGCTTCATAGGCTGCGAGTGCGCGTTGGACACCTGACTGGTCATCGAATGCACGCCTGAGGACCCACGCGTCCTCGAGCGCGAGGCATGCGCCCTGGGCCATGAACGGCAAAGTCGGATGGGCCGCGTCACCTAACAGGGCCACGCGCCCGTTCTGCCATTTCTGTGCCACCGGACGCAGGAACAGCGCCCAGATGTTCACCTTGTCGATGCGGGCAAGGATTTCCCCCGTGACCCCGCCGAAATCGGCGAAGCGCGCATGCAGGTCGCCGACATCGCCTTCCAGCTTCCAGCCTTCCTCGGTCCAGTCCGAACGCTCCTCGATCGCGACGATGTTCATCTGCGATTGATCCCGCACCGGATAGGTCACCACGTGACGGCCCGGCCCCATGGTCAAAGTGGCCATGGGGGTCGCCGTGCGGTCGGCCCAGGGAATTGTCGCGCGCCACGCGACCTGATGCGTGAACCGGGGCGCCTCGCTTCCGTTCAGAACCGGGCGGACATGGCTGCGCCCACCGTCCGCCGCGATGACGCATTCGGCCCGGAGGCGTGTCCCGTCGCGCAACGAGATCTCGGCGTCGGAGGGGTGTTTGCGCACATGCGTGACCCGCGCGTTCAGACGCAGATCCACCCCTGTCCGCAAGGCCGCGTCGCGCAACAGGTCCAGCAGGTCTGCACGATGATAGTAATACGTCGCCCCGGCCGCAGGCGGCGGCACCCGGCTGATGACGCGCCCGCGCCGATAGTCGCGCAACACGGTTCCGTACGAGATCTGCGCGGCCTCGGGCGGAGAGCCCGCCACACCCAGCGCGCGCAGCACCGCCATCCCGTTGGCGCTGATCTGCAACCCGGCACCCACCTCGGCCAGATCAGGCGCCTGTTCCAGCACAGTCACCTGTGCACCGCGCTGTTGCAGCGCCACGGCGGCCGCAAGGCCACCGATCCCGCCGCCCACCACCACAAACTTCAAGCCGTCGATCTTCATGCAGCTGGCATAACGCAAAAACGCCGGAACCACAGGCCCCGGCGTTCGAATTCGTCAGAACGTTCCAGCGATCAATCGTCGCGGTGCACCTTCTCGCGACGCTCGTGCCGCTCTTGCGCCTCGAGCGTCATGGTCGCGATCGGACGGGCATCCAGCCGCTTGAGCGAAATCGGATCGCCTGTGACCTCGCAATAGCCGTACTCGCCTTCGTCGATACGACGCAGCGCAGCGTCGATCTTGGCCACCAGCTTGCGCTGACGATCGCGGGTCCGCAGTTCCAGCGCGCGGTCCGTCTCTTCGCTGGCGCGGTCGGCGACATCGGGAATGTTGCGGGTATTGCCCTGCAGCCCCTCGATGGTGTCGCGGCTGCCCGCCAAAAGTTCGTGTTTCCAATTCAGCAGCTTGCGACGGAAATACTCAAGCTGTCGTTCATTCATGAAAGGCTCATCTTCGGCCGGACGGTAGTCTTCCGGCAGAAAAACTTCCTGCTTCATATCTGCTCCCTTGGCATGGCCGGAAACGTCTTTTGCGGTTGTATCGCCTGACATTCGGCACCCCCTTCTGCGCAGCGTTTATCCCACGCGGGCGGGAATGTCACTATGCAAACGCCAGCCCGGCACGCCACTGATGAAATTGGTACAAGCATGAGACTTAGCGTATGAAAACGACTTTTTTCGTGAAACGGATCCGGCCATTTTGCGGCAGGTTCAACGCCGGATCGAACCGAGTGATCCGAATCAACCAGGGGGCGGTTCGATTGGCCAGGCCCGAACCGCGACGCTGCGACCCGGGTTGTAAAAGATCACCCCTGCCGGTAACCCGGTGCCCGAGTTCTTTGCCAGCGCGCCGCGCGACAATCATCACGAGGGCCACATGACCACACGTTTCGAAGGCACCGCAGACTATGTTGCCACCGACGATCTGACCATCGCGGTGAACGCCGCCGTGACGCTGGAACGACCGCTTCTGGTCAAGGGTGAGCCCGGAACCGGCAAGACCGAACTGGCCAAGCAGGTAGCCTCGGCGCTGGGACTGACGATGATCGAGTGGAACATCAAGTCCACCACCCGCGCGCAGCAGGGCCTTTACGAGTACGATGCCGTCAGCCGCCTGCGCGACAGCCAGCTGGGCGACGAGCGCGTGAACGACGTCCGCAACTACATCAAGAAGGGCAAGCTATGGCAGGCCTTCGAGGCCGACGAAAAGGTCGTGCTGCTGATCGACGAGATCGACAAGGCCGATATCGAGTTTCCCAACGACCTGCTGCAGGAACTCGACAAGATGGAGTTTCATGTCTACGAGACCGGCGAAACCATCCGGGCCAAAACCCGCCCCATCGTGATCATCACCTCGAACAACGAAAAGGAACTGCCCGACGCCTTCTTGCGCCGCTGTTTCTTCCACTATATCCGCTTCCCCGACGAGGCCACGATGCGCCGCATCGTCGAGGTGCACCACCCGGGCATCAAAGAAGCGCTGCTGACCACCGCATTGACCCAGTTCTACGAAATCCGCGAGACGCAGGGGCTGAAGAAAAAGCCCTCGACCTCCGAGGTGCTGGACTGGCTCAAGCTTTTGCTGGCCGAGGATCTGGACGCCGAGGACCTGAAGCGCGACGGGGTCAATGCCCTGCCCAAGCTGCACGGCGCCCTGCTGAAGAACGAACAGGACGTGCACCTGTTCGAACGGCTGGCCTTCATGGCGCGCGCCAAGCGCTGAAGCGCGCCGGTCGTTGACCATTCCGTGATCGCGGCTTGCCTTGGGGCGCACCTGATGCCAGCATCGGCGCGCGCCCTTCCGCGGCCACCAATCGAGCAACCAGACCGCAAAGGCCACCAATGTGACCCAGCCGTGCATTCGCCCTCTGACCGCCCAGGACCGGCCGGAATGGGCCGCTCTGTGGCGCGCCTATCTGGCCTTCTACGAAACCGAGCTGCCGCAAGCGGTCTATGACAGCACTTTCTCGCGCCTGCTGGGCGATGACCCCCGTGACTTTTCCTGCCTTGTGGCCGAGCGCGACGGGCAGTTGGTGGGGCTGACCCATTTCCTGTTTCATCGCCACGCCTGGAAGACCGAGGATGTCTGCTACCTGCAGGACCTCTACGCCGATCCGCAGGTGCGCGGCACCGGCGTCGGACGCGCCCTGATCGAGGCCGTCTATGCCGAGGCCGATCGCCGGGGCGCGCCCTCGGTCTATTGGTTGACGCAAGAGTTCAACCACGCTGCGCGCCGGTTGTATGACAGGGTCGGGCAACTGACCCCGTTCATCAAATATCAGCGTCCATGACAAGGCTGGCGGCCTTCGTTGTGGCTTTGATGCTGGCTGGCTGCAGTACGGTCGAAACGATCGAACTGCCCGCCGAGGTCAAATCGACCGAAAGCACCCTGCCCCCGGCCAGGTCCTTCGGCGCGCCGCGCCCGGTTCCGCCCATGCGCGCGAACGCCAACATCGCCGCCGATTTTCTCGACCTGTTCTTCTTTCTGGAAAGCGGCACCCCGTTGCCCGTGTTCACCCGGTTCGAAACTCCGATCACGCTGCGCCTGACGGGCACGCCGGCCCCGACCATGCAGGCCGATCTGAGCCGGGTGCTGACGCGCTTGCGCACCGAGGCCGGGATCGACATCCGGCAGGTCCCGGACGGGCCGGCCAACATCACCATCCAGGCCGTCCCCCAGCGCCAGATCCAGCGCGTTCTGCCGCAGGCGGCCTGTTTCGTCGTACCCAACGCCCAAAGCCTAGAGGAATACCGCCGCGACAGGCGCAAACCGAAAAGCAGCTGGTCGGCCCTGCGCAGCCGCGAGCGGCTGGGCATTTTCATCCCCAACGATGTCAGCCCGCAGGAAATCCGCGATTGCCTGAACGAAGAACTGGCGCAGGCGCTGGGTCCGTTGAACGACATGTACCGCCTGCCGGATTCGGTGTTCAATGACGACAATTTCCACACCACTCTGACCGGGTTCGACATGCTGATCCTGCGGGCCGCCTATGCGCCCGAGCTACGCACCGGCATGACGCGGGATGAGGTCGCGCAAGTGATCCCCGGCGTGATCGCCCGCCTCAATCCGCGCGGCGCACGTCTGCCCGCCCAAGCGGTATCGGCCACACCGCGCGCCTGGATCGACGCGGTGCAGATCGCGGTGGGCAACGGCGCGCCCTCGCCCCGGCTGCTGCGCGCGCTGGACCGGGCGATGCGGATCGGCCAACAGCAAGGCTGGACCGACCACCGGCGCGCCTATCCGCACTATCTCAAGGGCCGGATGATCCAGTATGACGACCCCGAAGGCGCACAGCGCGAATATGCGATTGCCATGCAATTCCTGCGCAATACGCCCGGAACCGAAGTGCATCAGGCCCATGTCATCGCCCAGATTGCAGCCTATGCGCTCGGACGGGACCAGGGGCCGGACATGCTGCCGCAACTGGACACGGCCATAGAAACGGCGCGACGGGCCGAAAACGCCGCGTTGCTTGCAACCCTGCTGCTGCTGAAATCCGAAGCGCTGGATCAGGCCGCTCGCCCCGAGACGGCACGCGCCGTCAGGCTGGACAGTCTGGGGTGGGCGCGCTACGCCTTCGGTTCTGAATTGGTGGTGCGCGCGCTGGTGCAGAACATCGCGCTGCGCAACCCGTGACACAGCAAACGGATGGCAAGCGAATGGGACTGGTTTGGGGCATGGCGATCGTAGGAGCGATTCTGGGCGCGCTGACGGCACGCAGGCGCAAGGGCAGCGGGGCCGACATCGCCCAATACGCCGCCGGATACGGCATCGCCTTCGCCCTTTTGGGGCTGGTGGCGTCGTTGATCCTGGTTCGGATGGTGGGCTGACCGGATGTTCATTCCCTTTTTCGAAAACCTCAGAAAAGCCGGCATCCCCGTCTCGTTGCGGGAATACCTGACCTTTCTGGAGGGGATGAAAAAGGGGCTGGCCACCTACGACATCGAGGCGTTCTACTACCTCGCCCGTGTCTCGATGGTGAAGGACGAGCGTAACATCGACAAGTTCGACCGCGCCTTCGCCGCCAGCTTCGAGGGGCTGTCCGAGATCACCATGGATCAGGTGCTTGAGGCTGTGGACATACCAGCCGAGTGGCTGGCCAAGATGGCCGAGAAGCACCTGTCAGACGAGGAAAAGGCCGAGATCGAAGCGCTTGGCGGGTTCGACAAGCTGATGGAGACACTGCGCGAGCGGCTGAAGGATCAGCAAGGCCGCCATCAGGGCGGCAACAAGTGGATCGGCACCGCGGGCACGTCGCCCTTCGGGGCCTATGGCTACAACCCCGAAGGTGTGCGCATCGGTCAGAAGGAAAGCCGCCACCAGCGCGCGGTCAAGGTCTGGGACAAGCGCGAGTTCCGCAATCTGGACGACACGGTCGAGCTGGGCACCCGCAACATCAAGGTCGCGCTGAAACGCCTGCGCCGCTGGGCCCGCGAGGGCGCCGCCGAAGAGCTGGACCTCGACGGCACCATCCGCGCCACGGCCGAGCACGGATACCTGGACGTCAAGACCCGGCCCGAACGGCACAATGCGGTGAAAGTGCTGCTGTTCCTCGATGTGGGAGGCTCGATGGATCCGCATGTCAAGGTGGTCGAGGAATTGTTTTCGGCCGCGCGGGCCGAGTTCAAACACCTGGAATATTTCTATTTCCACAACTGCCTGTACGAAGGCGTCTGGCGCGACAATCGACGCCGGTGGGATGCGCAGACCCCCACGCATGAGGTGCTGCGGACGTATGGCCCCGACTACAAATGCATCTTCGTTGGTGACGCTTCGATGTCGCCCTACGAGATCGCCTATCCCGGCGGCGCCAACGAGCACTGGAACGCAGAGCCCGGTCAGGTCTGGCTGCAGCGCGCGCGCGAGCAGTGGACGTCGAACCTGTGGATCAATCCGGTGCCCGAGAAATACTGGGAGTACACCCATTCGATCGGCATGGTCCGCGAGATATTCGAAGACCGGATGGTGCCGATGACGCTGGCCGGGCTGGAACGCGGTATGCGCGAGCTGACGCGGTAGCGACAGCCCGGCTTTGGTCTTACCCGGCGATTGCCTGAATTCCCAGGAACAGCAGCCCCGACAGCAGGGCCGCTGCGGGCACGGTTATCACCCAGGCCGCGATGATCGTCAGGAAATGCGACCGGCGCACCAGCTTGCGGCGGCGGCGCTCTTCGGGGGCAAGCACCGGGCGTTCCGGCACGGCACCGCGCGCCTTGATCAGGCGCCGCTCGGCGTCCCATTCCCGGAAGAACCCGACGCCAAATACCGCGCCAACAGCGATGTGGGTCGAACTGACCGGCAGGCCAAGCCAGCTGGCTACGATCACGGTGATCGCCGCCGACAGCGCCACGCAATAGGCCCGCATCGGGTTCAGCTTGGTGATCTGGCTGCCGACAACCCGGATCAACTTGGGTCCGAACAGGAACAGGCCGAACGAGATGCCGAATGCGCCGATGATCATGACCCAGGGCGGAATGTTCACCGCATGGGTGAAATCACCCACCGCCGAGGCCTGAACGATCGCGGCCAGAGGCCCGACGGCGTTGGCCACGTCATTGGCCCCATGCGCAAAGCTGAGCAGCGCCGCCGAAATGATCAACGGAATACCGAACAGGATCTTGAGCGATTTGTTGCGGTTCTCCAGCCCCTCGGCCTGACGACGAATGACCGGAATCGTCACCAACCAGATCAGCACGCCACTGACCAGGCCGATCACCAGGGCCGTCTGCAGGTTGATCTTGAACAGATGTTTGAGGCCTTTTAGCGCAAGGTACGAGGCAAACGCCCCGGCCATGATGCCGACCAGAACCGGAACCCATTTGCGCGCTGCGGCGATCTTGTCGTCCTGATAGATGACCCGGGTTTTGATGAACCACAGGAAAGCAGCAGCAATGACACCGCCCAGAACCGGCGAGATGACCCAGCTTGCAGCGATCTGGCTCATCTTGCCCCAGCTGACGGCACCGAACCCCGCCGCTGCGATCCCTGCCCCCATGACGCCCCCCACGACCGAATGCGTGGTCGAGACCGGAGCGCCTATCCAGGTGGCAAGGTTGATCCAAAGCGCGGCAGACAGCAGCGCGGCCATCATGGCCCAAATGAAGACAGTTGCCGTTCCCATGCTTTCGGTATTGATGATGCCCTTGGCGATGGTCGAGACCACGTCTCCACCCGCGATCAGGGCGCCGGCGCTTTCGAAAATTGCAGCAATCGCGATGGCGCCGCCCATGGTCAGGGTGTTCGCGCCCACCGCCGGAGCCATGTTGTTGGCCACATCGTTCGCCCCGATGTTCAGTGCCATGTAAGCTCCGAACATGGCCGCGATCACGACGATCATCGTGTTGCTGGCCTGTCCGAACAACAAAGCAGCCGTGATCCCGGCGATTACGATAAACACGAATGCGATGCCCGATCCGACAAACGGCCGCCCGACCTGCGCCGTTGCGACCTCGAGGCGGGAAAACCGCCGCAGGTCACGATCCAATGTTTCAAGGTGCCGGGCTTCTGAGTCTGTATTGGCCATTTGTCCCTCTTGCATAGCGCGCGCTGGCACGGCGCGCGCCTTGCCCTAGAAGGGTTTCGCCCTCGCTTCAACCTTTGAAATATGGAATTTGCAATCTGACGCCGGGCGATTTCCGTCTCACGGACTGCCCTAAGTCGCCCACATTGCCCGAAAGTGATGAGCAACGACTTGCCCCCGCATCCCGATCCGCCCATATCTGGGGTATGTTGCGTCTGACCCCAATTCTACTGGCGATTGCCTATGCCATTGTGATGTATCGGATTTCCGTCTGGCGCACCCATCGCGAACTGGATGCGAAGTCGACCGAGCTGGCCGATCCCGAATTGAAACGCATGACCGACCGCTTGGCCGCCGCCTTGGATGTGGCGCGCGTGCCGGTCTATATCTACGAAATCGACCCGGTGAACGGACTGGCCGCGCCGGACGGGCGCATCTTCATAACCCGTGGGTTCTATCGCAAGTTCCGTAACGGCGAGGTCTCGGCCGAGGAGATGGCCAGCGTCATCGCGCACGAGCTGGGGCATGTGGCGCTGGGCCATGCCCGGCGGCGGATGATCGATTTTTCCGGTCAGAACGCGATGCGGGCGGCGCTGATGATGCTTCTCAACCGGTTCATTCCCTTCATCGGCGCGTGGATCGCAAATGCGCTGACCGCGCTGCTGGCCTCGCGCCTGTCGCGGGCGGACGAGTATGAGGCGGACGAATACGCAGCCGCCTTGCTGACCAAGGCCGGAATCGGGATCGGGCCACAGAAATCCCTGTTTCACAAGCTTGAGGATCTGACACAGCAACGGGCGGGCGTGGTTCCGGCCTGGCTGATGAGCCACCCCAAAACGGACGAGCGGATTGCCGCGCTGGAGGCCCTTGAGCAACGTTGGGAGCGTGGCTGAGGGTAAGGAAGCGAGAGGCCAGCCTCTCGCGCTCTCCGGGATATTTCGGGCCAGATGAAGCGGTCAGGCCGCCAGAGCCTTGCCGAGGCGCGGCAGCCGGGCCTTTTTCATCAATGCGCGCAGGGTCCAGCTGTCGCCCGACAGGCGGTTGGCTTCGGTCAGAACCGATTGAGCCACCTGTTCGACGCTGATCGGATCATTCTGCCAGATGCCGTGAAGGAAGCTGTCGGGGTCGATGCGGGCAAGGCCCTCTTCGGCCAGGATATGTCTTGGAAAGTCCTTGGCATTGACGGTGATGATCGTGTCGGCCGAAGCGGCGACCGCGGTGGCCAGCACATGCGTGTCGGCCGGATCGGGAAGCCAGAGGCGCTGTTCGAGGCCGGGCGCCTCGGGGCGTTCGGCCTGTGGCCAATGTGCCTGCACCAACGCGATTTCGGCCCGGGCCTGTGCCTCGCCCTCGGGGCCAAGTTTGCGGGCGGCGCGGGCCCATTCCTCGAGGATGCGAGCCGACCAGAGCGGGGTGAAGTGGCCCCGCGCCGCCACGCCCAGCAGCATCTCGCGCATCACCGTCGGGTAGATGACGCAGGTGTCGAGAACCGCCTTCACAGTCGGTAGAACACGGATTTCAGATAGCCACTCTCGGCCAGTTGCGGCAGTTGTGGATGGTCGGGTCCGGCAAAGCCGGTGTGGATCATCTGCGCCTGACGCCCGGCCCGGCCGATGCCACGGGCGCAGGCCTCGCGGAAGCGGGTCAGGTCTGCTGCGTGCGAGCAGGAACACAGGCCCAGATACCCCCCCGGTTTGACAAGCGGTGCGGCCAGGCGGGCGATCCGCTCATAGGCCCGCAGCCCGGCATCCAGCGCCTGTTTCGACGGCGCAAAGGCTGGCGGATCGCAGATGACCACGTCGAACTGCGCACCGTCCTCGCCCAGTTGGGTCAGGACGTCAAAGGCATCGCCCTGTCGGGTTTCAAAGCGGTCGCCAAAGCCCGAGGCGACGGCGCCCTGCTCGGCCAGAGTCAGCGCGGCGGCCGAGCCATCGACCGACAGCGCGTGGTCGGCGCCACCGGCCAGCATGGCCAGGCCAAACCCGCCCACGTGGCTGAACACGTCCAGCACATGCGCACCGGGGCCCGCCAAGCGGGCGGCAAAGGCGTGGTTGGGGCGCTGGTCGTAAAACAGGCCGGTTTTCTGGCCCCCGGTCAGGTCGGCCATGTAGATCGCGCCATTCATCGGAACGGGCAGTGGTGCATCGGGCGCGGTGCCGCGCAGGGTCTGGTTCACGTCATCCAGACCTTCCAGCCCGCGGGTGCGGCCCGCGGCGTTCTTGAGCACGGTCGTCACCCCTGTCACCGCGACCAGCGCGTCGGTCAGAAGGTCCAGATGCGCCTCTGCCCACGCGGCGTTGGGCTGGATCACGCAGGCGTCGCCGAACCGGTCAATGATGACACCTGGAAAACCGTCGGCCTCGGCATGGACCAGCCGGTAGAAGGGCGCATCGAACAGCCGTTCGCGCAGGTCGAGCGCCCGGCGCAGGCGGGTTTCGAACCACTCGGCGTCCAGCTGTGCCGACAGGTCGCGATCCAGCACCCGGCACATGATCTTGGAGTTCGGATTGACTGCCACCAGCGCGATCGGGGCGCGTTTGTCATCCTCAAGCACGGCCAGCGCACCGGGCGCGATCTTGCGGGTGCGCCGGTCGGTAACGATGTCATTGGCATAGACCCAGGGAAAGCCGTGGCGCAGACCGCGCGCGTTGGCTTTGGGTTTCAAACGGATTCTGGGGCGGTCGGGCGTGGTGGATTGCGTCATGGCGCCCTCATAGTCGCGATTGCGCGGGCAGGAAAGCCCCGATTGGGTCACCGTGGCCGGGCACGCCAACCGCCGCGCCGGCGCGGGGCCTGCGCGGTATCCAGCCCTTCGCGCAAGACCTGTGTCATGGGATGATCGGCATCGCGCGCGGCATAGAAAGCGTGCAACTCGGTCAGCGCCTGCTTCTGGTCGCGCCCGTCCGGCAGGCTGAGCGCCCAGTCCAGAAAGATGCTGCGGCATTCGGGCAAGGCGATGCCCTCGATGCGATAGGCCTCGCGGATCAGGCCCTTGGGGTCGTTGGGGTCGTCACTGCGCGGCATCGCGTCCCTCCTCGATCACCGCGCTTATGATGGCGGCGGCGGCGGCATAGTTTTCCTGCAATGCGGCCTGCAACTGTTCGACCTGCTCAAACCCAGTGGCCCGGCACAGAAAGGCCGTGCCCCCCTGCCCGATCTTGTCGGCCTCGATCACCTTGCCCGACAGCAGCCGCGCGGCGCATTGCACCTGCCAGAATAGGTCATAGGCCTCGCACAAGACCTGCGCCTGAGCGACCTCAAGCAGCCCCGCAGCGACGGCGCCCTGCAGGCCCGAGGCCACATCGCGTTCCGCCGAGCCCGCCAGCAAGGCCCCGGCCTCGGCCATCAGTTCGATGTCCAGCAGGCGGCCGGGCCCATTCTTGACGTCCCAGATCCCGGCGGGAGACTTGGCTGCCGCCAAACGCGCACGCATTTCCGAAACTTCGCGCAGGACATGCCCCGCGTCCCGCGGGCGCGCGATGAAGTCGGAGCGGAAGGCCTCGATGTCGCGGGCCAGCCCGGGCTCGCCCGCGACCACGCGGGCGCGGGTCAGGGCCAGATGTTCCCACACCCAGGCTTCCTTCTGCTGGTAATGGGTGAAGCTGGCCCAGCTTGTCGCCACCGGCCCCTGATTTCCCGAGGGGCGCAGGCGCATGTCGACTTCGTACAGACGTCCCTGCGACATGGGCGCGGACAGCGCGGTGATCAGCGCCTGGGTGAAACGCGCGTAGTAGGTGCGCGTGGCCAGGGACCGCGGGCCATCCGACATCTCCTCGCCCTGCGGGTCATAGATCACGATCATGTCCAGGTCGGATTGCGAGTTGATCCGGCCCGCCCCCAGCGACCCCATGCCCAGTACCGCCGCGCCCCTGCCCGGCGCCGGCCCGTGCTTTCGCGCAAACTGATGCTCGACACAAGGCAGGATCGCGGCGATCACGGCCTGGGCCAGCTCGGCATATTGCCGACCGGCCTCAAGCCCGTCGATCAGGCCGCGCAGGTGATGCACGCCGATGCGGAAATGCCATTCCTTGCACCAGCGTCGGGCCAGGTCCAGCTGGGTTTCATAGTCGGTCTCGGCGGACAGGGCCGCAGCCAGTTCTTGCCGGAGCGCGGCCTGACCGGGCCACTCGGCAAAGAAGCTGCCGCCGATCACCGCGTCGAACACCTGCGCATTGCGCGACAGGTGCGACGCAAGCGCGTGCGAGGTGCCGACGATATCGACCAGAAGGTCGGTCAGATGCGGGTTGGCTTCGAACAGGGAAAACAGCTGAACACCGGCGGGCAAGCCGGCCAGAAACCCATCCAGCGCCAGCAGCGCCTCGTCGGGGCGGGCGGTCTTGGCCAGCCGTGCCAGCAGTTCGGGCTTGAGCCGCTCGAAAATGCGCGCGCCCCTTTGCGAGCGCAGCGCGGGATAGGTTGTCCACCGGGCCAGAACGCCGGCGTCGAACGCGACCGGGGGCGCTGCGGTCGGCGCGGGGCCGGCGCCGGGCGCGAAAAAGCCCTCGGTCAGCTCGTGCACCTCGCTCAGACGGCGGGTCAGATCGGCCGTCAGGTCGGCGCTTGTGGTGCCCATCAGGCAGGCGATGCGTTCGATCCCGTCGGGCGATTGCGGCACCTTGTGGGTCTGCGCATCATGCACCATCTGGATGCGGTGTTCGACCTCGCGATGGGCGCGGTAGTGGTCGGTCAGCTTGTCGGCCGCGTCCTGCGGTACCCAGCCCTTTGCCGCCAGCGCCGCCAGTCCCGGAACCGTGCCGCGCACGCGCAGGTCGGGGTCGCGGCCCCCGGCAATCAACTGCCGCGTCTGGGTAAAGAACTCGATTTCGCGAATGCCGCCCTGCCCCAGCTTCATGTCATGGCCGGGGATCGTCAGAGCCCCCCCGGTACCCTTGTTCTCGCGGATGCGCAGGCGCATGTCGTGGGCGTCCTGGATGGCGGCGAAATCCAGATGGCGGCGCCAGACAAAGGGCCGCAGGGTTTCCACAAACCGCTGCCCGGCGGCGATGTCGCCGGCACATGGGCGGGCCTTGATATAGGCGGCACGCTCCCATGTGCGGCCCAGGCTTTCGTAGTAGCGCTCGGCCGCCTCGGTCGCCATGCAGACAGGGGTGACCGCGGGATCGGGGCGCAGGCGCAGATCGGTGCGGAACACGTAACCATCGGCCGTCTTGTCGCTGAGTGTGGCGCAGAAATTGCGCGTCGCCCGCACCATGCCCTGTCGCGCCTCATAGAAATCATCCGGATCGTACCGGGTTTCGTCGAACAGCACGATCAGGTCGATATCCGAGCTGTAGTTCAGTTCGTGCGCGCCCATCTTGCCCATCGCCAGGATCACCATCCCGGCGGCGGTCTCGACGTCGTCTTCGGTCATGCCGGGCAGTTTCTTGCGCCGGATCAGCGCCGCGATCTCGGCCTTGGCCGCGATGTCCACGGCAAGCGCCGCAAAGTCGGTCAACGCGCCGGTGACCTGTTCCAACGGCCATGCGCCCGACAGATCGGCCAGCGCGGTCAGCAACGCGACGCGGCGCTTGGCCAGCCGCAAACCGGGCTTCAACTGGTCGGGCGGCAGGGCACGGGCCTTGGACATGACGCGTTCCATCGCCTGCTGCGGGTCCCGCAAGGCCTGCGCCAGCCAGTCGCCTTCGCGCTGGATCAGACCGTTCAGATAGGGGCTGCTGCCAGCGGCGCCAAGGATCAACTCGGACTGCTCGGGCGTCAGATCGGGCACGGCAGCAACGGCTTCGCGCCCCAGATCGGGGTCATAGGCGCGCGGAACACGGGTGATGGACAGGGCTTCGCTCATGCGCGCAAGGTGCACATTGCCGTCCGCCAAGGTCAATGGGGCAAAGCGGCCCTGCGGGGAAGATCCGCACGGACTCGCAAAAATGTAAATCTTTTTCACATTGATCCCTTGCAACCCGGCCGCACGCCCCCATCTAGATCAATGTGAAAGCGTTTTACATCAACCCAGGAGAGCCCACATGACCGCATTGTCCGAATCCGCCGTCCCCCGCAACCCGGGATGGCTGCACCGCACCGAAACCTGGCTGGACGACAAGGGCAAAGGCGCCTGGATCGCCGCCATGGTCCTTGGTTTCATCTTCTTCTGGCCCGTCGGGCTGGCCCTTCTCGCCTACATGATCTGGAGCAAACGTATGTTCAGCAAATCCTGCAGCCGCCGCCATTCGTGGCACAGCCACATGAGCGCGATGAAGCCCTCGGGCAACAGCGCGTTCGATGCCTACAAGGCCGATACCCTGGCCCGGCTGGAGCGCGAGCAGCAGGACTTTGAAGCCTTCCTGCGCCGCCTGCGCGAGGCCAAGGACAAGGCCGAGTTCGACCAGTTCATGGACGAGCGCGCCCGCGCCAACGATGCGGACGACAAAGGCGAAACCGCCTGATGGACACTGGCCCTGCCCCGGTTTAGGGACAGGGCGCGCCAACGGATATTCGGAACCTGCAATGACCCACCTGCCTGATCCCGACCGCCAGCCAGAATTCTATCAATCGGTGGCGATCAAACGTTTCTTCGCCTGGCTGTTCGACATCGCCTTCATCTCGCTGCTATGCACGGTCGCCATTCTGCTGACCTTTGGCATGGGGCTTTTCGTGCTTGCGCTGATCTACGCAGTGGTCAGCTTTGTCTACCGGGTGGTCACCATCGCCAACGGCTCTGCCACGCTGGGCATGCGATTCATGGGAATCGAGCTGCGCGACGCCTTCGGCGAACGGATGGACACCGGCAAGGCCGTGGCCCACACTGCGGGGTATTTCGTCAGCATGGCCTTCCCGATCCTGCAGATCATCTCGGTCATCATGATGCTGACCAGCGCCCGCAACCAGGGCCTGACCGATGCCTTCCTGGGCACCGTCATGCTGAACCAGCGCGCCTGAACCCAACCGTTTCAGGGACTTGGCGACCCGGATTTGCGTTGCTATCATCATCCCCGAGGAAACACGGGGCCTTCATGCGACACACGCTGCCGATTGCGCCGCAGTTCTATGTGACTGCACCACAACCCTGCCCCTATCTCGAGGGCAGGGTTGAGCGGAAGCTGTTCACCGCGCTTCAGGGTGAAGGTGCCGATCACCTGAACAACGCCTTGTCGCAACAGGGATTCAGGCGCTCGCAGAACGTACTGTACCGGCCATCCTGCGCCGATTGCGCCGCCTGCCTTTCGGCGCGGATTGACGTGTCGGCGTTCCACCCGAGCAAAAGCCAGAAACGCGCGGCGCGACGCAACGCGCATCTCCAGCGGCGTGCAACCTCGCCCTGGGCCACCGATGACCAGTACGAACTGTTCCGGCGCTATCTCGATGCGCGTCACGCAGATGGCGGAATGGCCGATATGGACGTGTTCGAATTTGCTGCGATGATCGAGGAAACCCCGATCCGCAGCCGCGTGGTGGAATATGCCGACCCGGAAACCGGCAACCTGATCGCCGTCAGCCTGACCGACGTCCTGGATGACGGGCTGAGCATGGTCTACTCCTTCTACGACCCCGATCAGCCGCAGAACTCTCTGGGCACCTACATGATCCTCGACCATATCGATATCGCGCGCGAGGCCGGCCTGCCCTATGTCTATCTGGGCTATTGGGTGCCGGGCAGCCCCAAGATGGGGTACAAGGCCAAGTTCGCGGGCCTGGAAGTCTATTTGGGCAACAGGTGGCAATCGGTCAGCGACCCCTCGGCCTTCTCGAACAGCGAACACCATCCGCTGGCGGCCGCTCCGATTGCCGAACAGGTCGCAAGCATCCAGCTTCCCGACCGACACCCGACCAGGGGTTGAACATCCATGCGGCAAACCTTGCAAGCCGTCACCCTGGTGGTGCCGGACTATGAGGACGCGATCGCGTTCCACACCCGGACGCTGCGCTTTCGACTGACCCAGGATGTCGAACTGGGCGACGGCAAACGCTGGGTTCTCGTCACCCCGCCCGGCGGCGGCGCTGGGCTGGTGCTGGCCAAGGCCGATGGGGCCGATCGGCAGGCCGCCATCGGCAACCAGACCGGCGACCGGGTGGGCTTCTTCCTAGCCACCGATGATTTCGCCCGCGATCACGCGGACATGCGGGCCAAGGGCGTTCTGTTCGAGGAGGAGTCGCGCCACGAACCCTTTGCATTGTTGCCGTTTGGCAGGGCCCGTTCGGAAACCGCTGTGACCTGATCCAGTTCACCTGACAACCGGCGTCAGCCGGTGCCAAAGCAAAGGGGGCCACGCGGCCCCCTTTTCAATTTGAGAACGCCAAGACCTGTCAGTTCGGGATCAGGTCCGGAACGATGGTCACGATCGACGGGAAGAACCACAGGATCGCGATGCCCACCACCTGGATCAGCACGAAGGGGATGATCCCGCGGTAGATATGGCCCGTCGTCACCTCTTTCGGCGCCACGCCGCGCAGATAGAACAGCGCGAACCCGAATGGCGGCGTCAGGAACGAGGTCTGCAGGTTCACCGCCACCATGATCGTCACCCATTTCGGATCGAACGACCCGCCATAGATCACCGGCCCCACGATCGGGATCACGATGTAGATGATCTCGAGGAAGTCCAGCACGAAGCCCAGGATGAACAGCACCAACATCACGATCAGGAAGACCGTGAATTCGTTGTCGAAGCTCCTCAGGAACTGCTGGATATAGTGCTCCCCGCCGAACGAGATCACCACGAGGTTCAGCAGCTGCGAGCCGATCAGGATGGTGAAGACCATCGAGGTCACCTTGGCGGTTTCCCGCACCACCGGTGTGAGCACGCCGCTTGTGAACAACACCCAGCACGCGAACAGCAGGCCGAACAGCGCGTACAGATAGGCAGCATAGGCCAGGATGAAGGCGATCCAGCTCTCGACCGAGACGCCACCCTGATTGATGCGCAGGTCAAAGTTCACGCCCAGCAGCAGGCAGATGATGACTGCGAAGGTCGACCAGATGATCACCTTGCCCGACCGCCCCTGGTCCTGCAGCTTGCGATAGGCCGCCAGCATGATGGCCCCGCCCGCCCCCAGCGCCGCCGCCGGCGTCGGGTTGGTCACGCCGCCCAGGATCGAGCCCAGAACCGCGATGATCAGAACCAGCGGCGGGAACACCACGCGGATCAGATCATTGGTGGCACAGCGCGCCGCCGCGGCTTTGCAGCCATACATTGCCAGTGCGAACGGCAGCGCCAACAGCAGGAACGTGGCCCCCGACGAGGTGGTCGGCGCGATCAGCAGCACATCGACCAGCAGCATCAGGACAAGCCCGATTGCCCCCACGATCAGCGGCTGCGGCGATTGCGACGGCGCGATGCCCCGGCCCATCACCAGCGTCAGCCCCAGCAGCACGACAATCACTGCAACACCGGTACCGATCGGTGCGGCGGCGGCGATCTTGGCTTCACGCGCGGCAGCCAACTCTTCCTCGCTCAGCCGCTGCGACTCGGTCACGCCGCCGGCAGCGTCGATGGCTTCCTGCTCGGCCACAGCCTTGTCCCAGGCCTCCTGACCATGCAGTTCGATCATCGAGGCCTTGCACTCTTCGGACACGTTGGTACGCAGCGTGGCTGCCTCACCGATATCCGAGAATCCCGAAACCGTGATATTCTGGCTGCCGATGACGCCCAGGTTGCCGAGCAGCACCGCGCCCACGATCAGAGCGACCGGAGCACCCAGCAGCCAGGTCAGCCCTTCCGAACGCGTGATCGGCTCGCCGCTGCCACCCGACAGTTCGACCGCAGGCGCCTTGTGCGGGTTCAACAACGCGTAGCCAAATGCGTAGAGCGCATAAAGCAGCGCCAGCATGATCCCCGGCAGCAGCGCCGCCTGGAACAGCGTCCCCACCGAAACCACGGCCGGCTCACCCAGATATGTCAGCGCGTCGGTACAGCCCGCCTCGACTGCGCGGGTCTCTTGCGCAGTCGAATACAGGTCTCCCGCCAGAGTGCCCAACAGAACGATCACGATCGAGGGCGGAATGATCTGGCCCAGCGTGCCCGAGGCCGCGATCACGCCAGTCGCCAGTTCCGGCGAGTAGTTGTTGCGCAGCATGGTCGGCAGGGCCAGCAAGCCCATCGTCACCACGGTCGCGCCCACGATCCCGGTCGAGGCCGCAAGGAACGCACCCACGACCACGATCGACACCGCCAGACCGCCCGGCAGCGGCCCAAAGACGCGCGCCATGGTGGTCAGCAGGTCGTTGGCGATTTTCGAGCGTTCCAGCGTGATGCCCATCAGCACGAACATCAGCACCGCCAGCAGAGTCTCGATCGACTGACCGGCCAGAACCCGTTCGTTGATGCGGTTCACGATGAAGGACACGTTGCGGTCCAGCGCGGTTTCCCAGCCCGAGGCGAAGACCGGCTCGGCAATCCTTGGCAGATCCGGGTACCGGAACACGGAAATCACATCGGGTTTCACGCCCGAATTCACGAGGTCCCGATAGGCTTGCGAGCTTGTGTCGATCGCCTGGTGGATCAGCAATCCGGCGCTGTCCAGCGCGGCGATGATCCCGAAAGAGATGATGCCGGCCCCGCCGATGGCAAACGCCACCGGAAAGCCGCTGAGAATCCCGCCAAACAGGCAGAGGAATACGATAATGAGGCCTATCTCGACGCCATCAAGTCCGAATAGCATGTGTCTGGGTCTCCGTCCTTAATGTGTGCCTTCGTAGGCTTCTTCACCTTCGCCAAGGCTGTCCTTGTCGAGGTATTTTCCAGCGCTTTCCGGGCCTTCGACGAATTCGAGATAGGACCGGTAGAAGAACGCGATCGCGTGCAGGAACACCATCGCGGCAAAGGCCACAAGCAGGATCTTGAACAGGAAGTAGGCATTGAAGCCGTTGGGGCTGAAACCGATGGTTTCGACGTTCCAGCGCAGCGCGCGGGATTTCATCACCAGCCGGTCCAGCGTGTCGCTGGCCGAAGGATTCGGCACGATCAGGTGCCGCCACAGGAAGAACCAGCCATACAGCCAGACCAGAACCGCGATGGGCATCATGAACAGGATCGAGCCCAGCATGTCGACCACGCGCTTGGCCCGGTGCGAGATGCCGGCATAGATCAGGTCAACCCGGACATGGCCGCCTTGCACGAAGGTGTAGGTGCAACACAGGCAGACGACCAGCGCATTGTACAGCTTCAGCTCTTCGGCGTACCAGCTGATATCCATCTGAAACGGAATACCCAGGCCGAACGCCATGTCGGGCCGCGCGAAAACACGCTGCATGAACACGATGACGATCTGCTGGATCACCATCAGCAGGCCCGCCCAGGCAAAGAACCGACCCGTCGTGTTGGCAAAGCCTTCCAGAACGCGCACGACGCCCCACATGAAATTCCGGTGATAGATGCCGATGGCCGTCATCACCAGAAAGCCTGTGAAGACCACGAAGAAGAACTCGACCGATCCGCCATAATAGACGAAGCGCATGATCGCTTCTTTGTTCGACCAGTCCAGCCACAGCTGCGGATGCGTGATCGCGTATCCGAAATTATAGAAGGCTTCGGCGATGTTTTGAACGAACCAGAGCAGTCCGTTCCACAGGGCGCCGAAGAACGAGATACCGTTTTCGTCCTGCATGATGTCCCCAGGTCCCGTCAGTTGCGATGCTGATTATACCGGAATTTGACCGATCCGCGCACCTGCAACAGAAATGGCTTCCCCGCGCGAGGCGGGGAAACCGAATGATTGCCAGTTGGCCAGTTAGCCCAGAACGCGGTCGCGCTGCGCGGTGTAGACGCCCGACGACATGTTCAGCCACGACGAAGAGGCCTTCATCGACGCCATTGCGCTGTCATGGACCTTCTTGAACAGCTCGTCGCCCATGTTCTCGGCCAGAACGTCCTGGCTGGCCTTGCCGAAGGCATCCCAGACGCTGTCGGGGAATTCCATGACCTTCACGCCACCGGCCTGCAGACGCTGCAGCGCCGCACCGTTGTTGGCCAGGAACTGCGCCAGGTTCCACTGGTGCGCTTCGGCGGCCGCGATCTCGATGATCTTCTGGTGCGCCGGCGACAGGCTTTCGAACACTTCGCGGTTGGTTGCCAGCGACAGGCCCGCGCCCGGCTCGTGGAAGCCAGCGGTGTAGTAGATCTTGGTGATCTCCTGGAAGCCGGCCTTTTCGTCGGCCCAGGGACCGATCCACTCGGTGCCGTCGATCGCACCGGACGACAGCGCCTGGTACACTTCCGAACCCGGAATGTTCTGGACCGATGCGCCCAGCTTGCCCAGCGCCTTGCCGCCCAGGCCCGGCATACGGAACTTCAGACCGTTGAAGTCCTCGGGGCTGTTGATCTCTTTCGAGAACCAGCCGCCGGCCTGCGCGCCGGTGTTGCCGGCCAGGAACGACTTCAGGCCGAAGATCTGACCCAGCTCGTCATGCAGTTCCATGCCGCCATCGAAGTAGTACCAGTTCACCAGTTCCTGCGCGGTCATGCCGAACGGAACCGCGGTGAAGAAGGCGTAGGCCGGGTGCTGACCGACGAAGTAATAGTCGGCGGCGTGGTACATGTCGGCCTGGCCCGACGACACGGCGTCGAACACTTCGAACGCGCCGACCAGTTCTCCCGCGGCCTTGATGTCGACGGTCAGGTTGCCGTCGGACATTGCGGTGATGCTGTCGGCGCAGCGCTGGGCGCTGTCGAACACGCCCGCCAGACCGCGGCCCCACGAGGTAACCATGGTCAGCGTGCGCTTGCCCTGCGCGTAGGCCGGTGCCGCCAGTGCGGTTGCCGCCGCGGCCGAGCCGCCCAGTGCCGATGTCTTCAGAAACTTGCGACGATCCATATCAGGTGATCCTCCCCTTCATTCATTCACGGCCCGGGCGCACCCGGACCAGTCGCTTCGAGTGTCGACACGTTAATCTAGGCCGCTTGAAAGTGAATACCTACTACTGCGTAGAGCGCGCGATTTTTTGGTCCGGCATGATGGCAAAAGCGGCTGTTACCGCTATCGTCCGCGTGACTTTCGGGCCCGGAACGGCGAAAGATGCCCAATCTCTTTGCATTTGCGCCGCGGCTTGCGTATCGATTCGTCCATGGGGAAACTTCGATCTCTGTTTTCGCTGACTTATGCGCAGAAACTGTCACTGGTCGCGGCCATCCCGCTGGTGCTGGCGGTGGCGGCAATCGCGCTGATGGTGGCCATCGAATCCCGCGCCACGGCCGAGCGTGAGATACAGGCGCTGGAGCGTCGCCTGATCGAGGCCAAGAAGCAGGAACTGCGCAATTATGTCACCCAGGCGCGCAACGGCTTTGCCTATATCTACGGCCGCGCCGCCCCTGATGACGAAGAGGCCAAGAAGACCGTCGCCCAGATCCTGTCGGCGATGATCTACGGCAAGGACGGGTTCTTTTTCGTCTATGACTATGACGGCAACAACCTGGTCAGCCCCCGCCAGACCGAGTTCATCAACCGCAACTGGGAAGGCCTGACCGACAGCTACGGCGTGCCCGTGGTGGACGAGTTCATCCGGCTGGCCCGGCAAGGCGCCGGGTGGCACAGCTTCATGTGGCAGAAGCCCTCGACCGGGGAAGAGGCGATGATGATCGCCTATGTGGTCGGCCTGCAGGACTGGCGCTGGGCCGTGGGCACCGGCGTGTTCATCGACGACATCGTTGCCACCGTCGCCAATGCCCGCGCCGAGGTCGAGGCGCGCGTGCAGCGCACCTTCCTTTATATCGGCGGCATCGTTCTGGCGGCGGTGCTGATCGTCTTTGCCTCGGGGATGCTGCTGAACATCCGCGAACGTCGCCTCGCGGATGCCAAGCTGAAAGAGTTGACCAAGCGGGTCATCGACGCCCAGGAGGAAGAGCGCGGCCGCGTAGCGCGCGAATTGCATGACGGGATCAGCCAGATTCTGGTCGGAGTGCGCTATGCGCTGGACAATGCGCGCCGGCGCCTCGCAAAAGGCGATCATGACGGTGCGCGGGCGCCGCTGGACAAGGGGATCGACAATCTGGGCACCGCCATCACCGAGGTGCGCCGCATCAGCCGCGACCTGCGCCCCGGTGTTCTGGACGATCTGGGCCTCGGCCCCGCGCTCAAGGCGCTGACCGACGATTTCCGCGAACGCACGGGGATCGAGACCGAGTTTTCCACCGTCGTGTTCCGCAACCGTCTGGACCATGACAGCAAGATCGCGCTCTACCGAATCGCGCAAGAGGCGCTGACCAATGTCGAACGCCATTCCGGCGCGACGCGGGTGACGATCGACCTGCGCGGCCACAAGCGAGGCGCCACGATGCGCATCACCGACAACGGGCGCGGGTTGCGCAGCCAGCCGGGCCAGATCAGCACCGGGATCGGCCTGCGCAACATGCAGGAGCGGATCGAACAGCTTGACGGGACCCTACGCATTCTGTCATCACGCGGCGCGCAGAGCGGAACGGTGATCGAGGTCAGCCTGCCGCTGAGCCACCTGCTGCCGCCGCAGGAAGACGCGACACCCAAAAGAAAGGCCGGTTCCTGATGACAGACACGACCCGAGTCCTGATCGTCGACGATCATCCGATGGTTGCCGAGGGCATCCAGTCGATCCTTGAAAGCTATGACGACATTAACGTGGTCGGCACCCTGGGCAACGGGCAGGAAGCAATCGACTTGGCCCCGGATCTGCGGCCCGACGTGATTCTGATGGATCTGAACATGCCCGGCACGGGCGGGCTGAGCGCCACCGAGATCATTCTGGAACGCCTGCCCCAGACCCGAATCCTGATCCTGTCGATGCATGACAGCCCCGAATACATCTCGACTGCGCTGAGCCATGGCGCCAAGGGATACATCCTCAAGGATGTGCCGACCGACGAGATCAAACAGGCCATCGATGCGGTGATGCGCGGCGAGCGCTATCTGTGCACCGGGGCCAGCGGCTCTCTGGAGCCTAAGGGCGACAGCACCCGCGAAGCGCTGACCGGGCGCGAGCAGACGATCCTGCTGGAACTGGCGCAGGGCAAGTCGAACAAGGAAGTGGCCCAGACGCTGGACATCTCGGTCCGCACGGTCGAGACCCACCGCAAGAACATCAAGCGCAAACTGGGCATTTCCTCGACCGCCGGCCTGACGCGCTACGCACTGGAACATGGTGTGCTGCAGGGCACGGGCGTCGGGTACTGACGCGGGTCAGTCCAACAGACGGTCAGCCCGCCGCCCGGCACGCGCAAGGTGATGCGGCAGCACGCGGCCGTACAGCTGTTTTGTCCGCTCTATGCCGCCACACATCCCCTCGGCCTCGACGAAGGAAAAGATACCCACATAGCGCGGCCAAGGGCCGCTGACCGGCGCAACCCGGTGCAGCGAGTATCGCCCGCGAAATATCTGCAGGTCACCAGGTTGAAGTTCCAGTTGCCGGACAGCGCTCATGTCACCGTCGAGGATCGCGGCCACCTTGTCGAAATTCTCGTGTTCAGGCGTGCGCAGGTTGGGCGCGTATTCGAACGCCCCGCCCCGTTCGGCATTCTGGATCGCCAGAGTCACGGTGAAGTTGTTGGTGTCGAAATGCCAGGGGAACCCCTGCCCTTCCTCGACCACGTTGATGATCACGTCGGCCAGAGGATCGTCATAGCGAAAGAACCGATCCTGGGGTTCGTTCAGGGCCGCGCGGATAAAGGGCAGAAAGCCATCATATTCATAGATACGCCGCAACGGGCCGGTCTCGGGGAAATTGTCGGCCGGTACAAATGCGTTCGACCGGTCATAGAACCGTCGGATCGGGTGGCGGATGCCGAACCGGGGGTCGTCTCGGGTGAAATAGGGGTTGGTGCGGTTGAAACTGCGATGCGCGCGCGGGGCGACGGCCTCGGCCTCGGTTAGCAACTGCGCGAGACCACCGTCATGCACGAAACCGGGCAGCACCGCGCACCCGTCCGCGTCAAGCTCGCGCCGGATATCCGCGATCAGCCGCTGGTAGGCCGCCGAGTCCGGCCGGTCGATCGGATAACGGCCCAGGTCCACCAGATCCACAAGCATGCGCGCCTCCGTCCTTGCACTTTCCGGTTCAGCCTGACCCGGCGGCGCGTGCGGCTCATGCCCATTTCAGACATCGACCTGCCGCTTTCTGACTTCGGAACCCTTGCCCGCGGCACCATTCGCGGAAATTCCGGCCATGCGTCAATCTGCGCAATAAAATGTCGCAATATTCGACCGCAGAGACAGGAAATTGGCCAGATTGCCTGTTGACGCCCCGTCCCCCCACCCATAATGTCCCTGCACGCAAAAAGGAGCCTCTGGCGATGAAAACGCTAGTCGTAATCGTAGGAACCACGCGCATGGGCCGGTAACGGTACACCATAATCGAACCCATGCGCCTCCGAAACTTCGGGGGCTTTTTTATGTCAAACGCAAGACACATGTCGCGAACGGAGCAAAGCAGATGACACGTGAGATGACCGGCGCAAAGATGGTGGTCCAGGCCCTCAAGGATCAGGGCGTGGACACGGTATTCGGGTATCCCGGCGGCGCCGTCCTGCCGATCTATGACGAGATCTTTCTGCAGAACGACATCCGTCACATCCTGGTGCGGCATGAACAGGGCGCGGTCCATGCCGCCGAAGGCTATGCCCGGTCGACCGGGAAGCCCGGCGTCGCGCTGGTGACCTCGGGCCCCGGCGCGACCAACGCGGTGACCGGCCTGACCGATGCGCTGATGGATTCGATCCCGATCGTGGTTCTGACCGGCCAGGTGCCGACCTTCATGATCGGCTCGGACGCGTTCCAGGAGGCCGACACGGTGGGCATCACCCGCCCCTGCACCAAGCACAACTGGCTGGTCAAGGACACCAATTCGCTGGCCGCAACCCTGCACGAGGCGTTTCACGTCGCCACTGCCGGCCGCCCCGGCCCGGTGCTGATCGACATTCCCAAGGACGTGCAGTTCGCGACCGGCACCTATACCGCGCCGAAACCCTCGACCTCGCATTATCAGCCGGCGGTCAAGGGCGATCTGGACGCGATCACCGAACTGGTCGCTGCCATCGAAACCGCCAAGAAGCCCGTGTTCTATACCGGCGGCGGCGTGATCAATTCGGGCCCTGCCGCCAGCCAACTGCTGCGCGAGCTGGTGGACGCGACCGGCTTCCCCATCACCTCGACCCTGATGGGTCTGGGCGCCTACCCCGCATCGGGCAAGAACTGGATCGGAATGCTGGGCATGCACGGCCTGTACGAGGCGAACATGGCCATGCATGACTGTGACCTGATGATCAATGTCGGCGCCCGGTTCGACGACCGGATCACCGGGCGCATCGACGCGTTCTCGCCCAAGTCGAAAAAGGCGCATATCGATATCGACCCGTCCTCGATCAACAAGGTGATCCGAGTGGACATCCCAATCGTGGGCGACGTGGCGCATGTTCTGGAAGACGTGCTGAAAGTGTGGAAGGCGCGCGGGCGCAAGACCAACGCCGCGGCCGTCACCAAGTGGCAGGCCCAGATCTCGGACTGGCGCAAGGTGAACTGCCTTGCCTACACGAACAGCGAAAAGTCGATCAAACCGCAATACGCGCTGCAGCGACTTGAGGCACTGACCAAGGACCGTGACCGCTACGTCTGTACAGAAGTGGGCCAGCACCAGATGTGGGCCGCGCAGTTCTTGGGTTTCGAAGATCCAAACCGCTGGATGACCTCGGGCGGGCTGGGCACCATGGGCTATGGCTTCCCGGCCTCGATCGGGGTGCAAATGGCGCACCCCGACGCGCTGGTGATCAACGTCGCGGGCGAGGCCAGCTGGCTGATGAACATGCAGGAGATGGGCACCGCCGTCCAATACCGCCTGCCGGTGAAACAGTTCATCCTGAACAACGAACGCCTGGGCATGGTGCGCCAGTGGCAGGAGCTGCTGCACGGCGAACGCTACTCGCATTCCTGGTCCGAGGCCCTGCCCGATTTCGTCAAGCTGGCCGACGCCTTCGGGGCCAAGGGAATCATGTGCTCGGACCCGGCCGATCTGGATGACGCGATCATGGAGATGATCAATTACGACGGTCCGGTGATCTTTGACTGCCTCGTCGAAAAACACGAAAACTGCTTCCCCATGATCCCGTCGGGCAAGGCGCATAACGAGATGCTGCTGGGTGAGGCCGAAACACAGGGTGTGATCGACTCCAAGGGCTCGGTACTGGTCTGATCGCTCCCATCGCACCCGGCCGGACCTTCCGGCGCACGAAAGTTGAAGAAAGGGACATAAATGTCTGCCCTACACATTAAAAAAGGCTCTACCCGCCATTCGGCCTATAACCTGCGCCCGACGTTTTCGGACGTGCAGGAGCGCCACACGATCGCCGTTCTGGTCGAAAACGAACCCGGCGTCCTGGCGCGCGTGATCGGGCTGTTTTCCGGACGTGGCTACAACATCGAAAGCCTGACCGTGGCCGAGGTCGACCACACTGGCCACCTCAGCCGTATCACCATCGTGACCACCGGCACACCGCAGGTGATCGAGCAGATCAAGGCGCAGCTGGGCCGGATCGTTTCTGTGCATGACGTGCATGACCTGACCGTCGAAGGCCCCTCGGTCGAGCGAGAACTGGCGATCATCAAAGTCGTGGGCGAAGGCGAAAAGCGCGTCGAGGCGCTGCGCCTGGCCGACATCTTTCGCGCCAACGTGGTAGACAGCACCTTGAATTCCTTCATCTTCGAGATTACTGGCACACCCGAAAAAATCGACGCCTTTGCCGACCTGATGCGCCCGCTTGGACTGATGGAAATCGCCCGGACCGGCGTGGCCGCCCTGCTGCGCGGCAGCTGACGGGTCGTCGCCCCCGCGCAAGGGGGGCCGCTTGTCTCCATATCCACTCGAGACTGTCGCCGGTCAGTGTCATCTGGCCGGTTTTCCCAAATAGTTTGTGCAAAATCGCCAAATGCCTATTGCCTTTGGCCTATAAGGCATTAGCCTAGCGTCGGTTCTTTCCGACAGGAAAGCTCTTGGGGAAAATTATGCGATATTCCGGTTCAGGCCGACGGCGGACGCTGTGTCGGCACAGTCGTGTTGCGTTGCCATAGGCCATGACTGGACAAGGCATGGGCCATAAAGCACGCACACCTGAAGAATTGCGCACAATGCTTGGCGAGAACCTCCGGCAGCTGGTCAGCGGCTATCCCTCGGTGTCCGAGGTCTGCCGCCGTCTGGGCATCAATCGCACCCAGTTCAATCGATATCTGTCTGGCGAAAGCTTTCCACGGCCTGATGTGCTGGACCGGATCTGCCGCTTTTTCGGGATTGATGCCCGCATCCTTCTTACCCCCCTTTCCGAAATACCGAAAACCGAGTCGGCGCCGCTGCCTCCGTCCCTGCTGAAGTTTTTTGCGACGGGCCAAATAAAACGGAAGGAAACCCTGCTGTGCAGCGGGTTTCATCATGTCATCGAAACCCATCCCGCAAAGCCGCGGCACACCTGCCATCTGTTGCTGTTTGCCCGGAACCAGGGCAGCCACGCGACCGTACGCGCCTTCGACCCCGTCACGCCGGGTGCGACACCGGCTTCGCGCGAACTGCGCGGCTTGGCCTTCCGCTCAGGCACGACGACACAAATCATGATGGCGCATCGCGATACCATCGGCACCCGTTTCTACGTTCTTGCGGACGCAACCACTCCGGCCGCGTCGGTACGCACCGGATACAGCGTCAGGCTAGGCGCAAGCGCCGCCGACTGCCGAGAGTTGGAACTGCGGTTCCTGGGGCAAGATCTGAAGGCGGCCCTCGGGGTCGCGCGGCTGGCCCGGTCCTGACCACCCCGGCAGGCCGCCAACATGTCGTTGTGAGAAAAACCCGGGTCGCGGACATGACAGCGGGCCGGCGGTGGGACTGCTTAGGCTGGGTGGCAACCGAGGAGGACCACATGGCCAGCACCCTGACCGATCTGTCTGCCGTTCGCCAAAGCATCGAAACCGCGCTGGGTCTGCCCAACGCGCACTATACGGACCCCCGGCTGCACGCCGAGGAGAGCCAGGCCCTGCTGCTGGACGGCTGGTCCGGACTGGCCGTAACCGCCGACGTGCCCGAACCGGGCGACGCGGTCCCGATCGAGTTTCTGGGCATCCCCCTGCTGCTGCTGCGCGACCGGTCGGGCCAGGTACGGGTGTTCCAGAACATCTGCCGCCACCGTGGCATGATCCTGGTGGCCGAACCGCGCAAGATCGAAGGCGCGATCCGCTGCCCCTATCACAGCTGGTGCTATTCGACCGAGGGTCGCCTGGTGGCGACCCCGCATGTGGGCGGGCCGGGCCAGAACGCGCATGACGCGGTGAACCGGTCCGAACTGGGCCTGATCGAGGTGCGCAGCCATATCTGGCGCGAGGTGGTCTGGATCAACGTCTCGGGAACCGCTCCGGCCTTTGAGGATGCCAACGCCAAGCTGATCGAACGATGGGCCGAGTTCGACCGGCCGCTGTACCATGGCGGCCCCGACAGCGCCTTCCGGCTGGACGTGAACTGCAACTGGAAGCTGGCGGTCGAGAATTACTGCGAAAGCTATCACCTGCCCTGGGTGCATCCCGGGCTGAACAGCTATTCCCGGCTGGAGGACCACTATCACATCCAGGAGCCCGGCCTGTTTTCCGGCCAGGGCACATCGGTCTATCGCCAGCTGACCGGCGAGGACGGCCGCACCTTCCCCGATTTCCCGGGGCTGAGCGCCAAATGGGACACGGCCGCCGAATACATCGCCGCCTTTCCCAACGTGTTGTTGGGCGTGCATCGCGACCACGCCTTTGCCATCATCCTGCGCCCCGAGGCGCAGGACCGTACATCGGAACATATCCATCTGTTCTATGCGTCGCCGGACACAGATGCCGACCTGCGCGCGCGCAACACCGAGCAGTGGAAACTGGTGTTCGAAGAAGACGTGTTCGTGGTCGAAGGCATGCAGCGCGGTCGCGCGGCCCCCGGTTTCGACGGAGGGCATTTCTCACCGGCGATGGATGGGCCGACGCATCTGTTCCATGACTGGGTCGCACAGCGGCTGATCGCGCGCCACGATAGGCCCGCCGCCGAATGAGCGCACTGGACGACCGTCTGCTGAACGCACATGCGGCCGGCGACATCCGGGCCTTGGCGGCCCTGTATGAACAGGCCGCAGACGCGCAGACCGATGCGGATGCAGCAGCGTTCTTCCTGACCCACGCCTATGTGCATGCGCTCGAGGCCGGTCTGCCGGCCGCCGTCCGGCTGCGCCAGCGTCTGATCGACATGGGGCGCGAGGTTCCGCAGCAGTGACCGCACCGATCAGGTCTGGGCGGTTTCTTCGCCGTCACTATCCCCCGTGATCTGCCGGTATAGGTGCCAGCTGGCATGGCCGAACAACGGCAGCACGATCAGCAGGCCCAGAAACCACGGGATCATGGCGATAAAGGTGGTGACGGCGATGAACGCGCCCCACCCGAGCATCACACGCTTGTTCACTGCGACATAGGCATAGCTGGAAATCATCGCCGTCACGAAATCCAGTTCACGATCCAGCAGCATCGGAATCGACAGCACCGAGATCATGTAGAGCAGGATCGCGAAAAGCGCTCCGACCACGGTTCCGACGGCCAGCATGGTCAACCCGTTCGCAGTCAGGAACACCTCGAGCGACGAGGACACGTTGGTCATGGTCGACAGGCCCATGAACAGGGCGAAGATCATGTGGCCCAGAAAGAACCAAAACAGGAAGATCACAACGATGATGGCGCAAATCGACGGCAACTGTCGGCGGCTCTGCTGGATCACCACGCCGAAGATGGCACCGAAATCCAGCGGCGCGCCCTGTTCCAGCCGGTGCGAGACCTCGTACAGCCCCACCGCTGCAAACGGCCCCAACAGCGGAAACCCGATCGCGGCCAGCACCAGCCAGTACGAGGTGCCCGTCTGCACCGTGATCCATGCCATCAGCCAACCCACTAGAACGTAGAACCCCGCAAACAGCAGGCCGAAGATCGGCGCGCGGCGATAGTCCTGCCAGCCCCGGCGCAGCGCCGTGCGCAGCATTTCGCGGCTGGCGGGTTTCAACTTTGGAACTCCGAATGGCCTGTCCATGTTCCGTCTGTCCTCCCAGTTCCTTCAAATCTCGGGCGGCCGTTTCTGCGGCCAATGCGTAACCGCATGATAGGCGGCCCCGATCGACAGCAGTCGGGCATCGCTGCCCCGCGGGCCGAACAGCTGCATCCCCATCGGCAGCCCCCCCGGCCCGAATCCGGCCGGAATCGACAGGCAGGGCAGCCCCAACAGGCTGACCGGTGTCACCACCTGCATCCAACGGTGATAGCTGTCCATCTCGACCCCGGCGATGCGGCGCGGATACGGCCAGTCCACCGGAAACGGCCAGACCTGCGCTGCTGGCAGCACCAGCGCGTCATATTCGGAAAACAGCGCAACCGCCCGCCGGTGCCAATCTGACCGGGTCACGCTGGCGGCCTGCACCTGCATCGCGGTCAAGGCCAGCCCGCGCTTGAGCTCCCATAGGGCACTGTCCTTCAGGGCGTGTTTGCGGTCGGCCAGGGGTTGCAGTCCGGCCGCCACGCTGAACGAGCGCAGCGTGATCCAAGACTCCCAGATCCGTTCGGCATCGAAGGGGGGCGGTACCTCCTCGACCGTGGCGCCCAACTGGGCAAACAGCGTCAACTCGCGCGCGCACAGCGGCAGAATGCCGTCTTCCGTTGGGAAGGCCCCGCCCCAGTTACCCAGCCAGCCGATGCGCATGTCCTCAAGGCTTCTGACCGGCACGGGCGAGACCGGATCGCTGTCGAGCGACAGGGGCTGGCGCGGGTCCGCGCCCGACATCACGTCCAGCAGCAGCCCGATATCCTCTGGGCTGCGCGCCATCGGACCCAGCGTCGAAAGTTGATGAAGATACAGATCGCCCACCGGCTCGGACGGGACGCGGCCCCAGGTCGGGCGGAAGCCATAGACATTGTTCCAGGCGGCCGGGTTGCGCAGGCTGCCCATCATGTCGGACCCATCGGCCAGCGCCAGCATTCCCGTGGCCAAGGCGACCGCCGCCCCGCCCGAAGACCCGCCGCAACTGCGCGTCAGGTCATAGGGGTTGCGGGTTGCGCCATAGACCGGGTTGAACGTATGCGACCCCAGACCGAATTCCGGCGTGTTGGTCTTGCCGATCAGGATCGCGCCTGCCGCGCGCAGTCGGGCCGCGATGAGGTCGTCGGCATCGGGCACATGGCCGCGAAACAGGGGCGAACCCTGGGTCGAAGGAATGCCCGCCACGTTCACCAGATCCTTGACCGCCATTGGCAGACCGTGCAGCGGGCCATGCCGGGCATGGCCGTCGGCCGCCTGCGCCTGCGCCATCAGTGCATCTTCATCCTGCAGTGCCACGATGGCGTTGACCCGGTCGTTGACCTGCGCGATCCGGTCCAGCGTCGCGCGCATCACTTCGACGGCCGAAACCTGCCCCGCGCGCAGCTTGCTCAGCAGTTCGACGGCCGAAGTTTCGATTGGGGTCATGGGGTTACGTCCAGGCTATGATCGAACTCAGCCTAGCGATGGACGGATCGCATTTAAACCCGGTGTTTTGTATGTATCTTTTGTCGGTGTGCCACCCGCCCCGTGCGCAATCAGGCGTCCGACTGCGCCTCGGCCCGGCTTTTGCCCGATACGTTCATCGCCAGCGTGGCCGCCATGAACCCATCCAGATCACCGTCCAGAACACCCTTGGTGTCCGAGGTCTCGTAACCCGTGCGCAGGTCCTTGACCATCTGATAGGGCTGCAGAACGTAGGACCGGATCTGGTTGCCCCAGCCCGCGTCGCCCTTGGCCTCGTGCGCGGCGTTGATCTCGGCGTTTCGACGGTCCAGTTCCATCTGGTAGAGGCGCGATTTAAGCGCCTTCATGGCGATGTCGCGGTTCTGGTGCTGCGATTTTTCCGAACTTGTCACCACGATGCCGGTCGGGATGTGGGTGATCCGAACCGCCGAGTCGGTCGTGTTGACGTGCTGACCGCCCGCCCCCGAGGACCGGTAGGTATCGACGCGGATATCGGCCGGGTTCACTTCGATCTCGATATTGTCGTCCACCACCGGATAGACCCAGACCGAGCTGAACGATGTGTGCCGCTTGGCCGCCGAGTCATAGGGCGAAATCCGCACCAGCCGGTGCACGCCGCTTTCGGATTTCAGCCAGCCATAGGCGTTGTGGCCCGAGATCTTGTAGGCCGCCGACTTGATCCCCGCCTCTTCGCCCGGGGTTTCTGACTGCAGCTCGACCTTGTAGCCCTTCTTCTCGGCCCAGCGGACATACATCCGCGCCAGCATCGAGGCCCAATCGCAGCTTTCGGTGCCCCCGGCGCCCGCGTTGATTTCCAGGAAGGTGTCGTTGGCGTCGGCCTCGCCGTCCAGCAGCGCCTCGAGCTCTTTTTCGGCCGCTTTGTCGCGCAGCTTTTTCAGGGCCTCTTCGGCATCCTTGACGACTTCTTCGTCGTCTTCCATCTCACCCAGTTCGATCAGTTCGACATTGTCGTTCAAATCGGTCTTGATCGACTCGTAGGTCTCGATCGCATCGACCAGAACCTGCCGTTCGCGCATCAGCTTCTGCGCGTTTTCGGGGTTGTCCCACAGGTTGGGGTCTTCGACGCGGGCGTTGAACTCCTCCAGCCGGTGCGGCGCGGTTTCATAGTCCATACGCTGGGCCAGCAGCTCCAGCGATTTTTGGATCTCGGCCACGATGTTCTGGATTTCGGCGCGCATGGTCAGGTCCCAACTTGCTCAATCAGGCCTGCGTGATAGCAAGAGGTTCAGGCCACCACAAGATGACCCGCGCGGGTTTGCATAGCTTTCCCCCGCTCGGTGGCGGATCAGTAAAGTCCGCCGCCCTGCAGATCGCCTTGGCTGGCTTTGGGTCCCACGATGACCGTTTCGCCGGTCGATGTCCGAACCTGACGGCCTCCGCTCGTGACCTCCTCGAACAGAGGCAGGTCGGACCCCATCGCGAAACCGCCGTCGTACACGCGGTCGATGAAACCATCGACACCATCGCGGAAATATTCGGCCACGACGTAATCGCCGGTTGCATCTTCCGGCAGCCGCGCGCCGCTGAACCGGTCGATCTTGATGAAATGGCCGCCCGGGGGCACTTCGAACGGGCCGCCGCCGTATTTCGCGACTGCCTTTTCCATGAAGCTCTGGAAGACCGGCCCGCACAGCGTGCCGCCATAGGCCCCCCGCCCCATCGGACGCGGACGGTCATAGCCGATATAGCAGCCGGCCACGATATTCGAGGTGAAGCCGATGAACCAGGCGTCCTTGGATTCGTTGGTCGTACCGGTCTTGCCAGCCGTCGGAACCGGCAGGTTGACCACACGCGACGCGGTACCGCGATCCACCACGCCCTTCATCATCGAGGTCAGCTGATAGGCGGTGATCGGGTCCATCACCTGCTCGCGGTCGTCGACGATGGTGGGGGCCGCATCGGGTTCCAGCCAGCTGGAATTGCAATCGAGGCATTGACGATCATCATGCCGATAGATCGTCTTGCCAAACCGGTCCTGGATCCGGTCGACCAGGGTGGGTTTGACCCGCTCGCCACCGTTGGCGAACATCGCATAGGCCGCAACCATCTTGTAGAGCGTCGTCTCCTCGGCCCCCAGCGCGTTGGCCAGGTAGGGGCCCATGTTGTCGTACACGCCAAACCGTTCCGCATAACCTGCGACCACGGGCATCGAAACCTCCTGTGCCAAGCGGATGGTCATCAGGTTCCGCGACTGCTCGATCCCGGTGCGCAGCGGCGTGGGGCCATAGAACTTGTTGGTCGAGTTCTTGGGGGTCCACAGACCCTGCGGCGTATTCACCTCGATGGGCGCATCCACCACGATGGTCGCCGGGCTGTAGCCGCTGTCGAGCGCGGCGGCATAGACGAAGGGCTTGAAGGCCGAACCGGGCTGGCGCAGCGCCTGGGTGGCGCGGTTGAACACCGAGTCCTGGTACGAGAACCCGCCCTGTATCGCCAGAACGCGGCCCGAGTTCACGTCCATCGCGACAAATCCGCCCTGAACCTCGGGGATCTGGCGGGCCGACCACTGGCCGTCTTCGGCGGCTACCACAAGGATCACGTCGCCGCGCTTGAAATTGGCGCGGAAATCGCCCTGCATCCACTTGATGTCGCTGCGCGGGATGATGCCGTCGGCCGGACCGTTTTCGACCCCCACGGTCAGTTGCTGGTCGGCAACGTCCAGCACCACCGCCGGATACCACGGCGTGGGCAGCACCACGTCGCGCGGAACCTCCAGTTTGGCCAGCTCTGCGCGCCATTGTGCCTCGTCGGCCAATATTTCCTCGGGGATGGTCAGGCCGGTTCCGCGCCATTTCCCGCGCGACCGGTCGTATTTCTGCAAGGCCTCGCGCAGGGCTCGTGCGGCTTCGACCTGCATCTCTTCGTCCACCGAGGCGCGGACGGTGAAACCGCCGGTAAAAAATTCGCCCTCGCCGAAATCCTCGCTCAGCTGACGGCGGATCTCGTCGGTGAAATAGTCGCGCGGCGGCAGCGCGGTGCGGAAGCTTTCGAAATCGCCGTTCTGGACCGAGCGCAGCGGTTGCGCCACTTCGGTCTCATAGGTCGCCTTGTCGATGTACCCGTTCTGGTACATTTCGCGCAGCACATAGTTGCGCCGCGCCAGCAGGCGATCCTTCTGCCGGACCGGGTGATAGTCCGACGGCGCCTTGGGCATCGCCGCCAGCGTCGCCGCCTCGTGCGGGGCCAGTTCCTGCAAGGTCTTGTTGAAATAGGTCTGCGCGGCAGCGGTCACGCCGTAGGAGTTCTGGCCCAGGAAGATCTCGTTGAGATAAAGCTCGAGGATCTGTTCCTTGTCCAGCGTCTCTTCCAGGCGGGTGGCAAGGATGATTTCCTTGATCTTGCGCTCGGCCCGGCGGTCGCCCGACAGAAGGAAGTTCTTCATCACCTGCTGGGTGATGGTCGAGGCCCCGCGAACGTTTTCGCCCTTGGACTTCACCGCCTCGACCGCGGCGGCGATGATGCCGCGCGGGTCATAGCCTTGGTGGGTGTAGAAATTCTTGTCCTCGGCCGAGATGAAGGCCTGCTTGACCAGGTCGGGGATTTCCTCGGACGGGGTAAACAGGCGGCGCTCCTGGGCGAATTCGTCAATCAGGTGGCCTTCGCCCGAATAGATGCGGCTGATGGTGGGCGGCTTGTACTGGGCCAACGACTCGTGGCTGGGCAGGTCACGGCCGTACATCCAGAACACCGCGCCGATCACCAGCGCCGCCATGAAGATACCAAGCGTCACGAGGCTGAAGATCGCCCCGAAAATCGAAAGAATGAACCGGATCACGTTGCTGCCTTTTGTTCGCGGTGCCGCCTATATAGTGCCGCTGCACACAAGGGTCAAAGCACCCGCGCCGATACTAGCCGTTTTGCGCCGCAGGGTCACTGCCCAATCAGGTCGCGGCGGGCCAGATCTTGCTGCCGCCAAGCCTGAAGCCCCTGACGGATGCCGCGCGCCATGGTGGATCGCCATTCGGGATTTTTCAGGTTTTTCAGATCTCTGGGGCTGGACAAGAACCCAAGTTCGACCAGAACCGACGGGATGTCGGCGGCCTTGAGTACCGAAAACGAGGCCCGACGGACAGGGCGGCGGTTCATCGGCCCGCCCTGTTGCGCCATGCCGTTGGCCAGCGTCTGCGCCAGCGCCTCGGTCCGGGGCTGGGTCTCTTGCCGGGCCATGTCCAGCAGAACGTCGGCGATCTGGTCGTCCGAGCCGCTCAGATCAACGCCGGCGATCAGGTCGTCGCGGTCGTGCCGCTCGGCCAGTTTGCGGCTGGCCACGTCCGAGGCCTCGTTGGACAGGACATAGATCGTGGCGCCGTGGGCCTGCCCCTCGGACAGCGCGTCGGCATGCAGCGAGATGAAGACATCGGCTGCGGCGCGATGCGCCAGCGCGATCCGCCGTTCCAGCGAGACGAAATAATCGTCGGCCCGCGTCAGGACCACTTCGAACCCGCCCGCGCGCAGCAGTTCCTCGCGCAGTTCGCGGGCGAAGGTCAACATCAAGGTCTTTTCGTTGGTTCCGCCCGCCTCGGCGCCGGGGTCGATGCCGCCATGGCCCGGGTCAAGCATCACCCGCAGCGCCCGTCGGTCATCCGCGCCGCGCAGCGCCGGCAGATCGGCCGGGGGCGGCAGATCCCATCCGGGCGTGTGCGGCGCGCCCGCGCTTGCGGCGAAGCTTTCGAAATCGGTGCCTTTCAGGTTCAGGGTCAACACCGCCGCGCCCGAGGCCGGATCGACACGCATCGCGGCCCGGTCCACAGCCAGCGGCGCCCCAAGTTCCAGCACCAGACGCGACCAGCCGGGCACATAGGCCCCGAACCGAACCGCGCTGATGCGCCGGGTCTGCAGGAAGGCCTCGCGGTTCAACCCGCTCCAGTCGACTTCCTTGAAGTCGATCACCATCCGGTACGGGTCTTGGAGGGTGAAGATGCGATATGGCACGCCCTGGCTCAGCCCCAGTTGGACCTGTACGCCCGCGCCGTCATCGTCGATGATCCGGCTCTGCTCGGGCAGGACACGCGCCAAGGCATTGAAGTCCTGCGCCCATACCGCGCCGGTCAGCGCCCAGATCAGGGCGAGTGCGAAAAGGATCCTGCTCATGGCCTCAAGTTTTCCCGAGATCGTTTGGCAGTAGCCTATCGCAGCACGGCCGGTTTGTGAACGCCTCAGGCCGACTTCTGCGCGGCCCGGCGATCCACCATGAAGCTGCGGAGCCGTTCCAGGCCCTGCTCGATGTCCTCGGTCGACCGGGCGTAGGAAAAGCGCAGGGTCGTGTGGCCGCGCACCGGATCGAAATCCAACCCCGGCGTTACGGCGACGCCGGCCTTGTCCAGGATCTCGGCGGCAAAAGCGCGGCTGTCCTGGGTCAGGTCCGAGACATCGGCATAGACATAGAACGCCCCGTCCGGAGGCGCGATGTTGGTGAACCCGGCCTCGGGCAGGCCCTTCAGCATCAGGTCGCGGTTGCGGCGATAGACGGCTAGGTTGCCCTGCAGTTCGTCCTCGCAATCCATCGCGGCCAGCGCGGCGATCTGGCTGGCATGGGGCGCACAGATGAACATGTTCTGGGCGATGCGTTCGACCACGCGCACCTGATCCTCGGGCACCACCATCCAGCCGACGCGCCAGCCGGTCATCGAGAAATACTTGGAAAACGAGTTGATGACATAACACTCGTCGGTCAGTTCCAGAGCAGTGACCGCCTTGGCCTCGTATTCCAGCCCGTGATAAATTTCGTCACTGATGAACGAAGCACCCTGCCCCTGCGCGGCCTCGATCAGCGCGCCCATGGCGGCGTGGTCCAGCATGGTTCCGGTCGGGTTTGCGGGCGAGGCCACCATCAGCCCCTGCAGGTCGAGCCCGGCAAAATCCTGTGGCACGGGTTGCAGGCGGTTTTCCTGCGCAGTCGGCAGATCGACCGGCACCAGCCCCAGCGCCCGCAAGATCTGACGATAGGACGGATAACCCGGCGCGCCGATCCCCACCCGGTCGCCGCTGTCGAACAGCGCGGTGAAGGCCAGCAGGAATCCGCCTGAGGATCCCGGGGTGATCACCACCCGCTCGGGGTTCAGGTCTACGTCGTACCATTCGCCATACATCCGTGCGATGCGTTGCCGCAGCGCCGGCAGACCCAGCGCGACGGTATAGCCCAGCGGGCCGTGCCGCATCGCGCGGGCCAGCGCCTCCAACGCGCCTTGAGGCGCGCCGGTTCCGGGCTGGCCGACTTCCATGTGGATGATGTGGCGCCCGGCCTCTTCAGCGCGGCGCGCGGCCTCCATCACGTCCATCACGATGAAGGGATCAACGCCCGACCGGGTTGAGTTTCGCATGCCCATCTCCCATGTTGCGACCATGGCTTTTGAACGCGGATCCCGGCTGGCGTCAATCCCGGCATTTCTGCTGGCGGTGGCGCTGTGGATCGCGGCCGCCGCGCAAAGCCACGCGCAAAGCCTGATCCGCGACCCAGATATCGAACACGGGCTGCGCGAACTGGCCTTTCCGATCCTGCGCGCGGCGGGGCTGAACACCAACCGCGTGCGCGTTCTGGTGGTCAAGGACGATACGTTCAACGCCTTCGTGATCGACTACAACACGATCTACGTGAACCACGGGCTGATCCTCAGCGTCGACAGCCCCGAGATGCTGCAGGCCGTCATCGCGCACGAGGCCGCCCATATCGCCAACGGGCATCTGGCCCGGCGGGCCGAAAACCTGCGCGCCGCCAAGCGGGCCGCCGGGTTCGGAACCGCGCTGGCAATGATCGCCGCGGCTGCAGGGGGCGGCGAGGCCGCAGCCGGGATCGCCGCCGGAACATCCGCCTCGGCGCTGCGCAGCTTTCTGGGCCACACCCGCGCCGAAGAGGCCTCGGCCGACCGCAGCGCGGCCGGATACCTGCGCTGGGCCGAGATCTCGCCCAGCGGCATGGTCGCCCTGCACCGGAAATTCGCCGGCCAGGAATTGCTGAGCGAGGCCAATCAGGACCCCTACATGCGGTCGCACCCCACCAGCCGCGAGCGTCTGCGCGCCGCCGAGGCCTTTCTGGATGAATTCGGCGACCGCGCCAAACCCGACCCGAACGCCGACTACTGGTTCGCGCGGGTGAAGGGCAAACTGTCGGCCTTCCTGCGCTCGCCCAGCTGGACCCTGCGCCGCGCCAAAGAAGAAAGCGCACGGGACATCCGCCTGATGCGCGAAGCCGCCGCCCATCACCAGAACCGCAATCTGGGTGCGGCCCTGTCGTCCATCGACGGGGCCTTGGCGATCCGGCCCGAGGATCCGTACTATTACGAGTTGAAAGGTCAGATCCTGCTGGAAAACCGCCGGTTTGCGCAAGCGGTCAACGCCTATGCCAAGGCCATGGAACTGGCGCCGCGCGATGCTCTGATCATGGCCGGGTACGGGCGCGGGTTGCTGGCCGAAGGGCGTACGAAGGAAGCCCTGCAAGTGCTTGAAAAGGCACGCGCCCGCGACTATCGAAACCTGCGGCTGATGCAGGATCTGGGGGTGGCCTATGCCAAGCTGGGACAGCCCGGCATGGCCGCGACCGTCACCGCCGAACGCTATGCCCTGCAAGGCCGCCTGGCCGATGCGGGCATCCACGCAAGACGCGCCGTCGGGCAATTGCCCGAAGGCTCACCGGGTTGGCAACGGGCACAGGATGTGCTGATTGCCGCAGAACGAGCTGAGAAATCGAAAAGGAAACGGAAATGATCCTCAGACACGCAGCACCTGCCCTTCTGGGGCTTACCCTGATATCCGGCCCCGCGCAGGCGCTGGACCTGAGCGCGATGAGTCCCGACGAAAAGGCCGAGTTCGGCGCGGCCGTGCGCGAATATCTGCTGGAAAACCCCGAGGTCATCATCGAAGCGGTCAACATTCTGGAGCAGCGCAACGCCGCAGCCGAAGCCGCAGCCGACAAGGACCTGGTCGCAGCCAATGCCGAGGCGCTGTTCAACGACGGCTACAGCTGGGTGGGTGGCAATCCAGACGGCGACATCACTCTGGTCGAGTTCATGGACTATCGCTGCGGCTATTGCCGCCGAGCGGTGCCCGAGGTCGACGCCCTGCTGGCACAGGATGGAAACATCCGCTTTATCATCAAAGAGTTCCCGATCCTTGGCGAGGCTTCGGTGTTGTCGTCACGTTTTGCTATCGCGACCAAGCAAGTCGCAGGCGACGACGCCTACAAGCAGGTGCATGACGCGCTGATGGAATTCGGCGGAGACGTGACCGAAGTAGCCCTGCGCCGCATCTCCGACGGGCTGGGCCTGGACAGCGATGCGATCTTGGCTGCAATGGATAGCGACGCGGTGACAGATGAAATCGCCCAGACCCGCGAACTGGCGCAACGGCTCAAGATTTCTGGCACGCCCAGCTTCGTGCTGGGTACGGAAATGTTGCGCGGTTATCTGAAGGCCGATCAGATGCAGCAGATCGCCGACGCCGTGCGCGCCGAACAGGGATAGTCGGCCAAGAGGTCGAGACCAGATACGACACGACAGATAAAAGCCGCAGCCAGGTGCTGCGGCTTTTTTCTGTTTCTATTCAGCCGCCTCGGCCGCGGCGTCCAGCTCGGCCGCCTTCTTTTCCACCTGCTCGACGATGTGGTCGATCATCTGTTCGTTCGACATCTTGTGGCTGGCCTTGCCCGCCAGATAGACCATGCCCGAACCCGCGCCCCCGCCGGTAAAGCCGACATCGGTCATCAGCGCCTCGCCGGGGCCGTTCACGACGCAGCCGATGATCGACAGGCTCATGGGCGTCTTGATGTGTTCCAGCCTCTTTTCCAGCGTCTCGACCGTCTTGATCACGTCGAACCCCTGCCGCGCGCAGGACGGGCATGAGATGATGTTCACGCCCCGATGGCGCAGGCCAAGAGATTTTAGGATCTCGAAACCGACCTTCACCTCTTCGACCGGATCGGCGGACAGGCTGACGCGGATCGTGTCGCCGATCCCCATCCACAGCAGGTTGCCCAGCCCGATGGCCGATTTGATCGTGCCGCTGACCAGCCCCCCGGCCTCGGTGATGCCCAGATGGATCGGGGCGTCGGTGGCCTCGGCGATGCCCTGATAGGCAGCAGCCGACAGGAAAACGTCGCTGGCCTTCACGCTGATCTTGAATTCGTGGAAATCATTGTCCTGCAGGATGCGGATATGTTCGAGCCCGCTTTCCACCATCGCCTCGGGGCACGGCTCGCCATATTTCTCCAGCAGGTGCTTTTCCAGACTGCCCGCGTTCACGCCGATACGGATCGAGCAATTGTGGTCGCGCGCGGCCTTGATGACCTCTTTCACCCGCTTTTCATCACCGATATTGCCCGGGTTGATGCGCAGGCACGCGGCGCCGGCCTCGGCGGCCTCGATGCCGCGCCGATAGTGGAAATGGATATCCGCCACGATCGGCACCGGGCTTTCGCGCACGATCTCCTTTAACGCCTTCGACGACGCCTCGTCCGGGACCGATACGCGCACGATATCCGCTCCGGCCTCGGCCGCCGCCTGTACCTGCGCCACGGTCGCGGCGACATCGGTCGTCAGCGTGTTGGTCATGGTTTGCACGGCGATCGGCGCGTCGCCGCCCACCGGAACGTTACCGACCATGATCTGGCGGGATTTGCGGCGATAGATGTCGCGCCAGGGGCGCACGTGGTTCAGAGACATGAAAACGGATCCGCGTCAGTCTGAGGTCTGGCCTTTAGATAGTCCGGGGGCAAGCCCGCCGCAATGGCAAGATCACTCTGCCGGGGCTTCGGTCGCTTGAGTCTGAAGCTCGGCCACCAGACGCCGCAGCGCACTGTTGGCCTCGGACGTGAGATCGGCAACGGCATAGTTTTCGGCAACCGCGTCCTTGGACAGGATCACGCCCTTGGACACTGTTCCGGGCTTACCGACCGGGCCGTAATGCTGGCCGTTCATCGAGAAATACACGCTGCCCGATGCCCCTGCGCGCAGTTGCGGGGGCTCTTCTGTCAGCGGCACCTCGAAGACGTTGCCGTTTTCGACCGTGCCAAGCGTTCCCTCGAAGATCACGCTGCCATCGGCTGCGGTGACCCGCATCCAGGCAGGTTCTACCGCAACGATCTTGAGCGCAGTGTCCACCTGTTCGACCACTTGCGGCAGCGGTGTGCGCTCGACCGTGTGCACTTCGGCCATAGCCACCTCGGGCAGTTCCGGCGGGCGGAAGGTGCCTACGGTGCGCGGATCGAGCGTCGAGATCGGCGCATCGCGCGCCACCAGCACCGGCACGTCCAGCGCCTGCGGCCGATACAGACGATCCAACGCCTCTGCACTGGGGGCCTGCAAGCCGTCGATATCATCGTCGGTGTCGGACCGGATCGCCGCCAGCGGATCGAGATCGGCCAACACCACCGGCGCTTGTTCGACCGGGGCGACCTGCACCTGCTGGATCTTGTTGAGAACCGACCAGCCGCCATAGCCGATGCCGCCGATCAGTGCCAGCAGGACCAGCGAAGAGCCGATTGCCCGGGGTTCAATCTGGCTGAAGACGGATTCACGGCCCGGAAGATAAGGCGTGTTCGGCGAAATGAACGGGTCGCGCCCCATTGGTCCACGCGCCGGCAAGTCGCCGCCGCCTTTCTTGACCACCGAGGCTTGGGCCGACATGCCATGCGCCACCGAAAACCCGCTTTCCTTGCAGAAGGTTTCAAACGTTTCATCCGGGTCCATGCCCAGATACCGGGCGTAGGAACGCACATACCCGGCGATAAAGCCGGGTGTGTCGAACGCATCAGGGTCGGCGTTTTCGATGGCGGCGATGTAGTTGGCCTTGATCCGCAGTTCACGTTGGACATCCAGCAGAGACTTGCCCTTGGTGGCACGCTCGCCGCGCATGACATCGCCCAGGCGAACCTCATAGTCGTCAAACCCTTTTGGCCTGACCTCCACGTCTTGCTCGGAATTGCGCTGAGTCCTGCGCCCAATCATCCCTGCTGCCCCAAACTGCCTACCGCGTGTTACACGCAAACGGCGAATCATCCCCACAACGAATCATCCGTTTTCTTTTGTTAGCGAGAGCTTAACACGCGCCAAACATGTTGCACATGTCAGTCAGAGGCTACCCGGCAAGTTCGGCGCGATTTAGCGCACAATGTGACCAAAGTTCGTCCATTGCCTGGACCAAGCAGTTCATCTCGTCCGGTCCATGGACGGGCGACGGGGTAAAGCGCAGGCGCTCGGTCCCGCGGGGCACGGTCGGGAAATTGATCGGCTGGACATAGATGCCATAGCTTTCCAGCAGCATGTCGCTGAGCTTTTTGGTATGTACCGGGTCGCCTACTATCACCGGCACGATGTGGCTGCCGTGGTCGATCAGCGGCAAGCCCAGCCCCTTCAGCCGCAGCTTCAGGATCTTGGCCTGGGTCTGATGCTGCTCGCGCAGTTCCGGCGCACGCTTGAGGAAGGCGACCGAGGCTGCGGCGCCCGCAGCGACCGCCGGAGGCAGCGAGGTGGTAAAGATAAAACCCGGCGCATAAGAGCGAACGGCATCGCACATTTTCGCGCTGGCCGCGATGTAGCCGCCCATCACGCCATAGGCCTTGGCCAGGGTGCCGTTGATAATGTCGATCCGATGCGCCAGCCGGTCACGCTCGGTCACGCCGCCGCCGCGCGGGCCGTACATGCCCACGGCATGCACTTCGTCGATATAGGTTAGCGCGCCGAACTCGTCGGCCAAGTCGCAAATTTCCTCGATCGGACCGAAATCGCCGTCCATGGAATAGACCGATTCAAAGGCGATCAGCTTGGGCGCGGCCGGGTCGTCGGCTAGGAGCAGTTCGCGCAGATGGGCCACGTCATTGTGGCGGAAGATCCGCTTGGCGCCCCCGTTGCGGCGCACGCCCTCGATCATCGAAGCATGGTTCAGTTCGTCGGAATAGATGATCAGGCCCGGAAACAACTTGGGCAGCGTGCTAAGAGTGGCGTCGTTGGCGATGTAGGCGCTGGTGAACAGCAGCGCCGCCTCTTTGCCGTGCAAATCGGCCAGTTCCGCCTCGAGCCGTTTGTGATAGACGGTCGTGCCCGAGATGTTGCGTGTCCCGCCCGATCCGGCACCGGTTGCGTCGATTGCCTCGTGCATCGCCTGCAACACGACAGGGTGCTGCCCCATGCCCAGATAATCGTTGCCGCACCAGACCGTGATGTCCTGCTGCGACCCGTCGGGGCGCGTGCGTACCGCATGCGGGAACTGTCCGTTGCGACGTTCGATGTCGATAAAGGTCCGGTAACGTCCTTCTTCATGCAGCTTGGCAATCGCCGTATCGAGCTGAGCTGTATAGTCCAAAGGACCCTCCTTCATGACCCTTTCGCGCGGCCAGGCGTTTCTCCGTGCCATAGTACCCGATTTTCAGGCAACGTCCGCTATTTGTTTCCTGCACTTGCCTAGCCCGTCGGGACCCGTCGCAACATTGATTTGCATCAATTATCCTCTCGGGCCAGCCGCGACAAGTAAACTCGACACCACCAAGCGCGAGGAAACGACGCAGGCCGGGCGCCTCACATGCCCGCATGTTTCCGATATTGTCCGCGGTTTCCCTGCGGCTTGGACTGGACGGCGCCGCTGACACTGATAGGTTCGGCCCAAATTCAAAACCATTCAGGAGCCCCCGATGTCGCTTGACGCCGTACTGAGCAAGATCGACGCTGATCTCTCCACCTCGATCGACCGGTTGATGGAATTTCTTCGGATCCCGTCCATCTCGACCGATCCAGCCTACAAGGAAAGCGTTGACAAGGCTGCCGACTGGCTGGTCGCCGATTTGCAGAGCATGGGCATTCAGTCAGAAAAGCGCGCAACGCCGGGGCACCCGATGGTCGTCGGCCATGTGGGCGATGATGCTGACGCGCCGCACCTTCTGTTCTACGGGCACTATGACGTTCAGCCGGTTGACCCGCTGAACCTGTGGAAGCGCGACCCGTTCGACCCGGCTCTGGAAGAGACCGAGCACGGCCAGGTGATCCGCGGGCGCGGCGCTTCGGACGACAAGGGCCAGCTGATGACTTTCGTCGAGGCCTGCCGTGCGTGGAAGGCCGTGCATGGCAAACTGCCCTGCCGGATCACCTTCTTCTTCGAAGGTGAAGAAGAGTCTGGGTCGCCTTCGCTGGTCCCGTTCCTCGAGACCAACAAGGACGAGTTGAAGGCCGATCTGGCGCTGGTCTGCGACACGTCGATGGTGTCGCGCGGCGTGCCCTCGATCGCCTCGCAACTGCGCGGCATGCTCAAGGATGAATTCACGATCATCGGCCCGCGCATCGACCTGCATTCGGGCCACTACGGCGGCCCGGGCCTGAATCCGCTGCGCGAGATTTCCCGGATCGTCGCCTCGTTCTACGACGAGGAAACCGGCCGCGTTGCGGTCGAAGGCTTCTACGAAGGCGTGCACGAGGTTCCCGCCGACCAGCTGCGCCAATGGGAGAATTGCGGCTTTGACGAGGCCGAGTACCTCAATTCGGTCGGCTACACGCAGCCGCACGGCGAAAAGGGCTACTCGACGCTTGAACAGCAATGGGCACGGCCGACGCTGGAAATCAACGGGCTATGGGGCGGCTACAACGGGGCGGGGTCGAAAACCGTGATCCCCAGCGAAGCCCATTGCAAGATCACCTGCCGATTGGTCGGCGACATGGACCCCGACAAACTGCGGGACAAGATCCGCAAACACGTCGAAGACCGCCTGTCGCCCGACGCCAAGGTCGTTTGGGACAATGACCTCGAAGGCTCCCCCGCCTCGGTGATGAATCTGGACCGGCCGGAGTTCGAGGCCGCCCGCAGCGCCCTTTCAGATGAATGGAACCGCGAGGCCGTTTTCACCGGCATGGGCGGCTCGATCCCGGTCGTGGGATATTTCAATTCCGTTCTGGGGCTGGATTCGATGCTGGTCGGATTTGCGAACGACGACGACGCCATCCATTCACCCAACGAAAAGTATGACGTGAAAAGCTTTCACAAGGGCATCCGCTCGTGGGCCCGTATCCTGGACGCCCTGACCCGCTGAGCAGAAGCAGTTTGCGAGGCTCTGCCTCGCACTCCGGGATATTTGACGCCAGATGAAGAATACGACCGCACTTCATCTGGCCCAAAATATCCCGGGGGAGCCGCGCGCAGCGCGGTAGGGGCAGAGCCCCATTCCGCGTTCCGCCATGATCCGATTTGCAGCTAGAAGTGGATGGCGCGTCCGTAAGCGTCCAGAACGGCCTCGTGCATCATTTCCGACAGCGTCGGGTGCGGGAAGACGGTGTTCATCAGGTCTTCCTCGGTGGTTTCCAACTGGCGCCCTACGACATATCCTTGGATGAGCTCGGTCACCTCGGCACCGACCATGTGCGCCCCTAACAGCTCACCCGTCTTGGCATCGAAAACGGTCTTGATCATGCCCTCGGGTTCTCCCAGCGCGATGGCCTTGCCATTACCGATAAAGGGGAAACGGCCGACCTTGACCTCAAAGCCCAACTCTTTGGCCTTGGCTTCGGTGTAGCCGACCGATGCCACCTGGGGGTGGCAGTAGGTGCACCCAGCGATGCTCTCGGGTTTGACGGGATGGGCATGTTTTCCGGCGATCAGTTCCGCGACCATGACACCCTCGTGGCTTGCCTTGTGCGCCAGCCAAGGCGCCCCTGCGATGTCGCCGATCGCATAGAGGCCATCGACGCCGGTACGGCAGAATTCATCGGTCACGACATGGGTTCTGTCGATCTTCACCCCCAACGCCTCGAGCCCCAGGTTCTCGACGTTGCCGACGATCCCAACGGCAGAGATGACCGTGTCGAATTCGTGTTTTTCCGTCTTTCCGCTGGTTTCGATATGGGCGGTCACCTTGCCCTTGCCGCGGTCAAGCTGCTTGACCATGGATTTCTCCATGATCTTCATGCCCTGCTTGATGAATGCCTTTTTGGCAAAGGCGCTGATCTCGGCATCCTCGACCGGCAGAACGCGGTCCATGACCTCGACCACCGTCGTGTCCGCACCCAGCGTATTGAAGAAACTGGCGAATTCGATCCCGATCGCGCCCGAGCCGATGACCAGCAGCTTCTTGGGCATCCGAGGGGGCTGCAGCGCGTGCTTGTAGGTCCAGACCAGGTCGCCGTCGGCCTCGAGCCCAGGCAACTCACGCGCCCGGGCCCCGGTGGCGAGGATGATGTTGCTGGCGGCCAACTCCTCGGTTCCCTTGTCGGTCTTCACCGAAACCTTGCCGCGTGCGGGGATCGTCGCCTCTCCCATCACCACGGTAACCTTGTTCTTTTTCAGAAGGTGCCCGACGCCACCGGCCAACTGCTTGGCCACGCCGCGCGACCGCTTGACCACAGCATCGATATCATATCCGATCTTCTCGGCGCTCAGCCCGAAATCCTTGGCGCGTTCCATCAGGTGGAATACCTCGGCAGACCGCAGCAGCGCCTTGGTCGGGATGCAGCCCCAGTTCAAACAGATGCCGCCCAGGTGCTCGCGCTCGACGATTGCGGTCTTCAGGCCCAGCTGGGCCGCGCGAATAGCAGCGACATAGCCGCCGGGGCCGGCCCCGATTACGATCAGATCAAAAGATTTTGCAGCCATGTGTACCTCTCGGCGCGGGTCTGATGAAAACTAGTTTAGTGCTAAACTATTTCTGCGGGCGCTTCAACATCGCTGCCTGCGATATTGGTGACGTAAGGTCACAAAAGCAGAAACCCAGCCCGTCAAGACTATTGCAGCGCTGGGCGGAAGGCTAGAAAAGATACCAAATCCATTGGCAACACGTGTTTGACCGAGACATAGGAGGCCCAGGCCATGGCCCGAACACTCAAGGATCTGCTGCTTGCCCTGCTGAACGCGACTCTGATCCTGCTGGCCCTGTGCCTGTTTCTCGGCTGGAAACTGGCGCAGAGCGTCGAGAACATTCAGGACCGGTTCCAGCAGAATCTGCAGATCGTGCGCCCATTTCAGGAGCAGGCCCGCAACATCAGAGCGGATTTGAGCGCGTTGCGGGACGAGTTGAAGGCCGTTCGCGCCGGCGGCAGTACCGATTTGGACACTGGACAAAAGCTGGCGCGAACGCTGGACCGGCTCGACCAGAGCCTGGCAGCCCTGAACCGGGCACAAGATACCCTGACACAGATCGCCGAAACCCCGGAACTGTTGATCGACCGAGCCATAATCACGGCCATCGACGCCACCAGCCAACGCCTGATGACGCTGCGCGGCTGCGGGGCGCAGGAAAGCTAGGCGATCGCCTGCAACTCGCGCACGGTGGCACCGTAACCGCCGTTGCTGACATAGGCGGCCTCGGGCGCAGTCGTTTCCCGCGACAGCGCCGCGTTGCGATAGGGGAACCGCCCGAATTTTCTGATCACCTCGCGATGCGCGCGGGCATGCAGCAGGTTGTCTCTGCCATGCTTGGGCATGCGCTCGCACATCAGTCGTACACAGCGTTCCTGGTCGCACAGGTTCTCGGAATGCATCAGCGGCATGTAGAAGAATTGCCGCGCCGGTTCGTCGATCTTCAGGTCCCAGCCCTTGTCGATGGCGCATTTGGCCGCGGCCAGCGCCGCCCTGTCGGACGCGAAGGCCCGAGCGCTGCCCCGGAACATGTTGCGAGGAAACTGATCCATCAGAATGATGTAGGCCAAGGCTCCGCTGGGATAGGTCAGCCACAGCGAGAATTTCCCTTGGCACGCCGCTTCCCACGTCGTCAGGAACCTCTCCCGGATCCGGGTATCCAGTGCCTCATCCTCGCGGTACCAGCCCTTGGGGCCGACTTCATCCAACCAAAAACTCAATACTTCTTCAGGACCGACCATCCCAATGACTCCGTGTGTTCTCCCCCAAGAGACGTAGGGTCATTTAAGGGTCTTTTACAGAAATGTTACAGTAACATATTGCAACACTTGCGACACATATCCGGCGCTCAGGCCGGAGTTTCAGCCTCTTCGTCGTCCTGCGCGGCCTCGATGGCGATTTCCTGCGCAACTTCCAGCGCCACCGGCGAGGCGGTGGGGTAAAGCGGCGCAAGCGCGGCGGTCTCGTCCACCGGCACATGGGCACGCTGGGTCATCCGGTACAACGCATAGGCAGCCATGGCGAACAGCAGCGCGGCGATTAACAGGAAATACCCGGACGGCCCGAACACCGCATCGCCCATCAGCCAACCGGTGATGAGCGGGCCAGCGATCGCCCCCAAACCGTTGATGAAGATCAACCCGCCCGAGGCAGCGGCCATGTCCTCGTATTCCAGATAGTCATTGGTATAGGCGATCAGCAGCGAATAAAGCGGGTTCGACATGCCTCCGATCACGAAGGCGGCGGCCAGCAGAACCGCGAAGGTCATGCCAAACAGCATGCCCACCAGAGCCGCGGCCCCCCCGGCGACCGAAACCAGCAGGATCAGCACCCGCCGGTCCATCCGGTCCGAGAACCATCCCAGCGGATACTGCAACAGCAACGCACCGATGTAGAAGGTTGCCACGAAGGTCGAAATCTCGACCAGGGTCAACCCGGCGCGGGCGCCATAGACCGCGGCCATGCCGAACTGGGCCGAAAAGACGCCGCCCAGCAGGAACATGCCAACGCAGCCCAGCGGCGAGGTTTCCATCAACTGTCTCAGCGTCATCGGCTTGGTCGTGTCAAAGGCCGGTGTCGGCGAGATCGACAGCAGGATCGGCGCGAACGAGACCGAGACCAGGATCGAGGCGATTACGAAGGTCTCGTACCCCGCCGGATCGCCCACCAACATCAGCGCCTGCGCACTGACGATGCCGATCATCTGGACGATCATGTACAGCGACAGCGCCTGCCCCCGGTTTTCATTGCTGGCGGCATTGTTCAACCAGCTTTCGGCCGTCACATACACGCCGGAAAAACAAAAGCCGATCACCACGCGGCCCAGCGACCAGGCGATCGGGTCGGTCAGCATCGGATACATGATCATCACTGCCGAGATGAACGACGCCAGCGCCGCGAAGACCCGCACATGCCCGACTCGCCGGATCATCTCGGGGGCCAGGCGCGAGCCGCCCAGGAATCCTACGAAATAGGCCGACATGACAAAGGACATCTCCAGCGTCGAGAAGCCCTCGATCTCGCCCCGCACGCCCAGCAGGGTACCCTGCAGGCCGTTGCCGATCATCAGCAGACCCATTCCAAGAAGAAGCGCCCATGCGCTGGCAAGTACCTGAAGCATGACTGCCTCCAATTCTGCTGGACAATTTTTTGCGTCAAACTCGTTGCGTTAAACGACCTGAATACGCCCCGGTCGCGCTTGTCTACGACATTTCCCGGATTCGGTCCGTTGATCGCGCCCTTTAAGGGATCAAAAGCGACGCGTCACCATAAGAAAAGAAGCGGTACCGGCTGGCAATGGCGTGATCGTAGATCCGCAGCATCCGGTCCTTACCCATCAATGCCGAGACCAGCATCAGCAGGGTGGATTTGGGCAGGTGGAAATTGGTCATCAGCGCATCGGTCACATGGAATTTGAAACCGGGATAGATGAAGATGTCGGTCTCGCCTTCCCACGGTTCGATCCGTCCGCCGCGCGCGGCGCTTTCGATCAGGCGCAGCGCCGTGGTGCCCACGGGAATGACGCGGCCGCCGGTGGCCTTGGTGGCGGCGATCTCGGCCGCGGCCTGCGCGCTGACACGCCCCCATTCGGCATGCATCTTGTGGGTGGTCACGTCCTCGACCTTGACCGGCAGGAAGGTGCCCGCGCCCACATGCAGGGTGACATAGGTGAAATCCACGCCACGCGCAGCCAGTGCCTGCAGCAGCGACTCGTCGAAATGCAGCGAGGCGGTGGGGGCCGCCACGGCACCGGAATGGCGCGCCCAGACCGTCTGATAGTCCGTCTTGTCCCGCTCGTCCGCCGGTCGCTTTGCGGCGATGTAGGGCGGCAGCGGCATCGCCCCGGCCTGCTCAAGCGCGCGGTCGAAATCCTCGCCCGTCAGGTTGAACCGCAGATGGGCCTGCCCGTCCACGACGCGTTCCAGAATCGCAGACAGTTCGCCCGAGAACACGATCTCTTCGCCGACGCACACCTTTTTCAGCGGTTTCAGCAGAGCCGCCCAACTGCCGTCGGCCTGCGGGTCCAGCAAGGTCGCCTCGACCGCGGCCGACACCGGGCCCTGCGCGCTGTTTCGGTGGCGCCGCCCGGACAGGCGCGCGGGAATGACCCGGGTGTCGTTCAGCACCAGCCGGTCACCCGGTCGCAGCCAGTCGGGCAGGTCGGACACGCGCGCATCGGTCAGGTCATCGCCCTGCGCCACCAACAGACGCGCCGACGAGCGCGGGCTGGCGGGCCGGGTGGCGATCAGGTCTTCGGGCAGGTCGAAATCGAAATCACTCAGCTTCATGCGCGCGGCATACAACGCCCGAATGGATTTGACCACAGATCCCGGTCAACGATCTTCTCCCCGTGCCCCCAAAGACGGGCTGGGGCCATCGCGTTGGGGCGTTGCGTTGGGGCCGTCCGAAACCGTCGGTGCCGGGTCGCGCATAAGGTTGCGTAGAAACAATGGCGCCAATCCCGACAGCGGATTGACCGAGACCTGCGGCGCCGAGACCGGCCCGACCAGCTTGTAGTTGAAGGCGAAAACGCCTTCGCCCTTCTGGGTCAGTACGCTGCCGATGGCGTTGACCAGGTAGATCGGAGAAATCGCGCCCTGAAGGTTCAGGAATTTGCGGTTCAGATCGACCGTGCCGTCGAACGACAGCCCCAGCGACGGACCGACCGCGCTGCCGCTGAGGATCTTGACCTGCGTCGGCGTGATTCGCATTACGCTCTCGATCGACGAGAACTGGATCCCCTGCCCGGACATCTCGTCCAGCAACCCGACCACACTGATCGCGTTCAACAGTGCCGCCATGGCCGGGGCGTCGGTGATGCGGGTGTTTCGGATATTCAGGTTCAGGTCGTAATTTCCGGGCTCGGCCACCGGGTCCAGCTGGACCTGTAGCGTGCCACCCTGCGCCTGCGTCAGCAACCCGGCCGACCGCAAAACGGCCCCGGCATCCACCGATTGCAGCCGGACTGCGCTGCGGCCATCGCCGCTGGGGAAGACCTGCCCCTGAACGGCGGCACCACCGTTCACCCGGGCGCTGAACCCGCCCTGCAGGCCGCCCGTCGTCTGGAAATTCCCGGTCAGGCCGGTCAGGGCCACCGTATCGGTGACCTGCAGCCGGTCCAGCGTCACGTCCAGTTTCGGACCTGCGCCACCGCCCCCGCCACCGCTGGCGAAGGTCGCCTTGGCAAGGTTCAGAACCCCACCCAGAACCCGGATATCCGGGACCGCCGCACCCCGCCCAATCAGCTCGGCCGGAACCGCCAGCCAGTCGCCCAGTTCGAACGTGCTGAATCGGATCCGGTCCAGCGCGCCATCGCTGATCGAGATCGCTCCCACGGCCCGCAGCCCGGCGGCTTCGATTAACAACGTGTCGATGCTCAGCGGCTCGGAGACGGTGGCTTCGACCGTCAGCGCGCCCGTGCCGGACGGAGGCTTGCGCCAGCCCAATTCAGGGATCGCCAGCGTCACCCCCGCAAGATCCGAACTGGCGCGCAGACGCGTCGGCTGACCGCCCCCGATCCCCAGTTCGATCTGCGCCACGCCCTGCCCCGCCAGCATCTGCGGCGGCAATCCCGCCTTCAACTCGTCCATCAAACGCGGCGACAGCTCGATCTGCCCGGTCAGCGTGCTGCGTTGCGGTTCGGTGCCGCCGATGGGCTGTCGCCAGCGGACCTGCATCGGAACCGCGCCGAAAGACCCGTCGCCGGCGATGGAGACCTCGTCCTGGGTGCCGCTCAGGGCCAGTTTCGCCGCGCTGACGCGGAAACCGGGCACAAGACGATCGGTCTGCAGGTTCAGGATGTCCCCGGCAAAATGGAACCGGGTTTCTTCCAGCTTGAGCCCCTTGATCAGCGGCAGGGCCAATGTGCCGCTCAACCGCACCTGCCCGTCGGCCAGATCGACCGGCAGTTTGGCCTTGGTCAGCACGGACAATGGCGGCCGGTCAAGCAGCGACAGCGCCGCGGTCACGCTGCCTCTGGCCTGAATGCGAACAATGCCCGGCGTCGATTTCTTGATCCCGGTGTCCGGGATGATGAATGAGGTGCCCGCGGCATCGACGACTCCGCCCTGATCGGCCTTCACGAATCCCTGATGGGCGGTGACGGTAAAGCGCCGCTCGATCAGGCTGGCCTCACCGCGTGCGTTCTGCAACGGCGGCAGGGTCTTGGCAAATCGCACGGTCGCCTCGTCGAATTCGAAATCCGCGTAGATCAGCGGTTTGGTCCCGGGGCGCAGGCGAAGAGCGAAATCCACGTTCGACATCTGCCCGCCGAGCACGTTTTCCGTGACCCATTTGCGCGGCTTAGGCGCCAGTCGCGGCGGCCAGTACTGCAAAACGCGCCCCTGCGAGATCTGATTGATCCGAGCGTCGAGATCCACGCTCCAGCCGTCGGGTAGGCCCTGTACCGCGCCCGACGCATGCAGCCGCACGTTATCGTCCTCGACAACCGCCTGCCCCAGTTGCAGGCGGAACGGATTCAGACTGACCTGGAAATCCAGCTGGGCCCGGTTCAGGTGCAGGTCGTCCACGAACAGATCAGCCGGGTTCAGCCCGATTCCGGTCAGGCGGACCTGAACCGCCATGCTCTGCAGCGCACCCGTCTCCACACCCTCGAGATAGGCCTCACCTTCACCTTGGACCGTTCCCCAGGCCGAGGCGATGGATACTTCGTTGAAATCCAGAACCTGCCGGTAGGGGTCATAGGTGAAATAGGTGCGGGCCGTGTCAAACGGCACCGGACGGGTTTCGGGATTGGGCTGCACGGCGCCCGGGCCGAGGTTGAGCGTGGCAAAAACCGGCCCCAACGCCCCCTGCTCGTCGATGCTGCCGCGCAGGGCGCCCGAGATCGGCGCGTCCAGCACCTGCAGCCACGCGAGGGCCGGCGCCTGCGCGGCCACGTCCACGGCGGGCAGGTCCGTGATCGAGATGCCGAACTGTGCCTGAGGCGAGCCGAATGAGCTGGTATAGTTGGCCTCGACCATACTCACATAGTCTCGCCCCGCCAGAACCGAAAACCCTGTGGCCAGCCGCAAGGCCCGATCGTCGCGGGTGACCAGGATGTGCCCGCCATCCAGAACCCAGGACCGGCCAAGCCGCTGATCGCTGTAGTCCAGCGTGATCGCCTCCATCTCGACCGACGCCAGTGCGGACAGGGCCGGAGATTGGAAAACGGCATCAGCCTGCTCGATCAGTTCGGCCAGATTTGGCGCCTGCCTCACGGGGGCGCTGCCGGACCCCACGATCAGGGTCAGCATCCCGTCTGGCCCGCGGACCAGCGTGATCTGGGCACCGTTCAGTACGATCCGCTTGGGCCGGACATGTCCGCGCAGCAATGGGCGCATCGACAGGCTGGCCCGCAAGTCCGACACATTTGCGATCTGCCGCCCTTCGGCATCGCTGATCGACACGTCGCTCAGCCGCAGACTCGGACGCCAGCCTTCGTGGATGATGAAACTGGCATCGCCGAACCGGATCTTCACCCCGTCCAGCGCCTGGTCTAGCCGCGCCTCGACCCGGTCGCGCAGCCAGTTCGGCGCATGCACCCGTTGCCCCAGGACCATCAACCCCGAGAACAAGGCCAGAAACACTAGCAGGAAAACCCCGCGCAAGGCCCACAGAACGGCCGTCCGGCGGCGGGATCGGCGGCGCGGCGCCCGGCCTGGTTTGTCCGATTTTTCGTCCTGCCGCTCAGCCAATTCGCCTACCAAGCCTTCCAACCCGCTGACGCCGCTCTATTATCCGCGGCAGTTCATGACAACCACAACCGGAGACCTCCATGCCCGACCTCTCAGACATCGCCCCCGATTTCACCCTGCCCCGTGACGGCGGCGGTTCGGTCACCCTGTCGGCCCTGCGCGGCCGCCCCGTCGTTCTTTTCTTCTATCCCCGCGATGATACGCCGGGCTGCACGAAGGAATCCATCGGATTTTCCGAAGCTCTGCCCGCCTTCGCCGAGGCGGGCGCGCAGGTCTTCGGCATCTCGCGCGACAGCGTCGCCAAACATGACAAGTTCGTCGCCAAGCACGGTCTGAACACGCCGCTTCTGTCCGACGAAGACGGAACCGTCTGCGAGGCCTTCGGCGTCTGGGTCGAAAAGAACATGTACGGGAAGAAATCGATGGGGATCGAGCGTTCGACCTTTCTGATCGACACCGACGGCAAGATCGCCCGCGTCTGGCGCAAGGTGAAGGTCCCCGGTCACGTCGATGAGGTGCTGGAGGCCGTGCGCGCGCTTTGACGCCGCGCGCCATCCGGTCTAAGAGGCGGCAGTTTCATTCGACCCGAGGATCACCGTGGCCAAGACCCTGACCCAGATGGCAACCAACGTGCTGACCACCGCGGACGGGCGGGCCAAGACCGCCCTGTCGCGGCGCTATGCGGCCGACTGGGTCGCGTCCCGCAAGGGCGAGGCCCCGGCGATCGAGATCGGCACCGCCGAACCGCCGCTGCATCCCGCGCGCCCCGCCCGCCCCGAGCTGCTATCACCGCGCGACGTACCGCGCCGCCGCCCCGGGTCCGAGGCCGGGCGCATCGCGCTGCTGCACGCCGTAGCCCATATCGAGCTGAACGCGGTGGACCTGCATTGGGACATCATCGCCCGGTTCGGACATGTGCCGATGCCGATCGGCTTCTACGACGACTGGGTCAAATGCGCCGAGGAGGAATCGCGCCATTTCGAAATGGTCTGCGACTGCTTGGAGGCGATGGGCAGCCATTACGGCGCGCTTCCCGCCCATGCCGGCATGTGGCGCGCGGCCGAGGACACCGCCGGGGACCTGATGGGCCGGCTGGCGGTAGTGCCGATGGTGCTCGAGGCGCGCGGCTTGGACGTGACACCGGGCATGATCGAGATTTTCCGCAAGGCAAAGGCCGATCAGGCCGTAGCTGCGCTGGAAGTGATCTATGCCGAAGAGGTCGGCCACGTCGCCTATGGGTCGAAATGGTTCCACTTTCTGTGCGGTCGGGAAAATGCCGACCCCAAGGACGTGTTTCACGATCTGGTCCGCCGGTATTTCCACGGCGCCCTGAAACCGCCCTTCAACGAGGAGAAGCGGGCCGAGGCCGGATTGCCGCCCGATTTCTACTGGCCCCTGGCCGAAGATCTGCCCCCGCCCGGAACGGCCCGGAAATAGACCGGGCAGCGCGCGCTTCGGCAAATTCTCGCCGATCCGTAGCCCGAAATTGCGCGATTTTTGCACCAATCGGTTAACAAACTTGCCCAATCGCTGCCCGGCCATTAATCAGTCGCCCCAAGGGTCGGCAAGCCGTCACGGCAACCACTCATGACCGACCCGGACAATGGGGATGAGGAGTAAGACGCGTGCGAACACGTCTGGCGATCAAACTGCACTCACTGCTCGAACGGCACTTTCCCGAACGCAGGGTCTTTCTGAAATCCGACAAGGACACGCGCTTTGTCCGGCTTAGCTCGGAAACCCAGGTATTGGCGGTTCTGGGCGTGGCGGTCATGGTCGGCTGGACGTCGGTGGCAACTGCGCTGTTGCTGATGGACAGCATCGGGTCGGGCAATTTCCGGGAACAGGCCAAACGCGATCAGGCGGTCTATCAGGAACGTCTGAACATTCTGTCCGCCGAACGGGACGCCCGCGCCCAAGAGGCGCTGGCCGCACATGAACGCTTCAATTCCGCGCTCGAGCGGATCTCGGCGATGCAGTCTGAACTGCTGGAATCCGAGAACCGCCGGCACGAGTTGGAAACAGGGATCGAGGTGATTCAGGCCACTCTGCGCGCCACCATGAAACAGCGCGAGGAGGCGCGCGCCGAACTGGCCGCGCTGAAACAGAAGGCCGACGACCCGGCCGTGGCCATGTTTGCATCGGCCGCCCCCGTTCAACTGGGATTCCTGTCCGAGGCCCTGGCCCGCACGGCCCAGCAGCGCGACCAGATCGCGTCCGATGCCCAGAGTGCGCTGGACCAGCGCGACGAGCTGGAACTTGAAATCCAGTTGATGCAGGAACGCAATGACGAGATCTTCCGCCAGTTGGAAGAGGCGATGCTGATCTCGGTCGAGCCGCTGGACAAGATGTTCCGACAGGCCGGCATGCCGACCGACCGCATCCTCGACGAGGTGCGGCGTGGCTACAGCGGCATCGGCGGGCCGTTGACTCCGATATCGTTCAGCACCCGCGGCGAGGAACTGTCGCCGGATGAAATCCGCGCCAACCGCCTGCTGGAACAGATGGACCAGTTGAACCTGTATCGCATCGCCGCTGAAAAGGCGCCCTTTGCCACGCCGATCCGTTCGTCCTTCCGGTTCACCAGCGGCTACGGCTATCGCCGCGACCCAAAGACCGGTGGCCGCCGGATGCACAAGGGCACCGATTTCGCCGCCCCCAAGGGCACAAACATCTATGCGACCGCCGACGGCGTCGTGACCCATGCCGGATGGCAATCGGGTTTCGGCAAGCTGGTCAAGATCAAGCACGCCTTCGGGATCGAAACCTATTACGCCCATAATTCGAACATCCGCGTGAAGGTCGGCCAAAGGGTCTCGCGCGGGGACCACATTGCTGATATGGGTAACACCGGACGGTCGACCGGAACGCATCTGCACTACGAAGTGCATGTGAACGGAAAACCCGTAAACCCCATGACCTACATCAAGGCTGCGAACAATGTTTTCTAAGAGCAAGATCAACGAGCCCGCACCCAAGGCATCCGAAACGGCGAAGCCCGCCGCTCCGGCCGCTCAGGCGACCCCTGCCCCGACCGAGCAGAAAGCGGCCGCAACCCCACCGAAACCCAAGCCGCCGGCTTCGGTTCTGTCGTCAGATCTGCACATCACCGGCAACATCAAGACCTCGGGCGACATCCAGGTCGAAGGCACCGTCGAAGGCGACATCCGTGCGCATCTGCTGACCATCGGCGAGACCGCGACGATCAAGGGCGAGGTGACTGCCGATGACGTGGTCATCAACGGCCGGATCGTAGGCCGCGTGCGCGGGCTGAAGGTGCGCCTGACCTCGACCGCGCGTGTCGAGGGCGACATTATCCACAAGACCATCGCAATCGAAAGCGGCGCGCATTTCGAGGGCTCGGTCCAGCGTCAGGACGACCCGCTGAACCCGGGCCGCAGCAGCAAGACCGGCGCCAACCCGGCCGCCGAAGTCAGCCAGTAAATCCGAAGAACCCAACGGTTCCGACCCAAACGCCGTGGCCCTGCCGCGGCGTTTTTTCGTGCGCGATGCCCCCGGAGCCGGTGGCCAATTAACACCAATACCGGACGGATATCGGGGCGGGATTCGAAATTTTCCTGATTTCGGCTACACTTGCCTCCGATGTATTTGGGAGATTTCACGATGCGAGCAAAATTGATGGCCGAGTTCTTCGGCACGTTCTGGCTGGTTCTTGGCGGGTGCGGCAGTGCGGTTCTGGCCGCGGGCGTAGCCGATGTCGGCATCGGCTGGCTGGGCGTTTCCTTCGCCTTCGGCCTTACGGTGCTGACGATGGCCTTTGCGGTGGGCCATATCTCGGGCGGGCATTTCAACCCGGCCGTCAGCCTGGGCCTGATGATCGGCGGACGCTTTCCAGCCAAGGATCTATTGCCCTATTGGGCCGCCCAGGTGATCGGCGCCATACTGGCGGCTGCGGTTCTGTACCTGATCGTCAGCGGCGCGCCCGAGTTTTCCGGTGTCGGCAGTTTTGCCTCGAACGGTTATGGCGAAGCCTCGCCTGAGGGCTATTCGATGATGTCCGCCCTGGTGATCGAGATCGTCCTGACCGCCTTTTTCCTGATCATCATCCTGGGCGCCACGTCCGAAAAGGCACCGGCCGGCTTCGCCCCCATCGCCATCGGGTTGGGGTTGACCCTGATCCACCTGATCTCGATCCCGGTCACCAACACGTCGGTGAACCCGGCGCGATCGACCGGCGTTGCGCTCTTCGCCGACGGGCCTGCGCTGGCCCAGCTGTGGCTATTCTGGGTCGCCCCGCTGATCGGCGGCGCGGTGGGCGCGTTGATCTGGAAGGCGATGGTGTCCGAGGACTGACGCCCGGCCTAGCGACCCGTCATCCAGATTCCGTCGGGCCAGAAGGCGTGGAAGGCAAAGGCGAACATCACGTCGTGCACCACGTCCTGCCCGGTGGCATCGGTGACGCGGACCGATCCGACGTCACGCCCCTTGGCGATGAGCCCGTTGTCCAGCGCCGAGGCCTGGCCGCTGCGCCACGAGATCGTCACGCCAGCCTCGGTCACCTGGCCTTGGCGGCGCAGGCGGGTCAGAGGCCAGGCCCGGTCGCCCACCCGCACCACACGTTCCAGAGGGTGAAGGCCATGTGGTGGCAGCGCTCCGTCATACAGGAACGGTTGGCGCGACGTGTCATAGCCGCGATAGGGGTTGCGGCCATAGTCGCGATTGTAGTCCGGTTCGGCCATCACCAGCCCATCGGGGTTGCGTTCGCGAAACTGCGCCCAGCTTTCCATCCACGCCGGAAGCGCCCGCAGCCGGGCTCCGGTCAGCCGCCCGACAATGGCCTCGCCCGTGGCCTGCTGCCACCAGCTTTCGGTTTCACGATCGTACATGACCATGTCCGAATGGCGCAGCTTGCCCGTGACGCCAAAACTGAGCACGCCTTGCTCCGTCCGCCGGTCGAACACCAGCGCCGAGTTGCACAGGGGGCAATAGGTGATCGCGACGGGCCGGTTGCCGATCCGGTCATTCACGATCTCGTGCCAGATCAGATAGCGGATCGGACAGGCCCTTGGCCGCGCGCCGGGTAGCTCGACGGAGATGACCGGCTCGGCAGCGGCCAGTCCGGTATTCACGGACACCTCGACGAAACCGGGATCGCTGAGCGCCGGGATGCCATCCTTGGGCGGCCCGCCCGAGCGGATCTGGCTCCAGTCCTGCACCGAGGTCATCGCGAAATCGGTCCGAGGCCATTCACCGCGCCACAGATCGGGGTTTGCGGACGCAGCCGCCGCGCAGACCAGCAAAAGAGCGGATAGAAGGGATCGCATGAGGCACCTCTGGCTGTCTGCCATGGTGCGCGATGCGCGGACGGCGGGCCAAGCCCCCCGCACGGGGACGTGAACACCCGTGCGTCAAACCCGGCGCGGAATCCGCGCCGGGTGTCGAGGTCATTCGGTAACGGTGACCTTGGTCATCACATCGGGCTGGCCGATCACGGCGCCGTTCGGGCCGGTGCCGCGTTTGATGGCGTCCACCACGTCCATCCCACCGGTCACCTCGCCGACAACCGTGTACTGGCCGTTCAGCGACGGCGCCGGTGCAAACATGATGAAGAACTGCGAGTTGGCGCTGTTCGGGTCGCGCGCCCTCGCCATGCCGACGATGCCGCGCTCGTAGGGAACATCTGAGAATTCGGCCCGCAGGTCAGGACGATCGGACCCACCGGTGCCCGCACGGCGCATATCGCTGCCCAGCTTGCCGTATTCAACATCGCCGGTCTGCGCCATGAAACCGTCGATCACGCGGTGGAACACCACCCCGTCATACTTGCCCTCGGCGGCCAGAGCGGTGATCTGCTCGACATGCTTGGGCGCGACATCCTCGAACAGGTCGATGGTGATGGTGCCGTTGGCCTCGCCCTCGACTTCGATCTGCAGGCCCGTGGCCAGCGCGGGGCTGGCCAGCAAGGCAAAAACGGCGGCCAGCTTATACATCGGCGGCCACCTTGACGCTGATCATGCGGTCGGGGTTCGCGGGCGGCTCGCCGCGGGTGATGGCGTCGACATGCTCCATCCCCTCGATCACGCGGCCATAGACGGTGTATTGGCCGTTCAGAAAGTGGTTGTCCTTGAAGTTTATGAAGAACTGCGAGTTGGCCGAGTTCGGGTTTGCCGACCGGGCCGCGCCCAGCGTACCCCGGTCATGCGGCAGTTTCGAGAATTCCGCCGGAAGGTTCGGCAGCGACGACCCGCCGGTGCCCGCCATGCGGAGGTTGAAGCCGTCTTCCATGTCGCCGTGCTGCACATCACCGGTCTGCGCCATGAAGCCGTCGATCACCCGGTGAAAGGCCACGTTGTCGTACTCGCCCGCGCGCGCTAGCTCTTTCATGCGCTCGCAATGCTGGGGTGCCACGTCGGGCAGCAGCTCGATGACGACCTTGCCATCCTTCAGCTCGATGATGATGGTGTTTTCGGGATCCTTGATCTCGGCCATGGGGCTCTCTCCTGTGGAAATGATTTGCGCAAATACCTATGCGCCGGACGCGGGAAAGCCAAGTGAAGCATTGACCTGTCGGCAAAATGCAGGAAAAGAACCGCTGACGCGTGGTGACAACGGCGAGGATGACACGATGGGCTGGAAAACGCTGGACGACATGGACCTGCAGGGCAAACGCGTGCTGGTGCGCGTGGATATCAACGTGCCTGTCGTCGACGGCGCGGTGACCGACGACACGCGCATCCAACGCATCGTGCCCACCGTGCGCGACATCCTGGCCAAGGGCGGCAAACCCATCCTGCTTGCCCATTTCGGGCGCCCCGGCGGCGAGCGGCGGCAGAACCTGTCGCTGAAACATCTGGTTCCCGCGCTGGAAGCGGCCTTTGGCACCAAGGTCCGTTTTGGCGAGGATTGCGTCGGATATGAGGCCGAGCTGGCCGTGGCCAACCAAGGCGAAGGCGAGGTCGTCCTGCTGGAGAACACGCGGTTTCACGACGGCGAAACCAAGAACAGCGCCAAACTGGCCGAAGGGATGGCCAAGCTCGGCGATATCTATTGCAATGATGCCTTTTCCGCCGCGCACCGCGCCCATGCCTCGACCGAGGGGCTGGCGCGGCTGCTGCCGGCCTGCGCCGGGCGCCTGATGCAGGCCGAGCTGAGCGCGCTTGAAGCCGCGTTGGGGAACCCTCAGCGTCCGGTCACCGCAGTGGTCGGCGGGGCCAAGGTCTCGACCAAGCTGGACCTGCTGGGCAATCTGATCGAGAAGGTCGACAACCTGATTATCGGCGGCGGCATGGCCAACACCTTCCTGCTGGCCAAAGGGTATGACGTTGGCAAATCGCTGGCCGAACACGCCATGACCGACACCGCCGCGCAGATCATGACCAAGGCCGAGGAAACCGGCTGCCGCATCATCCTGCCCAGCGACGTGGTCGTGGCCGAAAAGTTCGAGGCCCACGCCCCGCACAAGGTGGTGCCGGCCGATCAGTGCCCGGCCGATGCGATGATCCTGGACGCGGGGCCGGAAACCGTAGCCACGATCTGCAAGACCTTTGAAGATAGCAAAACACTGATCTGGAACGGCCCCTTGGGCGCTTTTGAGATCGAGCCCTTCGACGCGGCCACCAACGCCGCCGCGCTGAAAGCGGCCGAGCTGACCCGCGCGGGCAAGCTGGTCTCGGTGGCCGGCGGCGGCGATACGGTCGCCGCGCTGAACGCGTCGGGCGCGGCGCATGATTTCACTTACATCTCGACCGCCGGTGGTGCGTTCCTGGAGTGGATGGAGGGCAAGACCCTACCCGGCGTCGCCGCCTTGGACCAATGATCCAAGGCCGGTGGCGCCCTGCCGGGCGAGGCGCCCTGTTTTTTTGAATCGCTGTCGCGATTTTCGCGCTTTCGGGGATTCACAAGCCGAATCACCTGTGACATAGTGCCGACAGATGCCCGGGAAACGGGCACGATTTTGAGGCAGTATTCATACGGCGGTAAACAGAGTGTCCCGTTCCAGTCGGCCCGGTTTGGGCACAGTCCTGTTCTTTTCAGTGGCGTTTTTGCTTGGTGTGTATTTCACCTTCGCCGCCGTACAGGGCGACTATGGCCTGCTCAGACGGGTCGAGATTGCGGCGGAACGGGATGCTCTGTCGCGCGACCTCGGCGGATTGAACGCCGAAATCGCGCGGATGGAGAACCTGACGCGCAGGCTTTCGGACACCTATCTTGACCTTGATCTTCTGGACGAACAGGCACGCTCGGTTCTGGGCATGATCCGCGCCGACGAAATCGTCATCCGCTGAATGCCAACTCCGGCTGTGGCACGGCGCGCGCCGAGACGCTGCGTCACATTTCCACTCGCCAGACTGCGCGAAATGCATTAAAAGATAGTTTAACGCTAAACTATCTTGCCGGAAGGGGGAGATCGCCACGATGGCTGCGCGAAAAACCACAAAGAAACCAAACGTTTCTGCGGAAGAACTCAAGACCTACTACCGCGAGATGTTGTTGATCCGCCGATTCGAAGAAAAGGCGGGGCAACTGTATGGGATGGGTCTGATCGGCGGTTTCTGCCACCTCTACATCGGTCAGGAAGCCGTCGTCGTGGGGCTCGAAGCCGCTGCCGAGGATGGCGACAAGCGCATCACCTCCTACCGCGACCACGGTCACATGCTGGCCTGCGGCATGGATCCGGGCGGCGTGATGGCCGAGCTTACCGGGCGCATCGGCGGTCTGTCCAAGGGCAAGGGCGGCTCGATGCACATGTTCTCGAAGGAAAAGCATTTCTATGGCGGCCACGGCATCGTGGGCGCGCAAGTGCCCCTAGGGGCGGGTCTGGCCTTTGCCGATAAATACAAGGACAACGGCCGCGTGACCTTCACCTATTTCGGCGATGGCGCGGCGAACCAGGGCCAGGTCTACGAAACCTTCAACATGGCCGCCCTGTGGCAGCTACCGGTGGTCTTCGTGATCGAGAACAACCAGTACGCGATGGGAACGGCGCAGTCGCGCTCGACCTCGACCAAGGACATCTATCACCGCGGCGAGGCGTTCGGCATTCCCGGCGAAATCGTCAACGGCATGGACGTGCTGGCAGTGAAAGAGGCCGGAGAGAAAGCAGTGGCCCACTGCCGCGCAGGCAAGGGGCCCTATATCCTCGAGGTCAAGACCTACCGCTATCGCGGCCACTCGATGTCAGATCCGGCCAAGTACCGCACCCGCGAAGAGGTGCAGAAAGTGCGCGAACAGAGCGACCCGATCGAACATGTGCGCGAGCTGCTGCTATCGGGCAAGCACGCCACCGAGGATGACCTGAAGGCGATCGACAAGGAGATCAAGGAAGTCGTCAACAAGGCCGCCGAATTCTCCAAGGAAAGCCCCGAGCCGCCCGTCGAAGAGCTCTGGACCGACATCTACGCCTGAGAGGACGAACAAGACATGGCAACCGAAATTCTCATGCCCGCCCTTTCGCCGACCATGGAGGAAGGCACCCTGGCCAAATGGCTGGTCAAGGAAGGCGACACCGTAAGTTCCGGCGACATACTGGCCGAGATCGAGACCGACAAGGCCACGATGGAGTTCGAGGCCGTCGACGAAGGCATAATCGGCAAGATCCTGATCCCCGAGGGCACCGAAGGGGTCAAGGTCAATACACCCATCGCCGTGCTGGTCGAAGAGGGCGAAGACGTCTCCGCCCTGCCCGAGGCTGCCCCGGCAGCCGAGGCGGGCAGCGAGGCCGCCGCACCTGCGGCGGTTGAGGCGCCCGCACCCGCCCCTGCGGCGGCTCCTGCCGCGCCCGTCGTGGATCTGTCGCCCGATTGGCCAGCCGACGCGCCGATGAAACAACAGACTGTCCGCGAAGCTCTGCGCGACGCGATGGCAGAAGAAATGCGCGCCGACGAAGATGTCTACCTGATGGGCGAGGAAGTCGGCGAATACCAGGGCGCCTACAAGGTCTCTCAGGGTCTGCTGGACGAGTTCGGCGCAAAACGCGTGATTGATACGCCAATCACCGAGCATGGCTTTACAGGCATCGCCGTCGGCTCGGCCTTTGGCGGGCTGAAGCCGATCGTCGAGTTCATGACCTTCAACTTCGCCATGCAAGCGATCGACCAGATCATCAACTCGGCCGCCAAGACGCTGTACATGTCCGGCGGTCAGATGGGCTGTCCGATCGTGTTCCGCGGCCCCAACGGCGCCGCCGCGCGCGTGGCGGCCCAGCACAGCCAGGACTATGCCGCCTGGTACATGCAGATCCCCGGCCTGAAGGTGGTGATGCCCTATTCGGCAGCCGACGCCAAAGGCCTGCTGAAATCGGCCATCCGCGATCCCAACCCGGTCGTGTTCCTGGAAAACGAAATCCTCTATGGCCGCTCGTTCGACGTGCCGCAGGTCGATGACCTGACCGTGCCGCTGGGCAAAGCCCGCATCTGGCGCGAAGGCACCGACGTGACCATCGTCAGCTTCGGCATCGGCATGCAATACGCCTTGGAAGCTGCCGACAAGTTGGCCGAGGACGGCATCAGCGCCGAGGTGATCGACCTGCGCACCATCCGCCCGATGGACACCGGCGCGATCATCAACTCGGTGATGAAGACCAACCGTCTGGTCACGGTCGAGGAAGGCTGGCCCCAAGGGTCGGTCGGCAGCTACATCAGCTCGGTGGTGATGCATGAGGCGTTCGACTATCTCGACGCGCCCGTCATCAACCTGACCGGCAAGGACGTACCCATGCCCTATGCCGCGAACCTCGAAAAACTGGCGCTGGTGACCACCGACGAGGTGATCGAAGCCGTCAAACAAGTGACCTATCGGTAAGGAGCGACTGACAGATGCCCACCGAAATTCTGATGCCCGCCCTTTCGCCGACCATGGAGGAAGGCACGCTCGCCAAATGGCTGGTCAAGGAAGGCGATACCGTCTCCTCGGGTGACCTGCTGGCCGAGATCGAGACCGACAAGGCCACGATGGAATTCGAAGCCGTCGACGAAGGCATCGTCGGCAAGATCCTGATCCCCGAGGGCACCGAAGGGGTCAAGGTGAACACCCCCATCGCCGTGCTGCTGGAAGAGGGCGAAAGCGCCGATGACATCGCCGCGGCCCCGGCCAAGGCGCCCGAGGCTGCGCCCGCAGCCGACGCGGGCAACGAGGCTGCCGCCCCCGCGGCATCCGAGGCGCCCGCCCCTGCCCCGGCTCCGGCGGCCCCGGTCAAAGCCGACGGCGGACGCATCTTCGCCTCTCCGCTGGCCCGCCGGATCGCCGCTCAGAAAGGGCTGGACCTGGCGCAGATCAAGGGCTCGGGCCCGCATGGCCGCATCGTCAAGGCGGATGTCGAAGCCGCAACCGCTGCTCCGGCCGCCGCTCCGGCTCCGGCAGCCGCCCCCAGCGCAGCGCCTGCACCCGCGGCGGCCCCCGCCGGCCCCTCGGCCGACATGGTGGCCCGCATGTACGAAGGCCGCGAGTACGAGGAGGTCAAGCTGGACGGCATGCGCAAGACCATCGCCGCCCGTCTGGCCGAGGCCAAGCAGACCATCCCGCATTTCTACCTGCGCCGCGACATCAAGCTGGACGCGCTGCTGAAATTCCGCAGCCAACTGAACAAGCAATTGGAAGCCCGCGGCGTGAAGCTGAGCGTCAACGACTTCATCATCAAGGCCGTCGCCAACGCGCTGCAGCAGGTACCGGAATGCAATGCCGTCTGGGCGGGCGACCGGGTGCTGCAACTGAAACCCTCGGACGTGGCCGTGGCCGTGGCGATCGAAGGCGGGCTGTTCACCCCGGTCCTGAAGGACGCCGACACCAAATCTCTGTCGGCGCTCTCGACCGAAATGAAGGACCTGGCCGCCCGCGCACGCGAGCGCAAGCTGGCCCCGCATGAATACCAGGGCGGCACCTTTGCGGTTTCGAACCTGGGCATGTATGGCATCGACAATTTCGACGCCATCGTGAACCCGCCGCATGCGGGCATCCTGGCCGTCGGCACCGGCGCCAAGAAGCCGGTCGTGGGCGAGGATGGGGAGCTGACCGTGGCGACCGTCATGTCGGTCACTATGTCGGTGGATCACCGGGTGATCGACGGCGCGCTTGGGGCTCAGTTGCTGCAGGCCATCGTGGACAACCTAGAAAACCCAATGGTCATGCTGGCCTGATCCAGGCCACAAGAATCAAAAAAAGCCGCCTCGGACCCCGAGGCGGCTTTTTTCGTACCTGAGAACAGGCTTACTGATCCTTACCCAGCATGTGATCCATCGAGATCGAGGGCTGGTCGCATCCGGCCTCGCCCACGATCTTGGCGGGGATTCCGGCTACGGTTTTGCAGGGCGGCACATCCTGCAGAACAACCGAACCGGCGGCGATACGGCTGCAATGGCCTACGCGGATATTGCCCAGAACCTTGGCGCCAGCGCCGATCAGAACGCCATCCTCGATCTTGGGATGGCGGTCCTCTTCCTCCTTGCCGGTCCCGCCAAGGGTCACCGAATGCAGCATCGAGACGTTATCGCCCACGACCGCGGTTTCACCGATCACGATAGAATGGGCGTGGTCGATCATGATGCCCTTGCCGATCTTCGCGGCGGGGTGGATGTCGACACCGAAAATCTCGGAACAGCGCATCTGCAGAAAATAGGCCAGATCGTGGCGCCCCTTGCGCCACAGCCAATGCGCTACCCGATACGCCTGCATGGCCTGGTAGCCCTTGAAATACAGAATCGGCTGCAGCAGGCGATGGCAGGCCGGATCCCGCTCGTACACGGCCATCAGGTCGGCCCGGGCGGCAGTAAGCAGGCTCTGGTCGTCAGCATAGGCCTCCTCGACGACTTCCCGCAGCACCATCATCGACATTTCGTTCGAGCACAGCTTGGCCGAAATCCGATATGACAAGGCGCGTTCCAGCGATTTGTGGTGCAGAATGCAGGCGTGCACCAGCCCGCCCATCAGCGGTTCTTTCTCGACGGCGGCTTGCGCCTCGGATGTGATCCGGTCCCAGACGGGATCGACCGGAGTGACTTGGGTGCGCGTTTCAAACATGGGTTTTGTTCCTTTTCTGCGCCTAGAATAGCCATCTAGGCCCAAAAAGGCCAAACGCAAACCCTTGATGTGCGACGCAACAGAAAATGAAGCAGGCGGAACTGAAGGAATTCGAAACACTGATCCGCGCCCGGTTGGCCGAATTGGAACAGAATTCCGAAGCCGGGAAACAGGCCCAGTCGGTCGTCCAGCTTGATCAGCAGGCGGTTGGGCGCCTCAGCCGGATGGACGCGCTGCAGAACCAGGCCATGGCCAAGGCCCAACAGACCCGGCGCGACCTTGAAGCCCGCCGGCTAAACGCCGCTCTGACGCGCATCTACGAGGGCGAATTCGGGTATTGCGAAGACTGTGGCGAGGCCATCGCGCGCGGGCGGCTGGAACTGGATCCCGCCGCCGGAAAATGCGTCAGCTGCGCGTCCGGCTGATCTGAAACCGGATCAGGTGGCGCAGAACCGTCTCGAAACACTGGCAATAATCCGTGTCGTCGAAACCCGGTTCATCCGCCAGAGGTCGGCCACGCGCCGCCGCCATCAACGACCCGTTGCCGAACTGCGGATGCAGCCGCCCGGTGGCCGCGACATGCCGGTCGGCCAGCTCGGCCTCGATGAAAATGCGGGCACACAGGCGGCCCCTTTGGGGCGGCGGCGCGGTCAACAGAACCCGCGCCGCCGCGCTGATGTCTCCGTGCAGAACGGGGCGCATGGCCGACCTAGCCCACGGTCATTCGCGCCGCGGGGCCCGGGCCATAGCTGGCCGAAACCTGCGCGACCTCGAAACCATAGGAGCCGGCGATACCGTCGGCGGATTTCATCGCGGCCGTATAGGTCCAGCTCGGAACGGAGACCACCTCTTGACGCACCAACGCGCCGCCGGTGCTGACGCTAACCAGATAGGCCTCGGATTCCTCACCCAGGGGCACCTCGAGAAAGCTCCAGTCGTCTCCGTCGATCCGGGTCCGGCGAACCCAGGTCAGATGGTCGTCGCCTGCCGAATGCAGAGCGCGCAGATGCACCGGCGAATAGGGGCGCAGTGCGTTGCCGTCGAAGGTTTCGACCCTGTGGGTGTAGGACTCGTCGTCGTAACCCCGCGTTGCCGGCCCGATCCGGAAATGCCGCTCGACGCGACGCTCGGTGCGGGCGAGGCTGGCCTGATAGATGCGCTCGTCCAATAGGACGAAGACCGACCCTACCGGCCAGTAGTCCGGCATCAGGGCATCGGTGCCCAACTGGCCCCGCAACCGCCCCGACAGGTCGTAGACACCGGGTTCCTGCAACTGCGCGTCGGCGAACTGGAACAGCTCCCAGTTGCCGGCGGTTCCATCTCCGATGGCCGCCAGATTCGCCCCGTTCAGCAAGGTAGCCCGCGACTGCGACTGCAGCACCCCGTCAATAAGCCTGACCCGCAAGGGGGCGCCTTCGTCCCAAACCCCGGCCGCAGCCCTGGGCAGTTGGGTTTCGGCAAATCCGATCACGGCCTGTCCCGGCAGAACGTCGCGCAATTCGTACCCCTCATCCCGATCCGAGGCATAGACGGCAACGCTGCCCGGCCAGGGGTCGGCCGTCGCCGCAATAAAAGGAGCGTGCGGCTTTTCCGCACCGGTGATCAGCGGCAGATCCAGGAAATAGGACAGAACCGGTACCGGCGCGGCATAGGGCTTGGCGCTGGCTCCGTCATCTTCCATGTCCGACCGGTCATAGACCGCCGGCTCGATCCGGACTGCGTCCACCAGCTGCAGGTCGGCCTGCTCGACCCGGTCGATGCGATACAGGGCATTCGACGCCGCATTCGCCGAAGGCAGGCGCACCACGTCCCCGGCGCCCAAGTGCATCAGTGATGGCGGTAGCGCAAACCGAACCGTGTCGCGCGACACGCGTGCCTCGGACAGCCAACGTTCGACGGTCTGTCGCCCCTCGGCCCGGGTCATCGACAAGGGCATTTCATTCACGGCCACCGAGTGGGTCCGGTCATCGGGCATCACCGCCTCTTCCGACACAAGGTCGTGGTCGGAATCCGACTGCACGAACCGCAAACGCACACGGCCCGCCATTTCCGCTTCGGCCTCGCGCAGGTACTGCACGCGCCCTTCGATCTCGGGGCTTTCCGCGATCTGGTCCAGTTCAAGGTCGTGTGAATGCCGACCCTCGCGCATACGGAACACCAGCATCCCGTCGCGCTCGACCGCGTCGAACCCATAGCGCAGCATGAGCGGTTGCAAGGCGGAGCGTGCATCCGACACGTCTTCGACCGCATAGCCCCGCACCACGCCGTACAGGCCCGACACATCGATGTCGGTCACCCCTGCGCCATGGCAGATTTCGGTCACAACCGAGGCCAGAGTGCGCGACCCAGACCGCCCGTTCAGCCAATGACCGCGCGCATAGTTGGCCCCATCGCTCCATTGCGAGCGCAGATTCGGAAAGGTCGGATAGGGCCGCGCATCCCAGGCCCAGACAAAGGCATTCGACACATCCACCATCGGCCCGCCATAGATCTCGGAAACCGGATTCACCTGCGGATCCGCCCAATAGCCCAAGGTGGCCTTGAGGTACTGAACCTGAATGAAGTCATCGCGCAGCCCGTTCGAGTACCTGGGCAGGTCCGATTCCGAGGATTTCGGATCCACGAACTTGTTGGGCTGGTTGGTTCCCTTGTCGATAGCCGCGCAGCCCAGTTCGGTGAACCAGATGGGCTTCGACCTGGGCACCCATGCGGTGGGCACCGGCTGCCGCATCCCGCCGATGCGTTCGTGATGCGGCTTCGACCACCAGTTCCGGATGTCCTTGTACCGCCAGATCCATGGTTCGCCATGTTCGGCATCCTCGATCGGGGTCCGGATCTGGGCGTCGCGCTCCTCCGGCGAGGCATAGTACCAGTGATAGCCCTCCCCGCCTTCGATATTGGCGCGCAGATACCCAAGGTCATAGATCGACCGCGCACCGGATTTGGCGTCAAGATGCCCGTCTCCGTCGCGCCAGTCCGAGATCGGCATGTAGTTGTCGATCCCGACAAAGTCGATGTTGTCGTCGGCCCATAGGGGATCCAGGTGAAAATACCGGTCTCCGCTGCCGTCGCTCGGTTGATAGCCGAAATACTCGGACCAGTCGGCCGCATAGCCAATCCGGGTCTGCGGCCCCAGAATCTGGCGCACTTCGGCCGCGAGGGTCCGCAGCCGGTCCACGGCCGGAAATCCCGACGCGCCGCGGATCTGGGTCAGGCCCCGCATCTCGGACCCGATGCAGAACGAGTCGACCCCCCCGGCCGCTTTGCAAAGGGCGGCATAGTGCAGGATGAAGCGCGCAAGCCCCCATTCCTGCGGCCCCGAATAGGTGACGGTGCCCGCGCCGATTGAGAAATCCGACGCCTTGGCCGCGCCAAAGAAGCTGGCCACCTGCGCGTCGGCCTGAGCCGTTCCGTCCACAGACCCGTCCCGCCCCGGCGCAACGTCCAGCGTGATACGCCCACGCCAAGGCAGATGTGGCTGATCGCCCGCATCGGACCACGGGTCCGGCAGGCCGTTCCCCGGCAGTTGATCCATCAGGATGAACGGATAGAACATGACCCGCTTGCCCGTGGCCTTGAGGTGCGCGATGGCTTCGATGACCGACACGTCCGCCGGGGTCCCGCCATAAACCGGACGGCCGTCAATCTCCTCAACGACCGCAGCCGCGCTGCGAGCCACCCCGGCCACGTTCCACGGCATGTTCATGCCATCGACATCCCGTCGCAGAACCTTGGGTCGAATGCTGCATTGGCCGCACCGCAGATCATCCCCAAACCATGACACGACCAACGAGGCTGCTTCGCAAGCGGGCAATTCCCGGCGCAACGCCCGCAGCGAGTCGACCAAATCCGGCTGGCCGGACGGCGCGTTGACATTTGCGGCCCAGGTTCGCCCCTTCCCTTTTCCATAGTTCACCTGACTGCTGGCAAGGGTGTATTCGCCCGTGCCCGGCATCAGGGCAACGCCCTTCACGATCCGTTGCAGCTCGCTCTCATAGTTCGGCATATCCTCCTGATCGGGGCGGATCACCTCGAACGAGAACTGCGGCACGCGGTTGCCGAATCTGCCGAGTTGCAGGTCCTCGATCACCACATAAGCCGTGCCGCGATAAGCCGGCACGTTGCCCGTGCCCTCGATCGATTCAATCAACGGGTCGGGCAGTTGAGTATCCGTCCCCCGATAGATCCGCATGTTCACGCTGGTGCGCTCGATTTCCTCACCATCGACCCAAATGCGCGAAACGTCGGCGATTTTTCCTGCCCCGACCGCAATCGCCAGCGACACCGAGTAGCTGTAACTGTGGGTGGCCGTCGTCACTTCGGCGGGTTTGGGCGTGCCCTTGCCGCCCCCGGCAGACTGCGTCGTGGTCGTGGTCGACCGCGTCTCCAGAAAATCCGAAGCCCAGATGACCTGCCCGCCCACGCGCATCCGGCCGAAAACGGTGGCCACGGGCGCGCCTTCGCCGGTCTCGGTCAGGCGGAAGCGGTCCAGCCGCCCGGTCTCGACCACTTCGCTGCCGCTTCCCATCACCGATTGGCTCATCAGGCGCTGGTCGATCACACGGCCCAGCGTGGCGCCGATGGCACGGCCGACGATCGCCGTGGACAGGCCGGCCACCGTTCCGCCGATGGACCCGCCCAGCGCGGCCCCGGCCGCCGATAACAGAATGGTCGCCATCAGGTGTCCTCCAAAGGAAAATCAAAACAGGCGACCACCCGGCGGCGCCAAGGATCGCTCAGAGCGTTTTCAACCACCCCATGCCCTGAATAGGCATGGATGAAGCGCGGGACCGGGCCGGTCTCGCTGACGATGCCCAGATGCTTGGCAACGCCTCGGTCGCGCATGCGGAACAGCAGCACCGCTCCGATGGCCAGGCTAAGGTCAGGACGTTCGATCAGGTGGCGTTGGGCAGCCACCCACATCCGCTCCTCGCCCTGTAGCTCGGACCAGTCCTGGCTGTAGGCCGGTACTGCTTCGGGCTCGTCCCCGATTGCGGCGCGCCACACGCCACGCAGCAACCCAAGGCAGTCGGTACCCGCCCCCCTGACCGAGGCCTGGTGGACATACGGTGTCCCCAACCAGCGGCGCGCTTCGCTTACGATGTCATGTCGGGTCGGCATCACCGTCGGCTCCCTCCTTTGTACGGTTTTCCTTTCTTGGGCACGGCCATCACCCAGTCTTCGCCTGGCAGGTCGGGAAATCCCTGAAAGTTCAGAAGATTGTCGAATTTCAACCGGCAGGTTCTCATCCGTTTGTCGCAACCCGCCGTCAGCCGGACGCGATCACCGGCTGAAAGGCGCCCACCGATCCCGGACCACAGCATAACCTCGCGCCCACCCGAGACCGGCCGATCCGTCTTGATCGTCGCCCACAGCCCTTGCGATGCGCCGCTCAGCACATCCAGCCGGCCCCGATCGAACCAGCCCGCGTCAATCTCCTCGGCCCCTTCCAGGCGCAAGACCGGGCCGTCGCCGACCGCGGCGATCGCGACCTCAGCCCAATAACCGGGCGTGGTCGTGTCGAACTTGCAGGCCTTGTCGCCCAAAATCGCGGTGCAGGGTTTTTGGTAGATCCGCCCCAATGGCCGGTTCAGCCGGTCGGTCAGCCCCCGCAATTCGGCATGAAACGCGCGCCCGGCCCTCCGCAACTCGCCGATCGAGCCGCGAAACTGCAGCATCCGCTGGTCCGGCGCGGCCCAGTTGACCAGCCAGGCCCGCACCTCGGCGCCGTCGAACCGGCCGGCCTCGATATCTTCGTCGCGCACGGCCGCATCGGTCAGGGCGCCCATGGCCTCGGAATTGTCGATCGACAGGCCCGTTGCCTGTTCGATCGCCGAGGCCGTCAGACCGGAGCTTGCCTTGAACACCAGTCCGTCAAAGGCCAATTCGCGGTCATGGTCGGTGAACCCGAAGGACACGCCATCGGTTCGAGTGATCGCCCAACAGCGGCAGACCGTAGTCATGCCGGACTGAAGATGGGTCAGCAATGCCTGCTTGTCGCCGCTCATCAGACCCGCACCTCCACCACCGGAACATTGGGTACGTCGCCTGCCTGAAAGCTGGCCACGCTGACCTGGATCCTGTCGGTGTCGAAGCGCACCGGCACGTCGAACTCGAACCCGGCGGTCACTTCGACCCCCTCGGCCGGCGGGACCGCGAATTGAATCAGACCGCGATTCAGGTCCACCTCGAAATCGACGCCCTCTCGGGCCTCGTCCTGATCGAGCCCCACCTTGACCGTACCCAGCACCGGCTTGACGATGGGCCTGACATAGCTGACCCCGCCCGAGGCATAGGTCTTGACCAGTTGGAACACGGTCGTGACCCCGTCGCCTTGACCGATCACCTGGTCGCCCATGTCGACCTCGGCAGTGGCGGCGCAGGACTTGTAGTCCGACCAGTCCCTCCAGCGAAAGCCGTACATCTGCCCCTTACGCGCCTCGAAAAAGGCGATCAGCGTCTGGATGTCGTCCAGCGACCGCATCCCCAAACCGGCGTCATAGCGCCGCCGCGAATGCGCCCAAGGCGTGTTGCGTTCCTCGAACCCGTTGGCCAGCGTCACGATATCCGTGCGCCGCTCGGGTCCGCCGACCGAGCCGAAACTCAGGCTGGCGGGAAATCTGACTTCGTGGAAATTCATGTCCTGCTCCCCAAATTACCGGTTGCGATTGCCGCGCCCCAGGGCGCGGCTCATCTGGGCCGCGATCTGGCCCTGGCTGCGGCGGAAGCCTTGAACGTCGGGCGTGGTGATGTTCATCACCACGTTCACCGCCCGTCCGCCGCCGGAGTTGCGCACGCCCAGCTTGCCGTCGGGTCCGCGCGCCAGCGGCATGATCGCCTCGGGGCCGGCCTCGCCCATCAACCCGGTCGCACCGCGCATCGGAAACATGGTGGGCCCGGTGACCACGCCGCCATTGGCAAAGGGCATGACGCGCCCCTGGGCGAAACTGCCACCGTCGGCAAAGGGCAGCAGCCCCTGCACCAAGCCGCCGACCGTATTGGCCAGCATGCCACCGAAATGATCCGTCACCGGCTTGATCGCTGCCGAATAGGCCGTGCGGATCATCGAGTTCTTCAGAACGTCCAGCGCCTCCGACAGGTTCATGCCGTCCAGAACCACGCCGTCGAATGCCTTACGCAGCCCGGTTGACATGCCGCGTTCCAAGGTGGCGACATCCTTCCCGGTCTCTTCAAAAGCGGCGCTGATCCGCTTCATCTGGGCATCGAAGGCCGCCGCCATCGTGGCGGCATCGCCCAGGGCATCGCCCAGCGCCTCGCCGCGCTCCTGCAGGTCGTCAAACCCGTCATTTTCCGCCATCACGCTCTCCTCGTATCTTGTCGGGCCAGGCGGCCAGCAGCTTCTCCAGCCGCGCCCGGTTCATCGCCGGAATCCCGCGTCCCTGCCCCAGCATCAGCCGCAGTTCGGCCGGGGTCAGACGCCAGAACTGATCCGGCGTCAGCCGCAGCCCGTGCAGCCCGGCCCGCATCAGGCCGGGCCAGTCAAAGCCGCTCATGACTCACCCGGCACCATGAAGGCCCGCGCCAGCAGCTCGGCCGCCGCCCGCGCCGCGGCCATCGGGCCGCCCTCGATCTCGGCCCGCAGCATGTCGGCGCGGGTCACATCCGCCCCGCCTCCGCGCAGCCCCGCCAGGATCAGCGCCAGCACGTCACCGCTGGAATAGGCGCCGCCCTCAAACCGCTGCACCAGTTCCACCAGCGACCCTGCGCCCAGCTCCTGCTCCAGCTCGGCCAACGCGCCCAGCGTCAGCTTTAGCAACCGGCGCTGGCCATCGATCACCAGCGCCACTTCTCCCGCCCACGGATTGACCATCACAGCGCCACAAAGGTCAGGGCGCCGGCGCTGGCCAGGCTCATCTCATAGGTCGCCTCGCCATTGTGCGAGCCCGCATACTCGATCCCGGTCACCTGGAACGGGCCTTCGACGATGCCGAAATCAGGGATGATCACCTGGAAGGCGGGCGTTTCACCATCAAAGAACAACTGCCGCGCGCGTTCATCCGTGCCGGCGTCCTTGAACACGCCCGATCCGGAAATCGAGGCCGACTTGACCCCCGCCCCCGACAGCAACTCGCGCCAGCCGCCCTGGCTTTCCAACGTGGTGACATCCACGCTTTCGGCGTTGAAACTGATACGCGTGGCCCGCAGCCCCGCGATTGTTTCGAACAGACCCGTGCCGTTCATGTCCACCTTGACCAGCAGGTCCTTACCGTTCTGGGCACCCATATGCTCTCTCCATTGATTGCTTAGTTGTCTTCCACGCGGGCGCGGAATCTCAGGTCGATCTGCCGGATCGCGCCGCCGGTCCCGGTGCGCCGGGCCGAGGCCCGCTCGAACCACAGCCCCACCAGCCGCCCCCGATCCAGCGTCAATGCGGCGTCGTCCAGCGCGTCGCACACGGCCCCAGCCAGCGTCTTGGCCGCGCCGAACCCGGCGGCCTCCGAGACCACAGATACGGTGAAGCGATGCAAAGTGCCCTGCCCCGTCTTGTCCGAAGCCTCGCGCACCTCTTCGGGGCCAAGCGTCACGTAGATCTGAGGAACCGTCCCCGAAGGCACCGCGTCATAGATCGCGCCGCCGCTCAGCGCGCCCACCTGGGCATCCGCCACCAATTGCTGGAACACCGCCGCCTGCAGCGCCGCCGAAACGCCATAGCTCATGCCGCCACCTCCTCATCCGCGAAACAGGTCAGATAGCGCCCGGCCGCGTCGTATTCGGCCACGGCACGGATCACGAAGCGCCGCTCGCCCTCGCGAAACCTCTGATCGGGCGCCGGGCGCATCGACGACCCCTCGGGCGCGCCGCGCACAACGATGCGGTAACTCACGCGCGACACCGGCACATTCGCGACCGCGCGTTCCGCCCCCGTGCGGGCCGTCACCTTGGCCCACAGCGTGCCCAGAGGTGTCCATGTCTCGGCATAGCCGCCCGCACCGTCGGCCACCCGCACCGGGGCCTCCAGCACCAACTGCCTGTTCAGACGGGGCACGCTCATTGCATCACCCCCGCGCCAAAGCGCACCATGCGAAAGCGCTGGATCAGGCTGGTCACGCCGAAAGGCATGCAGCCGTCGCCCAGGCTGGTCTCGTCGCGGTATTCATAGTAATGCGCCGCCAGCAGCAGCACCGCTTGCCCCAGATCGGCCGGCAGTCCGCCCCAGTCCGCCGCCATCCCGGCCGTCAGCGCGATGGTCGCCTCTCCACCGTTGGGAATGGCGGGCAGGCGAGCCCCCATCGGCCGCAGGCAGGGACGCTGGCTGTCCCGCTCCAGACGGTAGGTCCCGGGCGCCACCACCTGCTCGGCGCCAAGCGCGTCAGTCAGCATCACCGCGTCGATACTCGTCACCGGCGCAACCGGCAGGACCTCGCCCGCGTCGTTGCGCCACCGGCTTAGCGTCCAGGTGAAACTGCGCGATATCAGCACCTTGCCCGTGCGCGCCTCGATCGCGGCCATCGCCGCCCGCAGGAACCCCTTCAACACGTCGTCCTGCAGGCTGGTCTCGGCAAATCCCGTGCCCAGCCGCAGATGCGCCTTGAACTGATCCACCGGCAGCGCCGCATCCGCGATGGCGGTTTCTTCGATCAACATCATCCATTCACTCCGCAATCTCGGACCCCTCCGGGGGCCGCATCCTTGGAAAATGGCGGGCACGTGCCGCCCCACGTTGCTCGGACGGAGGGGAGCAGCTAGACAACGCGGGGGATCTCACCCCGGCCCGCGCCCGCCGCCCGAGGGACCGGCCCACCGGCCCCCCGGATCCGTCACCGCTTAGGCGGTGCCGAATTTCACCAGCTTGATCGCGGCAAAGTCGCTGATGTCGCCACCCACGCGCTTGGTGGCGTAGAACAGGACATGCGGCTTGGCGCTGAACGGGTCGCGCAGCACGCGCAGGTCGGGGCGTTCGGCGATGGTATAGCCGGCCGAGAAGTCACCGAAGGCGATCGAGAAGCTGTCGGTGCCCGGATCCGGCATGTCCTCGGCGATCAGCACCGGATAACCCATCAGTCGCGCAGGCTCACCCGCGGCCAGGCCATCCGACCACAGGAAGCGGCCGTCGGCATCCTTGAGCTTGCGGATTACACCCGCGGTTTTCGAGTTCATCACGAGGGTGCCATTCACGCGGTACTGCGCGCCTAGCGCATAGACCACGTCAACGATCGCATCCGCATCGATGCCGCCCGCGACACCGGTTGGCACATAGCCCAGGTTGCCCCAGGTCCAGACATCATTGTCCACCGCCGGATGGCTCAGAATGCCCTTGGGCTTGTCGATGCCGTCGCCGTTGATGAAGGCCGCCGCCTCGGCGCGGGCGAACTTGTCGGCGATGCGGCCCGCCAGCCAGCCCTCGACGTCGAATGCGCTGTCATCCAGCAGCCGCTGCGAGGCCTTGGGCAGCGCGCTCAGCTCGTGCAGCGGGATCGAGATGCGGTCGATCGACGGGGTGCCGGTCTCGGAGGCGGCCGCGGTTTCATCGGCCCAGCCCGCGCCCACATCGGTGTGGTCGATCAGCACGTCGAACGAATTGGCCTCGACATTCACGACCGACGCGATCGAGCGGATCGACGCGGTGGATTTCAGCACCGACTTGATCATCTCGGCGGTCTGCGGATCGACCAGGTAACCGCCATCGCTGTTGACGGCCGTCGACAGCGACTTGGCCTCCATCTCCAGCCCGCGCAGAGCATCGTCGTCGCCCGAGCGCACATAGGCGTCAAAGGCCTTCTGGTGCGGCGCTTCGTCCAGGGTCGAGGCCGCAAGATGCGGGCGCGCCGCGATGGTTGATTTACGATCCAGCATGGTCAGTCGCTCTTCTGTCTGTTGCAGTTTATGTTGAACTTCAGCCTTCAGGCCTTTGAATTCACTCACGAAGCCAGCCATCGCCTGCTTCACCTCCTGAACCAGGGGCACACCCTCTCCGGTCAAGGCCGCGGTCTCGGTCTTGCTCATCAGCACTTCCTTTCTGGGTGGGGATTGAGGCGCGCTAGGTTCGCGCCAGCTCCTGCCGGGCGTTCTGGAACACCTCGGCAATACTGCGCCAGGTGTCCTCGGCATCGGGGTCCGTCCCCTTTGCCGCCACCCGCGCACTGGGCAGCATCGGGAAGGTCACCAGCGACACCTCCCACAGCTCCAGTTCCGTCAAGAGCCGCCGGCCCTTGTCATCCTTCACGGCCCGCTTTGTGCGATAGCCGATCGACAGCCCGTCCAGCGCACCCGCGCGGATCAGCTCGGCCGCTTCGCGCCCCTTTTGGGTGCTTTCCAGCAACCGCCCCTTGACCCACAGGCCGCGCTCGTCCTCGCGCACCTCGTCCCACACGCCGATGGGCTGGGTCGGATCGTGCTGCCAGAGCATCTTGACCCGCTGACCGGCCGCCTTCAGCCCGGCCAGCGATGCGGCATAGGCACCTTTCTGCACCACGTCGCGGCCTTGATCAACCTGGCCGAACAGGCTGGCATAGCCCTCGATCACCGCGTCCTCGGTCACCGACAGCCCATCGCCGAACCGCGCGAACTTGCGTTCCAAATCCATGAAAAACTCCTCGTAAGCAACTGAATTCATGGCGCTACCGTCAGGAATGACTGGAACGCCTGCGCCAGGATCACCGCCGCCACGCCATAGACCGTCAGCCACAACCGCCGCTCCAGCCGTTCCATCATTTCCTCGATCTGATCCAGTCGCCTGCACAGATGCGCATGCTGGATCTCGGCCACCCTCTCGTGCGCGGCCAGACGCAGGCCCGGCGCGCAGTCAAAGGGCGGATATCCCGGCGTGTCAGCCATCCGCCGTCTCCGCCAGCGCCGGCAGGCCCAGCAGAGCACGCTTTTCGGCATCGGTCAGGAAATCGGCATTGGCCACCCGCGCCCATTGCGCATCGCGTTCCGCCGCCAGCGCCGGCACCTGGTCCAGATCGGGCTTCAGCACCAGATCTTCGCCGGTAAAGCCCGACAGCCAGTCCGACAACGCCGCCGCCACCCGCGTCACCAGGGGCAGAACGGTCAGGCGATAGAACGCCCGGTTGGCCTCCTGATAGTTCGAATAGGTCGCGTCGCCCTGGATCCCCAGCAGCATCGGCGGGACACCAAAGGCCAGCGCGATCTCGCGGGCGGCGGCTTCCTTGGTCTTCTGAAACTCCATGTCCGAGGGCGAAAAGCCCATCGGCTTCCAATCCAGCCCGCCTTCCAGAACCATCGGACGCCCGGCGTTGCGCGCGCCGCGATAGTTCGCCTCGATCTCGTCGCTCAGACGGCGGAACTGTTCCTCGGCCATCACGCCCTGCCCGTCGCCGCCCTTCCACACCAGCGCCCCCGAGGGCCGCGCGGCATTGTCCAACAGCGATTTCGACCAGCGCGAGGCGCTGTTGTGCACGTCGATTGCCATCGCCGCCGCCTGCAGGGGCGAAAAGCCATAGTGGTCATCCTGCGGGTGGAACGACTTGATATGGCAGATGGCTTCGGCCGGGAACCGGTGCGTCTTGCCCCCGGCGGTGTAGTCATAGGCCCTGGGCCAGCCATCCGCCCCCGGCACCACGCTCATCCGTTCCGAGCGCAGCACATGCAGCTCGACCGGCAGCCCGCCCTCGGCCTGCACCGCCTCGACATAGGCGTTGCCCGACAGCAGCAACTGCCCGAACAGCGCCTCCAGCAGCTCGGCCTTGCCCTGCGCCGCGTTCGGACGGCGCATCAGACGCAGAACCGGGTGCGTCTCGTACCGTTGCGCGTCGTCCTGCAGCACCAGAGGCAGCGCCGCCGCGGCCTCGGCAATCAGCTTGACCGACCGGAACCCCACCGGGTTGCCCGTGAACCCCGCGCGCGTCAGCGAGACGGTGTCCCGCGGGCTCCAGGCAACGCGACCGCCGGTCTGCCAAGCCACCACCGGCCCGGCTGCGCTTACTTTTGCCTCGGGGGTTTTCTCAGCCGATCCACGACGCAAGAAATCGAATACCATGTCCAGATGCTCCTTTCTGCCGCCGCTCTGCCCGGCTTGTTGAAAGGAGTTATGACGGAAAGATCTTTAAGCCTCGGGAATGGGGCGTACGGCGGTTGCGCAACGGCGTCGGAGCCTATGCCTTCAGGTTTTACCTCGGCATCAACCAGAAATGCGCTACCCTCGTCGTCAATCTATCAGGAGGGACCAGTCATGTACAAACGTGCAATTGAAACCGGCGGGATCGCCGTCGTGACCGGCGCCGCCAGTGGAGTCGGGCGCGTCGCGGCACAGCGTTTTGCTCAAGCCGGGCTGGACGTCATACTCGCCGACCTTCCGGGACAGGCGCTCGACGAAACGACGGAAGACCTCAAAGCAGGCTTTGACGCGGTAAACATCACCGCGGTGCCGACGGATGTCACCTCTCAAGCCGACATGGAAAACCTGGCTGATACAGCTCTCGCCGCCGGGCAAGTCGCCGTTTTGATGAACAATGCAGGGATCAGCCTGCCGACGAAAACATGGGAGTCATTCGACAACTGGCAGAAAATTCTCGACGTGAACTTTCTGGGTGTGCTGCGCGGCGTCCAAGCCTTTTTGCCCCACATGATCGAGGCTGACCGCCCGGCCGTCGTCATCAACACCGGGTCGAAGCAGGGGATCACCACCCCGCCGGGCAACCCCGGCTACAACGTGTCCAAGGCCGCCGTCAAAACGCTGACCGAACAGCTCGCGCACGAGCTGCGCGAGGCCGGCGCACCGATCTCCGCGCATCTCTTCGTTCCGGGCTTTACCTATACCGGCATGGTCGCGTCATTCCTGCCGGAAAAACCAGCCGCCGCCTGGACCAGTGAGCAGACCGTCGACTATTTCCTGGACCGCATGGCCCACGGCGACTTCTACATCCTCTGCCCCGACAACGACGTCGATGCCGAACGCGACCGCCGTCGCGTTCAATGGGCAGCCGAGGACATCATCCACAACCGCCCCGCCCTCTCGCGCTGGCACCCCGACTATGCCGAGGCCTTCGCGAAGTTCGAAAAGCCCAAGGGCTGATCACAAAACCCGCACCCTGGGCCGCCGGTATGCCGCCGCCGGTCCCACCACCAGCTCATGCAGCGCCCAGACCAGCGCATCGACCCGGTCGGGCGAGCCCTGCCCCTCAAACCCCCGCGCGGTCATCTGGCACATCTGCTCCTCCAGCGCCTCCAACCCGGCCACATGGAACACCCGCCCCTGCTCATAGAGCGCCGCCACCGGCTCGGCCCGCGCCACCTTCCCGCGCGAGGCCCGCACCGCCCGGAACGGGACCAGAGGGTCCACCTGCCGCACCACCTCTTCTACCAACTGCCCGCCCTGATTGACCTCGGCCACCAGCCGCTCGGCCCCGAATTCGTCCATCGCGTCGATCGCCGCGCGCGCCCAGCCTGCCGGGCCCGCGCCCTGCACCGTCCGGTCGGCCAGCACATAGGCGCGCCAGTCCTCGGGCGGCCCCTGCAGTTGCGCGCCGACCACCAAGATCCCGCAGGCATCCGCGCCAGAACCGCCCGTCACCGCCGGGTCCAGCGCCACCACCACGCGGTCCAGCTCGGGCACCGCCTTGACCCGCGCCGCATCCAACATCGAGCCGGTCCACAACGCCCCCTCGGCATCGGCCAGCAGCACGCCGTCCAACTCCTGCCGCCCCAGCCGCGTGCCCGCATAACGCGCGCGCACCTCCTCCAGAAATGACTCCGCCAGGTTGGCCCGGTTCGCCTCGGTCGGCGCATGGGTCATCACCGTCGACGGCGCAGCCAGCAGATCCTTCAAAACCTTCACGTTGCGCGGCGTCGTGGTGATGCAGACCCGCGGCCGCTCCCCCAGACGCAACGCGAATTGCAGCATGTCCCAGGTCTCGCCCGCCTTTTTCCACTTGGCCAACTCATCCACCCAGGCCGCATCGAATTGCGGCCCGCGCAGCCCCTCGGGGTCATGCGCCGAAAACGCCTGCGCCTCGGCCCCGTTGGGCCAGACCAGTTTGCGTTCCGATGCCTTCCACTGCGGCCGCCGGTCAGGCGGAGAGCACTGCATGATCCCGCTGTCGCCAAAGATCATCACGTCACGCACTTGGTCAAAGGTCTCGCCCACCAGGGCCACGCGCCGGGCCTCGCCCTCGTCGAAAGGTTTGCCCCCCTCGACCACCTGTCGCACCCACTCGGCCCCGGCCCGCGTCTTGCCCGCGCCGCGCCCGCCCATGATGACCCAGGACCTCCAGTCGCCCTCGGGCGGCAGTTGATGCGGCAGTGCCCAGAACTCGAACAGGAAAGGGAGGGCACACAGCCCCCCCTCCCCGATTTCACTCAGGAACCTGTCCCGCACCGCAGCAGGCGCGGAGGCGAGCCAATCGGCACCCGATTTCAGAGCGGGCCCGCTCCAGATCGAGCGCATAGCCCCCTTGGGCAATTCCCGCTTGTCTGTGACATTGTTCGACAAAGCTTGTCTCCACTTTCTGGCAACTTCGGATCAGCCCCTCTAGCTGTCCGAGTTGTCTGGCTGAACTCGCCAGGTCTGCATCCTCCCCGGCCTCGATCCGCCTGCGCAGGTCTTCCGCCGCTTGCCGCAAACCGCGAATGGACACCTCCAACGACTGCAACAGCTCGGCCGTCCGGGACATCCGCTCTTCCGGGGTAATCAAAGTCATGTTTGCCTGTGACCTCATGCGTGAGTGATCTCCGCACGAGAGAAATGAAAAACGGCCGCCGGGTTGCCCCGGGGCCGTCGCCCACTTCTTCTAGCATGACACAACTTATACGCGAAACAGTGCGCCATGTCAAGGTGCCGCGCAACAGCGCGCAACGGGTAACGTACTGTCGGGGTTAACAAAATCTCAATTTCCACCCCCTCACACGGCCCAGCCCAGATACCACACAAGCCGCCGCTCCACACCAATCCGCCGACGCGGCTTGACATTCCACGCCGCAGCCCTCATGTGTCCCGCAGCGCTGCCGCGTGAGCACGCGGACCAGAACCGAGGTCCGACAGCGCCCCATATCTCCAGTTCCCATTCACGCAGGGTTCTCGACGCGTCGGCCGGATGCCGCAGGATTCGCCTGCTGATCCCGAGGCCACGCACAACCCCTGCCGGTCGCGCATCCCGCGCGATCAGTGACTCTCGTGTGCGCATTGCAGATGCAGGCGCGGACCACAAAGGAAGACTACTTGTTCGATTTCGACATGCTTGGCCTTGCGCCAGCCCTGAACGACGCGCTTGAACGCGCCAAATTCACCCAACCGACCCCGATCCAGAACCAGGCCATCCCGCTGGCCCTGGAAGGTCATGACATCCTGGGCCTCGCCCAGACCGGCACCGGCAAGACGCTGGCCTTTGGCCTGCCGCTGATCGACCACCTTCTGGCCCAGCCCGGCAAACCGGCGCCGAAAACCGCCAAGGCCTTGATCCTCGCCCCCACCCGCGAACTGGTGAACCAGATCGCCGACAGCCTGCGCACGCTCACCAAAAAGACGAAACTGCGCGTGGCTACCGTCGTCGGAGGCCAGTCGATCAACAAGCAGATCATGTTCCTGTCGCGCGGCACCGACATCTTGGTGGCCACTCCCGGCCGCCTGATTGACCTGATGGAGCGCGGCGCGGTGGATCTCGGCCAGGTCCGGCATCTGGTGCTGGACGAGGCCGACCAGATGCTCGACATGGGCTTCATCCACGCGCTGCGCCGGATCGCGCCCGAACTGGGCACGCCGCGCCAGACCATGCTGTTCTCGGCCACCATGCCGAAACAGATGGAGGAGCTCAGCCGCGCCTACCTGACCAACCCGCAACGGGTGCAGGTCTCGCCTCCGGGCAAGGCGGCCGACAAGATCACCCAGTCGGTGCATTTCGTTGAAAAGCCGGGAAAACCCGCCAAGCTGCGCGAGATCCTCTCGCGCGACACCGAGGCCCTGACGCTGGTGTTTTCGCGCACCAAGCACGGCGCGGAAAAGCTGATGAAGGGGCTGGTGGCCGACGGCTACAACGCCGCCTCTATCCACGGCAACAAAAGCCAGGGCCAGCGCGACCGCGCCATCAAAGCCTTCCGCGAGGGCGAGATCACCGTGCTGGTCGCCACCGATGTGGCAGCCCGCGGCATCGACATTCCGGGCGTGGCCTATGTGATCAACTATGACCTGCCCGAGGTGCCCGACAACTATGTCCACCGAATTGGCCGCACCGCGCGTGCGGGCCGCGAAGGCGAAGCCATCGCCTTCTGCGCCCCGGATGAATACGATCTGCTGCGTCAAATTCAGAAGCTGATGACGTTCGAAATTCCCGTGGCCAGCGGAACGGCCCCCGAGGCCGCGGCCACTGCCAAACCCGGTGGACGTCAGCGCAATCGGCGCCGTGGGCCAAAGCCGCTAGGCGCAAATGGCGCTGCAAACCGTCGGCGCCGTCCGCGCCGCAAATCGGCGGCGTAACAAAAGACCGGCGCGCATGCCCCCATGCGCGCCGGCCATCGAGTCCTGAATACTCGTCGAACGTTCAAACCAGACAGATCGTCTTATTCGGCCTAATCACCCTTGCTCGGGCCCGCGCGGATCAGTTCCCCGACCCGTTCCTTTCGGCCTCGATCTCACGCCACTTGGCGACATTGCGGTTGTGCTCCTGCAGAGTTTCCGCAAAGGCATGTCCGCCGGTTCCATCAGCCACGAAGAAGACATAGTCGGTCTCGTCCGGTGCGACGGCGGCCTGCAAGCTGGCCAGTCCCGGGTTGGCAATCGGCGTGGGCGGCAATCCATCGATCAGATAGGTGTTCCACGGGGTCGCCCGCCGCAGTTCGCTGCGCCGCAGACCCCGGCCCAGAACGCCCTGCCCCTTGGTCACACCATAGATCACCGTGGGATCGGTCTGCAGCTTCATGCCCTTGCGCAAACGGTTGATGAACACGCTGGCCACCTGGCCGCGCTCTTCCGGGATGCCGGTCTCCTTCTCGATGATCGAGGCCAGGATCAGCATCTCCTCCGGCGTCTCGATCGGCAGACCGTCTTGACGGGTCTCCCAGACCTGAGCGATGCGGGCCTGCTGTTTGTCCTGCATCTGCTGCAGCAGCGCGGTGCGGTCGTCACCGGGCGAAATCTCATAGCTGTCGGGTGCCAGCATGCCTTCGGGCGGCAGTTCGGCCACCTCTCCGGTCAACGCGTCCGCCGCCTTCAGCCCCTCGACCACCTGCCAGCTGGTCACACCCTCGGCCACGGACACGCGATAGCGCGTGTCAGGATTGTTCCGCTTTTCCTGGTAGGTCTCCGGCGCGTCCTCTTCACCCACCACGAACAAGGCGATTTCGACAAACTCCAGCGTCGCCGGGTCCAGTTCACGCACGCGTATCTGCGTCCGGGTCACGCCGATGCGATATTCGATCTCGGTGCCACAGGTGCTGGCGCCGCTGCGGGTGATCTCGTCGATGATCTCGGCCATCGAGGCACCTTCGGGGATCAGAAAGCTGCCCGCCTTCAGCCGCTGCGCCTTGTCTGTGTAGTCGGCGGCCAAGCGAAAGATCGTGGCACTGCTGATCGCGCCCTGATCTTCCAACTGGCGGCTGACGCCGGTCATGTTGCTACCGCTTTTGACCTGCAGGCAGATCGCGGTTTCCAGAGGGCCTTCAGCCTTGTACTGCGACTGCCCCCACAGGATCAGCCCGCCCAACAGGAACATCCCGACCACCAGCAGGGTCAGCATGTTCGAGGCCAGCGCGCGCCACATCTATTTCGCCTTTCCGAAGATCACACTGGCATTGGTACCACCGAACCCGAACGAGTTCGACAGCGCCACGTTGATTTCACGCTCGCGCTTGGTATTCGGCGCCAGGTCAATCGGCGTTTCCACCTCGGGGTTGTCCAGGTTGATCGTCGGCGGGGCCACCTGATCGCGGATCGCCAGGATAGAGAAGATCGCCTCGATCGCGCCTGCGGCCCCCAGCAGGTGACCGGTGGCCGATTTGGTCGAACTCATCGTCGCCTTGCTAGCGTATTCGCCCAGCAGGCGTTCAACCGCGGCCAATTCGATCGTGTCGGCCATGGTCGAGGTGCCATGCGCGTTGATATAGTCCAGATCCTTCGGCTCGAGCCCCGCGTTGCGCAGCGCCGCCTTCATCGAGCGCTCCGCCCCGTCGCCATCCTCGGCCGGCGCGGTGATGTGATAGGCGTCGCCCGACATGCCATAGCCCAGAACCTCGGCATAGATCTTGGCGCCGCGGGCCACGGCGTGCTCGTATTCTTCCAAAACCACGATTCCGGCGCCCTCGCCCATCACGAAACCGTCGCGATCGACGTCATAGGGGCGGCTGGCGGCCTTGGGGTTATCGGCATATTTGGTCGACAATGCCTTACAGGCGTTGAAGCCGGCAATACCGATCTCGCAGATGCAGCCCTCGCCGCCGCCGGCGATCATCACGTCGGCATCGCCCGAGCGGATGATACGGCTGGCATCGCCGATCGCGTGGGCACCGGTCGAACAGGCGGTCACGACCGAATGGTTCGGACCCTTGAAGCCAAAGCGGATCGAGACCTGACCCGAGGCCAGGTTGATCAGCGCGCCCGGGATGAAAAACGGCGACACGCGGCGCGGACCCTTGTCGCGGATCAGATTGGCGGTCTCAGCGATCGAGCCCAGACCGCCGATGCCTGACCCGATCAGAACGCCGGTGCGCAGACGCTCTTCCTCGTCCTCGGGCAGCCAGTTCGCGTCCTTGCAGGCCATCTCGGCCGCAGCGATCGAATACAGGATGAAATCCTCGATCTTGCGCTGTTCCTTGGGCGGCATCCAGTCATCGGGGTTGAAGGTCCCGTCGGTGCCATCGCCACGCGGCACTTCGCAGGCATAGGTCGTGGTGACCCCTGCGGCTTCGGCATCGAACAAGGTGATCGGGCCGGCACCCGACTCGCCGGCCAGCAGCCGCGACCAGGTTTCCTCGACCCCGCTGGCCAGTGGAGTGACCAATCCCAGACCGGTTACAACGACTCTGCGCATGAAATGCCTCTTGCCTGCTTGCTGTTTGAGAACCGCTCATACCCCGGCCAAGGGTCCGGGGGCAAGAGCAACAGCGTATTCCGCACAGGCAGCCTGCCGCCCGCCCTCGCGGCGCACACCGCGCACGGCCAAGGCAAAACTACAGGAACTGCCCCCGACAACCTGTCAGAGGCGGCCCGGACGGATTTGTTGCGTTACTGGAATTGCGCTACAGGTTCATGGGCGGTTTTGGCTACCGCCAAAGCCTCGGACAAGTCGACCGTCTTGCGGAACAGCGCCCGCCCGACCAAAGCACCCGAGATATTGGGGATGTACGCCAGACGCGAGATGTCGTCGCTGCTGCGCACGACGCCGCTGGCGATCACCGGTGTGCGCGAATGCGCGGCCAGCCCCGAAATCAGGCCCAGCTGCGCCTCGACATCCTCCATGTCGCTGTCGATATCGGTGACCAGAATGGCAGCCAGCGGAGCATCGGCAAACGCTTCGATGAAAGCCTCGGGGGTGAAGGCGCTCTGGCTGCGCCAGCCCTCGGTCATCACATAGCCCTGCCAGACATCCACCGCCAGAACGATCTGGTCGGGATGCAGCTTGGCAAGTTCCTTGACCAACTGCGGATCACGCGCCGCCAGTGTTCCGATCACGATGCGCCCGGCCCCCTTGTCGATCCAGTGTTCGATCTGCTCGCGCGAGCGCATACCGCCAGCCAGTTGCACGGGAATTTCCGCGCTTCTGATAATTCGTTCAACCAGTTCCGCATTGGTGTCGCGACCTTCGATCGCGTCGAAATCGGTCAGGTGCATCCATTCCGCCCCCGCTGCGGCCCAGCCTTGGGCAGTTTCCACCGGATCGACATGCCAGATCAGCGCCTCGTCCAGGCGGCCCTTTTCCAGGGTTACGCACCGGCTATTCTGCAATTCCATCGTGGGATAGATCCTCATGAGCCAACTCCTCTGCCCAGTCGTTCCGGATTTCCACGATAGCATAGGCGGCCGCCAACGGCCTTCGCTTCCCAGTTTCGGCAAACCGAGAGCCATTTGCGGCAACAAGCGGAAAGTTGCGTTTCAGAAACGCGCGGGCGGGCCATCCCGACGAAACAGTTTGACGGTCGTGTCGCGAAACCGGGTTTCGCGCAGTGCGACATAGCCCAGCCTGGCGGCCAGTCGCTGCGACGGCTGATGATCGGCATCTATCATCGCCACCAGCGGGCCCGGCATGATCCGGTCGAACCAGTCATGCGCGGCCTGCGCGGCCTCGAACCCGTAGCCTTGCCCATGCGCCTCGGGCGCCAGGACCCAGCCGGCTTCGGGGAAGGTGTCGAAGTCCTCGCCCAGACAGCGGTTGCCGAAAAAGAACCCCGCCTGACCTATCAAAGTGCGATTCGATTGCAGCAGCACGCCCCATTGGCCGAACCCGGCCATCTGCCAATGGCCCGCATTGCGCAGAAAGGAATCCCAGGCCTCGCCGCGTGTGCGGGGCTTGCCGCCGATATGACGCACGACATCCGGGTCGCGCCAAATGTGGGCGAACCGCTCGAAATCCTCGGGTCGCATCCCGCGCAGGGTCAGCCGCGCGGTATTGATCGTCGGGGTGGATCTTATCATGCCCTTGCCCGTTCAGAACCTGCCTACATCCAGAGCAGAGCAAATCCTGGCCGTGCGAGGCAAGCCGGAAATGGCCGGCGCAAAGAAAAACGGCGCCTCCGTTGCCCGGAAGCGCCGTTTTCCCAATAATTCAAAGCGATCAGGAAGCTTCGCTGATGAACTTCACGGCGTCGCCGAAGGTCTGGATGGTTTCGGCTGCATCATCGGGGATCTCGATGCCGAACTCTTCTTCGAAAGCCATGACCAGTTCAACGGTGTCCAGGCTGTCCGCGCCCAGATCGTCGATGAAGGACGCGTTCTCGGTGACTTTGTCCTCTTCAACACCCAGGTGCTCAACAACGATCTTTTTAACGCGATCTGCGACGTCGCTCATGTCTATTCCTCATTCCATTTCAGGGCGGTCTGCCCGGTTCTGCCCTTGCCCGCTCGGGGTGGCCTTGATTTGCCCGATCCGGGCGGTTTGGGTCCCGGGTCTCCGGGAAAGTAGAAGGCCGACCTGAACGCCCGGCCCCTAATTACATGCGCCGCCTATAGCACAGACGACGCAAGAGGCAAACGCTTTCGCACCTGCCCCGCGATGCGCCTACAACATGGCCATGCCGCCGTTCACATGCAAGGTGGTTCCGGTCACATAGCCCGCCTCGGGGCTTGCCAGATACAGCACGGCCGCCGCGATTTCCGACGGTTCGCCCATCCGACCGGCGGGCACCTGCGCCAGGATGCCGGCCTTCTGGTCGTCGGTCAGCTTTTCGGTCATCGCGGTCGTGATGAAACCCGGCGCAACCGCATTTGCTGTTATGCCCCGGCTTGCGACCTCGTAGGCCAGCGACTTGGTCATGCCGACCATGCCCGCCTTGGACGCGGCATAGTTCACCTGACCCGGGTTGCCGGTTGCACCGACAACGGACGAGATGTTGATGATGCGCCCCCAACGCGCCTTCATCATGCCCCGCAGAACGCCTTTGCACAGCTTGGCGGTCGCGGTCAGGTTCACGTCGATCACGCTCTGCCATTCCTCATCAGACATGCGCATGAAAATGTTGTCGCGGGTTATCCCTGCGTTGTTGACCAGAATATCAACGGACCCCATGGCCTCGGCGGCCTGCTTCGGCAGCGCGGCCACGGCCTCGGCGTCACCCAGGTTGCACGGCAGGACATGAGCACGCTCGCCCAGTTCATCCGCCAGTTTCTGCAGCGGCTCTACGCGCGTGCCCGACAGGCCCACAGTGGCCCCTGCGGCGTGCAAGGTGCGTGCGATCTCGCCCCCGATCCCGCCCGAAGCCCCGGTGATCAGGGCGCATTTTCCAGTCAAATCAAACATACCTGCATCCTTTTCGAGTGTCCTGTCGGACCAACTTTAGGTTATTCGCCTGCCTGCAGCGCTTTTTGAACGTCTTCCGGCGTGCCAACGGCGGTGCAGGCCACGGCCCGATCGATCTTGCGGATCATGCCCGACAGCGCCTTGCCCGCGCCTATCTCCCAAGCTTCGGTCACGCCCTGGGCCACCATGTACTGAACGGATTCGCGCCAGCGGACCGAACCGGTGACCTGTTCGACCAGCAATTGACGGATCAGGTCGGGATCGGTCACCGCCTCGGCGCGGACATTGGCCACCAGAGGAACAGCCGGCGCCTTGATTTCGACGCTTGCCAGCGCTTCGGCCATCACTTCGGCGGCGGGCTGCATTAGGGCGCAATGGAACGGGGCGCTGACCGGCAGCATCACGGCGCGCTTGGCGCCCTTTGCCTTCGCGATCTCGGCCGCGCGTTCGACGGCAGCCTTCGCCCCCGACACCACGACCTGCGTGGGATCGTTGTCGTTGGCGGCTTGGCACACGTCGCCCTGTGCCGCTTCCTCGGCCACGGCACGCACCGCATCCAGGTCCAGCCCCAAGATCGCAGCCATCGCGCCCTCGCCCACCGGCACGGCGCTTTGCATGGCCTGACCGCGGGTGCGCAACAGGCGAGCCGTGTCGGCCACGCTGAGCGCGCCGGCCGCAGCCAGAGCCGAATATTCACCCAAGGAATGGCCCGCGACGAAAGCCGCCCGAGTGACCTGAACGCCCTCGGACTCCAGCGCGCGTATCGCCGCAATCGACGTGGCCATCAGCGCCGGCTGCGCGTTCTGCGTCAGGGTCAGGGTTTCGATGTCGCCCTCCCAGATCAGGGTACTCAGCTTCTCGCCCAGCGCCTCGTCCACCTCGTCGAACACGGCTTTGGCGGCGGGATAGGTATCGGCCAGCGCCTTGCCCATGCCGATGGTCTGGGCGCCCTGCCCCGGAAAAACAAACGCGATTGTCATTGCGACCTCTTGGATGACGTCAGGTTGCGCGGGGTGTAAACCGAGTGGCGGTCTGGCACAAGCTTTGCCTGCACTCTGCATTATGGCACCCTGTCTGTGCGCAGCACGCTATTGTGTCGCCCCGCGGGGCCGCTACCTTGGCGCAGAAGCCAATTCCGGAGCGTACCACCCATGCCCCTGACCAACACCCCTGCTAGCTATGGCAGCGTGACCAAGACCTTTCACTGGGTGACAGCCCTGCTGATCTTTACCGCGCTACCGCTCGGCTGGATCGCCAATGACCTGGCACATGCGATCTCAGACCCGGCGATCCCCTCGTCCGAGGCCGACATCGCCCGCGCCGCCCGCCTGTTTTCGCTGCACAAGACCGTCGGGATCACGGTGTTCTTCGTGGCACTGGCGCGCATCCTGTGGGCGCTCAGCCAACCCAAGCCGGGTCTGCTGAACGCCGACAACAAGCCCGAGGCCTTCGCCGCCGATGCGGTGCATTGGCTGCTGTACGGGTCTTTGGTGCTGGTTCCGCTGTCGGGCTGGATCGACCATGCCGCGACCGAGGGCTTTGCGCCCATCCTGTGGCCATTCGGACAGAACCTGCCGCTGGTGCCGAAATCTCCGCACCTCGCCGAATTGATGGCCGCGCTGCATTGGCTGTTCATGCTGGTGCTGGTGGTCGCCGTGTTTCTGCACGTGGCGGGAGCGCTCAAGCACCACGTCATCGATAAGGATTCGACCCTGCGCCGGATGCTGCCGGGGCGGTCCGACGCGCCGACCCCGCCTGACCAGACACATTCTGCGGCGCCGGCAGCTGCGGCAGCGGTCGTCTGGGTCGCGGTACTGGCGGGCGGCTGGGCGACCGGGATGCTTGGCGCCGGGACTCAGGCCGATGCTGGCTCTACAGAATTGGCAGAGGTTCAATCGGACTGGCAGGTGCAGGACGGCGAATTGGCGATCACGATCACCCAGTTGGGCAACCCGGTGACCGGCCGGTTTGCCGATTGGACGGCCGCCATCAACTTCGACGACCCTGGTGCGCCGGGGCCGGCGGGGACCGCGGACGTGACGGTGTCGATCGGCTCGCTGAGCCTGGGCAGCGTGACAGATCAGGCCATGGCCCCCGATTTCTTCGACGCTGCCCAATTTCCCACCGCCCGGTTCCAGGCCGATCTGGTCAAGACCGAGACCGGCTACGAGGCGCGTGGCCCTTTGACCATCCGCGGCCAGTCCGTCGACATCGTGCTGCCCTTCGCCCTCGACCTGCAGGGCGACACAGCGCGGATGTCAGGCTCGGTCGATCTGAATCGGCTGGATTTCGGCATTGGCGAGACCCTGCCACAGGAGGATTCGCTGGCCTTTGGCGTTACCGTCGCGGTCAATCTGACCTCTACGCGCAGCGCAGAATAAGCGCGCCACGTGCATGAAAAAACCGCCGAGGCGCAGGCCGCCGGCGGTTTTCTCTTTCACATCCTGGAACGGATCAGTCGGCCTTCTGCGCCTCGATCGAAATCTGGATTGCAACTTCATCACTGACGAACGGCGCGAACTTTCCCAAGCCGAAGTCGCTGCGCACCAGTGTCGTGGTCGCATCAAAGCCTGCCCAGGGCTTGCCGGCCATCGGGTGCTCGCCCACCTGGTTCAGCTTGGCGTCCAGAACAACCGGCTTGGTCACGCCGTTCAACGTCAGGTCGCCGGTGATCTTGGCGGTGGTCTCACCGGTCACCTCAATGCTGGTCGAGGTGAAAGTTACCATCTCGTCCTCGGTCGCTGCAAAGAAGTCTTCGGACATGAAGTGATCTTCGCGCGGCTTCCAGCCGGTGATCATCGACATGACCGGCATCGACACGGTCACGCTAGACGCGGCGGGGTCTTCCTGGTCGAACATGATCTCGCCCTCAAAGCCCGAGAACATGCCGGTGGTGGTCGAAAAGCCCAGATGATTGTAGCTGAAGATCACCTGGCTGTGGCTGGAGTCCAGAACGTATTTCTCGGGCGCGGCGAAGGCAGCGGTGGCAGTGGCGGCAAGCGCGGCTGCAAGAAGGGTGGTTTTCATGTCGATCTCCAAAAATAATGTAAACGCAAACCCACTGGGTTGCTTGCCAAAGAAAATGTGCCGCCCATGGGCGGCACACAATCCATTTAAATCTCACAAGTTCTGTTCTTTTTTGAACAGACCGAGTTTCAGGCGAAAATCGTCACGTTTCCGCTCAGTTGACCCTTGAGCGCTCGGCTGACATCCGCCGATTGCAAGGGCAGCTTCATCAACAGGCTGCCATCCACCTCGAACAGTTCGACCTGGTCGTCGGCAAAGCGGGCGCCGCCCAGGCTTTCGTAGGACCGGCGCAGAACGGTTTTGGGGCGACCGTTTTCATTTTTTTGCAAAACCCGCACTTCGCGACGGATCGGATCGAAATAGGCGTCGGGACGCGGGTCCAGCACTTCTATCGTCAGCAGGCTGACCCCCAACAGTAGGAACAGCATCGAGACGGTCAGCTTGAACCCCCAGACCTCTGCACCGGAAATCGACCCCGGCATCAGCCACATCGAGAAAGCCGCGATGATCAGCGCTGCGCCGACCACGCGAAACAGCACCAGCCGCGCCTTCCAGTTTGGAGCGAAGGTGATCAGCACCGGCACCGATTTTTCATAGGCCTTGCCGGTCTGTGCCTGCTGGAACGTGTTGGTGTTCGTGACCGCCATCTTCTTTTACCCTGTCCATGTCCGTGTTCAGTGGCCCCAGTGGGTGCCGGATTTGTCGAAAGAGTCGGCTCGAAAAGCGTCAGGAATTGGGCGGCGGGGTGTTAATGGGGTGGAAAAACGGCAGCCCCAGACGCAAACCCCGACAGGTCTTGCCCCCCCGCCAGAAACGTGTATACCGAGCCATCCTTCGCAAATCGCATGAATCGCGCAGCCTCTCGTGGCAGGGTCGCGAAGGTTTCTGGCCCCGCCTATGAAATGCGCCTTGATACAAACAGGAGTGAACATGCCACTGTATGAGCATGTAATGATCGCGCGTCAGGACCTGTCCAACGCGCAGGCCGAGGGCCTGATCGAACACTTTGGCACCGTACTTGCTGACAACGGCGGCAAGCTCGTCGACAGCGAGTACTGGGGCGTCAAGACGATGGCCTACAAGATCAACAAGAACCGCAAGGGCCACTATGCCTTCCTGAAGACCGACGCCCCCGCCGGCGCCGTTCAGGAAATGGAGCGCCTGATGCGCCTGCATGACGACGTGATGCGCGTTCTGACCATCAAGGTCGATGAACACGAAGAAGGCCCGTCGGTTCAGATGCAGAAGCGCGACGAGCGCGAAGGCCGCCGCGAGCGCCGTTGATCAACGCCTGAGGAAAGGACACCAAACCATGGCCGCAAAACCGTTTTTCCGCCGCCGCAAGGTCTGCCCGTTCTCGGGCGACAACGCGCCCAAGATCGATTACAAGGACACCCGTCTGCTGCAGCGCTACATTTCCGAGCGCGGTAAGATCGTTCCGTCGCGCATCACCGCCGTTTCGGCCAAGAAGCAGCGTGAACTGGCCCGCGCCATCAAGCGCGCCCGCTTCCTCGCCCTGCTGCCCTACGCCGTGAAGTAAGGAGAGACTGACATGCAAGTTATCCTTCTGGAACGCGTCGCGAAACTGGGTCAGATGGGCGATGTCGTCGACGTCAAGCCCGGCTACGCGCGCAACTACCTGCTGCCCCAGGGCAAGGCTCTGAGCGCATCGGAAGCCAACATCGCATCCTTCGAAGCCCAGAAAGCGCAGCTGGAAGCGCGCAACCTGGAAACCAAGAAAGAAGCCGAAGCCCTGGCCGAAAAGCTGGACGGTCAGCAGTTCATCGTGATTCGCTCGGCGTCGGACGCTGGCGCGCTGTACGGCTCGGTCACCCCGCGTGACGCCGCCGAAGCCGCAACCGCAGCCGGTTTCAGCGTCGACAAGAAGCAGGTCGCGCTGGTTGCCCCGATCAAGGAACTGGGCCTGCACACCGTTGCAGTGCGCCTGCACCCCGAGGTTGAGGTCGAGATCAAGCTGAACGTCGCCCGTTCGGAAGAAGAAGCCGAACTGCAGGCCTCGGGCAAATCGATCCAGGAACTGGCCGCCGAGGAAGAGGCAGCTGCCGATTTCGAGATCGCCGAACTGTTCGACGACATCGGCTCTGCCGCTTCGGACGATGAAGATCTGGCCGCTGAGGCCCCGGCCGAAGGCGACGAAGCCAAGGCCTGAGTTCTCGACGAACCTGTTTTGGGAAAGGCCGCGCAGACGCGTGGCCTTTTTCTTTTGCTGGCCGATCGGGCAGCATTCAGCCGACGCCCTGCCCTCTGCTTGCAGCGCGGTGTTGCAATCTTATCATGGTCGCAAAGTGACAGGAGAGCCCCATGCCCGACAAATATCGCCGCGGTTTTCTGAAATTGCTTATGGTTGCGCCTTTGGCTGCGTGCGGCACCCCGAACCCGGACGTGGTATCGCGCACCGCGACATTCGATCCGCCGCTCTACCCGAACGAAACACCCCAATTGAGGGCATCGATCAACAAGTGGGCCGACCACTACGGGCTGCCACGGGAATTGGTGCACAAACTGGCAATCCGCGAGAGTACCCACCGCCCTTGGGCCGTGAACCGACCGTATTACGGCCTGCTGCAGATCCTGCCTGCGACTGCAAGATCAATGGGTTACAAGGGCAAGCCCGAGGGGTTGCTGGATGCCGACACCAATCTCGAGTTTGCCGGGAAATACCTGCGGGGCGCCTGGATGCTGTCGGACGGCGACATGGATCGGGCCATATTTCTTTATGCCAAGGGCTACTACCCCGAGGCCAAGGCGCGCGGCATGCTGGTGGAAACGGGACTGCGTCCCGACTTATCGGGGTCACCAGGCTACGGCGCGATCCGATCATGACGATCCGCAATGCGGCGATCCCGCTCGGCGGTTTCAAAAAATTCGCTCCGACCGTTGGCAATGGCACCCAAAACGACAATATGATATGCACAAAAAGCTTGCGTCTTGCTCAACACTTGACGCAACGTCGATACATTAAAGGGACAGAACCGGCATTTCGGGGGAAAATGCCAACGGAACAAAGGTTGGACTGGTGAAACTTATCGACTTGGCCGCGATTGACCATGGGGAACGGTCGGCCTTCGACATCATTGATTCTGTCTGTAACGAACTCGGCTTCGACTATGCGTCCTATGCCACCACGCATCCCGTGAAGGGTGACGTGCAAGGCTATGCCAACTATCCAGAAGAATGGAAGATACACTATGGGACGCAGGGCTATCATCATCTTGATCCCACTCTGTACCAATCGGCCCTGAGCATCGCGCCGGTCGATTGGAGCCGTTTCAACCACGATGACAAGTTCAATGCGGTATTCCGCGATGCACATGATTTTGGAATCACCGACCGAGGCCTGACCGTCCCCGTCCGCGGTCCTTACGGCGAGTGCGGGCTGCTGAGCGTCACCAAAGACTGCTCGGATTCGGAATGGAAGAAGCTCAAACGCCATGTCATGGGCGACCTTCAGATGGCGGCGGTTCAGGCGCATGACACGGTGATGCAATCGGGGGTTCTGGCCAAAGCCTTGTACCTGCCAACTCTGTCCTCGCGCGAAAAAGAGATTCTGCAATGGGTTGCCGAAGGCAAGTCACAGCAGGATATCGGAGATATTCTGTGCATTTCTCATCGTACGGTCGAAGTCCACTTGCGGTCCGGACGCGAGAAACTTGGCGCTCTGACCACTGCGCAGGCGATCGGCCGAGCCATCGGCCTGGGCTTGATCTACCCCGGCTGACCGAATTAAGGCAGAAAATTACGGGAAATCCCCAATAGTCATGTTTCCAAAGTTGGTTAATCTAAACTTCACGGTAACCAGACTGTAGGGGGATGGAATGATCATCGTAATTGATGGTATCAACCAGCACAAATTCAAAGACGTCCTGGACGAAATGTTCAAGCTGCGCGCACGCGTTTTCGGGGATCGCTTGGGCTGGGAAGTAAACATTAAGGATGGCCGGGAACGCGATCATTTCGACGACCTCAATCCTGCCCATGTTGTCAGCATCAGCGACGAGGGCGATGTTGTCGGCTGTATGCGTCTCTTGCAGACGACCGGTCCGCATATGCTGGCCGATGTGTTCAACTCGATCTTGGATGGTGAGCCGCCGATCCGCAGCGCCCAAGTGTGGGAAGCGACGCGTTTCTGTGTCGATACAAAGAAACTTGGTCGCGGACGGGGCAAGAACTCAGTGTCCTATGTTACCAGCGAGGTGATGATCGGTTCCTTCGAATACGCGATGGAAGCCGGCGTCATGGACGCAGTGGCCGTCATCGACCCGGTCATGAACCGCGTGCTGCAACGTTCGGGCAATGCGCCGTATGACTATGTCGGAACAGCCAAACCGATGGGCAAGGTTGTAGCCATGGCTGCCCTGATGGATTGCTCGGAAGAGCGGATCACGTCCATCCGGAACTACGCGGGAATCGACCATGACGTGTTCCTGAGCGACCAGCAGGCCCGCGACCTGTTCGACAGAATCGAGACAACGCAATTGTCGCCGGCGAACCGGGATCACAAACCCCTGTCCGAGCTCGAAACCTATTTCGTCGAACAGATGGCCGCGGCCAAGACCGAATCTGAACGCCAGGCCGTGCTGAACCTTATCGAGGCGCTGTCGGACCAGTTCACGCCCGAACAGAAAACAGCTCTCCTTCAGACCCCCCGTGCTTTTGCTCATGAGGCCTGACCCCCTCACCTCATAAGAACAAAAGCCACCCATGCGGAGCCGCCCCATTCCAGGCGGCTCCGCTTTTTATTTGGGGGGGTCTTCTGACACGGGGCAGACAAAAGAAAAGGCCCCCTGCGCGGGGGCCTATAAACATTCCGGTCAATCGGTTTCCGGCTGACGGAGATTGTTATTCCTCTTCCAGCGCTTCGACGGCCTTCTGCAGGTCGTCCTTGCCGACCTCCTTCTCGGTGACATCGGCCAATTCGACCACATAGTCGACGACCTTGTCTTCGAAGATCGGCGCGCGCAGTTGCTGCTGCATCTGAGCATTCTGCTGAACGAATTCGAAGAACTGACGCTCTTGCCCCGGATACTGGCGGGCCTGGTTCATGATCGCCTGGGTCATCTCGGCATCGGTGACCTCCACCTCGGCCTTCTGGCCCAGTTCGGCAAGCAGCAGGCCCAAGCGCACGCGGCGCTCGGCCAGCTTGGTGTGCTCTTCGGTGGGCTCGATCTCTTCGTGATCATGGCCCTGGACGTCGGGGTTCTCTTCGTGCCACAGCTGGTGCGCGATCTGCTTGGCTTCAGCCTCGACAAGGGTCGGCGGCAGATCGAACGACACCATCTTATCCAGCTCGTCCAGCAGGGCGCGCTTCATCACCGCTCGCGAGGCGCCGGCATATTCGGCTTCCAGGCGCTCGGCGATCTGCTTTTTCAGCGCGTCCAGATCCTCGGCACCAAATTTCTGGGCCAGCTCGTCGTTGATCTCGGCTGCGACGGGCTCTTTCACCTCTTTCACGGTGCAGGTGAACACGGCCTCTTTGCCGGCCAGGTGCTCGGCTCCGTATTCCTCAGGGAAGGACACGGTCACGTCCTTCACCTCTTCGGCCTTCACGCCGACCAGTTGATCCTCGAAACCGGGGATGAAGCTGTTCGATCCCAGAACCAGCGGATAGTCTTCGGCCGAACCGCCTTCGAAGGGCTCACCGTCAATCTTGCCAACAAAATCGATGACGACCTGATCGCCCTCTTTCGCCTTCGAGCCCTTGCGGCGAGCTTTGAAATCCTGCGCGGTTTCGGCCAGTTTCTTCAGAGCCTCTTCCACGGCGGCGTCGTCGGCCTTGACCACCAGCTTTTCCAGCTTAACGGACTTCAGATCAACCTCGGGGATTTCCGGCAGCGCCTCGTACGTCATCTCGACATGAACGTCGTCGCCTTCTTTCCAGTCCTCGTTGGTCATCTTGACCTGGGGCTGCAGGGCGGGACGGTCGCCGCTCTCCTCGAAATGCTTGTTCATGGCGCCGTCGATGGTCTCTTGCATGGCTTCGCCAAGCAGACGCTGGCCGAACTGCTTTTTCAGCAGCGCCATCGGCACCTTGCCTTTGCGGAAACCTTTCATCTCGATTTCCGGCTGGGCTTCGGCCAGTTTCTCGTTGACCTTCTCGTCCAGCTCGGCGGCGGTGACAACGATGTTGTAGCCGCGTTTCAGACCTTCGTTCAGCGTCTCGGTAACCTGCATTCTGGTAGTCCCCATAGGATTCGGGGCGCGCAAAACGGGCGCGCCGGGCAAATTTGACGCCTTCTATTTGCCCAGCCGCCGAAGGGCAAGGGGCAAGGTGCCTGTTCGGCTCCGATTTGCCGCCCTGCCCTACAAAAAACGCCCCGGACCGGGCCGGGGCGCTTGGATTGACGGTTTGACGCGATCAGAACTTCCAGCGCGCGCCCAGAACCCAGGCTTCGTTCTTGTCGAACGATGTGCCGTCGTCGAAATCGTGGTTGCGGTATTTCAGGTAGGCATCGGTGTTGATGCTGTCGATCCGCTGGACCACGGCGACGCCCCAGGATTCAGTGCTGGAGCCATTAGTGTCGAAGTCCGACCCATCATAATAGTCGATGCCGACGCCCGTCTTGCCCCAGGACACCCAGTCGCCTTCATAGGCGATCTTGGTGTACCAGAAACTCGGGTCGCTCTGGCCTGCGACGTTGTCACGGCTGCCGGCCGCCGCGGTAAAGCTGAACCCGCTGGGCAGCAGCACCGAGGCCGACCCCACGGTATCGTTGCGCTCGCCCGACCCATTGTCGAAGTCGCGCACGGCATAGGCGAGGCTGGCCGCAAACTCGACACCACCGGCGAAGGTGTTGTTGTAGTTCACCGCCACGTCGTAATAGTCGTCGTCATCGCTGCTTGACAGGATGTTTTGGCCATAGGCGAAGCTGGCCGAGAATCCGCTGAAGTCAGGGGTGTCATACCGCACGCGGCCGCGGCGCGCGCCGTCAAAGTTGCTGGTGCTATCGCCCACGGTTATGCCACTCAGGGCCCCGTTGGTTCCACGGTAGAAGAAGCCCGAGTTTTCGTCGGCCGTATAGGAATACAGCGCCGTCCCCACATAGGACAGGTCGGTTTGCGCCGCCCCGTCCGATGCCATGCTGCCCTGACCGGCCGAGAATTTACCCCAGCTGCCCTTCAGCCCGAAATCGACATAGCGGATGTCTTCACGGGTCCAGCCGCTGAAATTGGTGCCGTTCTGGTTCCACTCGGTCGAGTTCGGCAGACCCAGCGCGGTCTCGAAGCGAAAGGTGAACTCGTTCTGTCCGAAGGGCTGCAGCAGGCTCAGGCCGACGCGGCTGTTGGACAGGTCGTTGTCCAGAAGGCGGGTGTCAGTATCCTGACCATCATCCACCGAGATGATTGCCGGGCTCAGTTGCCCGTACAGAAGGACATATCCGCCCGAGTTGTTTTCGTATTTCATTTCAGCCGCGGCGGGGATCGCCGTGGTGGCCGCCAGCAGCGCTGCGGCCGAGGGAAGTCTGAGATTAAGTGTCATGTCGTTCACCATGAATGCTTCAGGTTTCGGATACTGCTCAGATGTTCAGTCGAACCTTGCGGTTCCAGTGGTCCTCCGCCCACCATGGCCGGACATTGCAATTTCGCCACACACTGCGACGCGATTACGCCAAGATACAAAGTTTTTTCAATGCTTTAACTTTTCCACTTCGCAACATCATCAAAGCTGCGAATGAATTCTGCCACTTGGCCATGCATATAGCAAACACTGGCTCTGCAATTGCGCAGGCTTGACGGCAGAAATTCGCCGGAAATCCGGTGATTTGTACTGGAAATGTCACCCAGAGTTCATACCTGCAACAGTCTAAGCACCTCCGGCAGCTGTTCGGGCAGATCCTCGGCAATCAGGCCAGGCCCGAAACTGCGGGCGCACTCGACATGCAGCCAGGCGGCGATCTCGGCCGCCGTCGGCGCGGAGAACCCGCGCGCCAGCAGCCCTGCGATGAACCCCGACAACACATCACCCGCCCCGGCCGTCGCCAGCCAGGGAACGGCGCGGTCGTGGTGGGCCGAATTGACGATACAGCGGCCATCCGACGCGGCGATGACCGTATCCGCGCCCTTGAACAGAACTGTGCAACCCGCACGCTTTGCAGCGTCGCGCACGGCATCGACCTTGGAATAGGCCGGCCCCTTGATCGGAATTTCGGCCAGCCGGGCCGCAAGATCCGGGAACAGGCGCGCGAACTCGCCACCATGGGGGGTCAGAACGCAATTCTCGCGAAGAAGGCGGAACAGTGCTTCGGGCGCGTCGGCGAAGGCGGTCAGCGCATCCGCGTCCAGTACTGCCGGCCGAGGCGATACATCGCCGCCCCCAAGAGCCACCGGCACCAGTTCGCGCGCACGCTCAAGCCCCAACCCCGGCCCGATGCAGAGCGCATTCAGGCGCTCATCCCCCAGAACCTCGGTCAGGCCCGCCGCCCCGTCGACCCGCCGCAACATCAGCGCGGTGATCTGGCCGGCCACCTCCGACTGGGCAGACGGCGGCACCGCCAGAGTCACCAACCCCGCCCCGATCCTCAGTGCCGCGCGCGCGGCCAGCCGCGCGGCTCCGGTCTTGCCGGAGCCACCAGTCAGGACCAGTGCATGACCATGCGCATATTTGTGCCCGGCACCGGCCTTGGTCAGCAGATGCGGCAGCACTCGGCAGTCTCGCGCGATCGGCGTCTTGCTGTTGTACAGCGCACCGCCTTCGCGGCGCCGGATCCCCAGCGGCTTGACCGCCACCTTGCCCGAGACGGCCGCCGCTTCGGCCAACCGATGCCCCAGCCGGGGGCATTCGAAGGTCACCGTCAGGTCGGCACCCGAATTGGCGTGCGCTTCGAACAACGGGCGGCCGCTGTCTGCGCAATATCCCGACGGCATGTCCACCGCGACCACCCGAACCGGAGAAGGCCCCTGACGCATCACTCCCAGCAACCCGAGCACTTGCTTGACTGCCGAGTCGAGCCTGCGGGACAAGCCCGTTCCGAACAGGGCATCCACCACCACCGAGGGACGCTCCGGTGGCGGACCAGTAAAGGCCTCGACGGCCTGAACGGTCCCGCCCAGCGCCGTCCACCTGTCAAAATTCACCTTGGCGTCCGGCGGCAGTTTTCGAGGTTGGCCAAAAAGATACACACCGACCTCCCACCCCCAGTCCCGCATCAGACGCGCCACCACGAATCCGTCGCCGCCATTGTTGCCCGGGCCGCACAGGACAACCGCACGCTGGGGTTCTTTGGCAAGATCGGGCCATTCTTCTAAAATCGCCTCGAAAATGCCACGCCCGGCCGTCTCCATCAGATCCAGCCCGGTGGCCTGACCAGACTCGATTGCCTCTTGCTCGATCGCCCGCATCTGCGCTGCCGTCAGCAATTCCGCCATGTCATGCCTCCTGCCGATTCAGTTTCGTCCATTTTTTGTGCAAGTCGCCCATTTTTTAAACCGCCCTTCGTTTTGCACCGCCCGGCTGGCTCGCAAACCCGCATTCGGATTGCCCCGTGATCTTAGACGTGGTGACTGCGGTTCTGACAACCATGCGAGGTGAGCCGGAATGAAAAAGATCGAAGCGATCATCAAGCCGTTCAAGCTGGATGAAGTGAAAGAAGCGCTCCAAGACGTGGGCGTGCAGGGCCTCAGCGTCATCGAGGTCAAGGGGTTCGGTCGTCAGAAAGGGCATACCGAACTGTACCGCGGCGCCGAATACGTCGTCGACTTTCTTCCCAAGGTGAAGGTCGAGGTCGTTCTGGAAGACGATCAGGTCGATGCCGCCATCGAGGCCATCGTCGCGGCCGCCAAGACCGACAAGATCGGCGACGGCAAGATCTTCGTCTCGCCCGTCGAACAAGCCATTCGCATCCGCACCGGAGAAAC